>UQLB01000044.1 GCA_900541725.1 uncultured Collinsella sp. | reverse complement strand
ACGTTCCTGCCGTCCTCGAGGTAGCCCTCCTGGTCGAAGTGCATGATCTCGATCTCCTCGGTCTCCTTCATTCCCGCTCCTTTCACGAGCAGTCTGAATTGTCGCACGGACACGAACGGGCTTGCCGTCCCATTAGTCCCGTTTAACCTTGTGGTCATCTTGACCACAAACTCAACAATTCAAAGGTTCTTAATACCAGTGAACGATTACAGGTTAGCCGTTTTTAATACCGATTTTTCGATTTAATCCTCCTCTCTCGGTAGACGGTCAGTTTTGGCCGTTCATCGGTCGAGCGGCACATGTCCTAAAAAACGAGCGTCCTCGCCGTGCGCAAGGACGTTCTAGATACTAATAGTTGTAGGCATAACCGCCGGCATCGCCGCGAGTAAAGGATTTGGCGTACTCGATGACCTGTCCGCTCGCATCGTAAGTCAAGCATTCCAGCACAAGCGCCAGATCTCCTGGCTCAAGATTGAGCAGGCTCGCATCGCGTGCGCCCAAAGCCTCGATATCGAGCTTCTCAATCGATTTATCCGGCTTTCGACCCAACATGTCATAGGTTTCGTACAGACTGAAAACCGAAATATCGACATCCTCGATACCCGGGAACAGCAGGCACGGAATCAGCGTCATCTCGATCGACACGGGCTCGCCATCGATGCAGTTAAGACGGCGCACCGAGTAAAGCAGATCGTCCTCGGCGATACCAAACAGGTCGGCATAGTACAGGCCGGCATAGCGTTTGGAACGCGCGAGGATGCGTACCGATGGCGTCGCGCCCGAGGCCAAAACCGTCTGGCGAAAACCGCCTTTGCGAACGTGCTCATCAAACCACTTATGCCCCACAAAGGCGCCCTTGCCCTGCACGCGACGAATCTGACCGCTCTTGACCAGCTCGTCCATGGCGCTACGAATTGTCAGACGCGTGGTGCCAAACTCCTCGGCCAGTTCATTTTCGGACGGAATCATCGAACCCGTCGGATAGTCGCCGCGCTCGATTCGCTCCGCAATACAGCGGCGGATTTGTTTGTAGACCGGCAGGTCCCCTACCGCTTCAGCCATTCGACACCCACCTTCGTTGCAACGCCGTCCGCCTCGCCGTTATCGGCAAAGCGATACTTTGTCGGCAGAATCACGGACTTGCAATACTCGACAAAGCCGTCGTTCTCGTCGCGTTCGTGAGACGCCTTGTAAAACACTGGCGTGCCCTCCTGGGCATCCAGCAGCTTGGCCTCGTCGGCGTTCAGGCGGCTGATGGAAATATGCTCCTTGCCGTGCGTCACATGGACATTGCCCTCTTTGAGCAAAACGTCATAGAGGCTCTCTTGCTCAAAATCGTGATCGGGAAGCGAGGGACATAAAGACAGATTGACGTATGCCGTCTCGATCGATGCGGGGGATCCATTGACCACGCGAACGCGTCGAATGCAGAAGAGCGGCATACCCAGATCGATCTGCGCCTTTTGAGCCAAATCGATATCGGCATACACGACCTTTGACCATATCAGGCGTGCGGTGGACTTTGAGCCGACCCTCTCGACGGCCTGGGTATAGTTCCACGTTTCCTGGAAAATGTTCAGCGGTTTGGGCGGGCACACATAGGTGCCCGAACCACGGCGGCTTTCCAGGGTTCCGCACGATATAAGACGCGTGATGGCAGCACGAAGCGCCGTGCGTGATACGCCCAGCTCTTCGCAGAGCACGCGCTCGGCAGGCAACCGATCGCCACCCTGTAAGTCATAGTGTTTGATATACCAAAGAATGCCCTCAAAGGCGCGATCTTTGGGCGGAATCGCATATGGTTCGCTCGACATGGGCAAGGCTCCTCAACCGCCTGATGCTGCGGGCATCATTGCTCCGAACACCCCATGGCGTCGAAAGCTTCCTTAATCTGCTCCGCAACGTTCCGATACGACCGATATAGGCCGGAGTCTCGCTTGACTTCGCCCGCAGTCACCGGAATCTCAAGCTTCGAAATCTCATCCTCGCCGGTTCGCACGGCAACGATGACACCCATACCAAGGCACATATTACGCTTGGCGGCGTTGTTTTTAGTGGCCTGAGCTGGATTGATCAAAATCTGCTGAGCGAGCTCACGATTGCTGAGCTCCGGCACATCCTCGGGATTCCCAGTCTCGACGATCTCACACTGCAGCACATCCGCGTAGTCAAAGATCTTCGGCTGCGCACCGCGCTGATGCACGGCCCACTTGCGACGCGTAGCATCCTGGTAGATGGCCGGCAAAAACGTAAACCGCGGCGGGTCCAAAATAGTATCCGTGATGGTAAACACATCGGGATCAAAGGCGTCCTGCGGGTTTTTCTTCTTGAACAGCCCCATATCAGCCTCCCGTACTAGCATTAAACAACTCAAGCCGAATATAGCACCAATTTCAAGCCGGCGCTTTACCGTATCGGTGCGTGGCGTCTATAGCTCGCTCAGCGGGGTGATACGGGCGAGGGCCGGGGTGGTTGGTATAGGTTTTGGAAGTGGGCTTCGCGAACTTCCAAAACCTATACCAACCACCCCGGCCCCGACGATTTAACCTTGGCTGACCAAAGGTAGATGCGCTGTCTCTAAGGCAGCAACAACAAAGTCCCCATTACATTAAATAATTATCAGACCCGCAGATCGAAACGGTCGAGAGGGCCCTGCCAGGCGGGGTGACTTTGTCCGGGGAAGTTCGCGAAGCCCACTTCCCCGGACAAAGTCACCCCGCCCGGCAGGGCCCCAGCGCGAGACCGTCCCGGATGCCTACCCGCACAGGGTGGCTACTAGGGGGATGGTCAGGATGGAACAGAGGATCGACAGGAAAGTGCACTGCATCATGGGGCGGGCGTCTTTGCCGTATTGGAGGCAGTACAGCGTGCCGTTGCTGCCTACCGGCATTGCCATCTCGAGCACGAGTGTCGTAATGAACATGGGCGTCATGCCCGGCCACACGCGAGCCACGGCAAGGCACGCCACCGGAACGATAACCAGGCGAAACGCCACGGCGACATAGGCACGCCAGTTGGTGAGCATATCGAGCGGTCGATACTTGGCAATGGACGAACCCATGAGCAGCAGCGCCGCCGGGGTGGTCATGGTACCCACGATGGAAATCGAATCGCCCACGACGCCCCAGTCGGTCCATCCGGTCAAAACGACAATGAGCACGACAACACTCGCAATAAGGCCAGGGTTTTTGCAACAAGCGGCAAGATTTCGCAGCTGCTTCTTGAGGCCGCCTTGTGCACCACTAAAGAGCATGACGCCAACGGTGAACATAAATATGTTGAGGGGAATGAGCGCAATCGAAGCGTACAACAGCGCCTGTTTTCCCAATACCGCCGAAATAACCGGAAAGCCGATAAACCCGGCATTACCGAAAATCACCGCAAAGCGATACGAGCACTCTGTTCCCTTGGGCACACGAAGGACAGCGGTAACGGTAAACGCAATAACAATCGCCACCGCATACATGGCGACGGACAAGCCCATAAGCGAAAACGTATCGGCAACGCTCGGCAACTGCACATCGTCACCCAACGCCGACGAAAGCACCAAGCACGGCAACGCCACCTGAAGCAGCAGACGCGAAAGCTCACGCTCAAACTCGGCCTTCATAAACCCCAGCTTGGAGATACACCACCCCAACAGGATCGGCAAAGAAACCGTCACCATCTGCAACGCCACGCTCGTAAAGCTCATCCACTCCCCCTCTTATCTATCCTACGAGGGCCGGGGTGGCCTGGTTAGGTTTGGGAAGTGGGCTTCGCGAACTTCCCAAACCTAACCAGGCCACCCCGGCCCCGGCAATGTAATCCTAGCTGACCAAAGTTAGATGCGCAGTCTCCAGGGCAGCATCAGCAAAGTCACCATTGCATTAAAAAAATTTCAGCCCCGCATATCGAAACGGTCGAGAGGGCCGCCTCCGGGCTGGTGCCCTTCCTCGGGGAAGTTCGCGAAGCCCACTTCCCCGAGGAAGGGCACCAG
>UQLB01000043.1 GCA_900541725.1 uncultured Collinsella sp. | reverse complement strand
GGTCACCAAGCACAACCTCAAGTACCGCCGCTACTACCACCAGTTCGACTACTAATTTCATTTGGGGGAAACCGCAATGAGGCAATACATCTTCGCCAGCCACGCGCATTTTGCGACCGGCATCAAGGAGAGCACCGAGCTGCTCTCGGGCGCGCGCGATAACGTCCACGACCTGTCGATGTTTGTCGACGGCCGCACCGACGTCGCCGAGGAGGCCGCCAAGCTCCTGGCGACCTTCGACCCCGCCGACGACGTAATCGTGTGCACCGACCTGTTTGGCGGCAGCGTCAACAACGAGTTCACCAAGATCGTCCAGACGCGCCCCAACACCTACCTGGTTGCCAACATGAATCTGCCGCTGCTGATCCAGCTGCTCTTTTCGGACCAGGAGGCTCCCGCCGATCAGGTTATCCGCGAGATCCTCGCGGCTGACGACACGCGCGTCAAGTTTGTCAACGACCTGCTGACCGATGCGGATGACGAGGAAGAGTTCTAGTCACCGCCTGCTATTAATGGGGCCGGGTTTCCGGCATGAGACCTTTGGGGGTCAATCATGATTCAACTGCTTCGCGTCGACCATCGTCTGCTTCATGGCCAGGTGGCCGTCTCTTGGGTCCAGGGCTTGGGCTCTGACTGCATCTTCTGCGTTGGCGACAAGGTTGCCAACGATCCCGTCTGGAAGACTACGCTCAAGATGGGAAAGCCGGCCAACGTCAAGCTCGTCATCAAGGACATGGAGCACGCCATCGAGGCCATCAACTCCGGTGTTACCGATAAGTACAAGATGATCATCTGCGTCGCCAGCATCGCCGAGGCCAAGCAGCTTGTCGACGGCTGCCCGCAGATCACCTCCATCAACCTGGGCAACACCAAGTCCAAGGACGAGCAGCGTCCCGATGCCCGTAAGATCTCCCGCCAGATCTTTGTGACTGCTGCCGAGGAAGAGGACATTCGCGAGCTCGTCGGCCGCGGTGTCGAGGTCGAGATTCGCGCTCTGGCCGACGACCCCAAGGTCGATGCCCTAAGCGCCCTCTAATTGGGAACCACGGGCGGCGCGCACGGCGCCGCCCCTATTCGTGGGCGTACCGGATAAACGCTTTACCCGTTACCCCCATCTACCGTTCACCGGGAGTACACGCCCGTTGAGCGATTGGTATTAAATAGTTTTCGCATGACTATATAATTGGTATCAAATCATTTGCACCGGTTTAGGTGTTAACAGCACACCGGTACAAGCTGGATCTGTCTGGGCGATTGTCGGCATGGAAAAGGGCGCGCTGACAAGTCGGGAATCGCCGCGCGGATCCAAGAGGGATCAAAGGGAGGAACAATGCTTGTTCAAGCGATCCTCATCGGACTTATCGCTGCCTTCGGTAAGCTCGATTATCAGCTCGGTACGCTCTATGCGTTCCGCCCGATCGTTCTGTGCCCGCTCGTCGGCATAGTCCTCGGGGACCTGCAGTCCGGCCTCGCCATCGGTGCGAGCCTCGAGCTGCTCTTCATGGGTTCAATCTCCATCGGCGCTTACGTGCCGCCCGATGAGTGTATTGGCGGTGTGCTCGCCTGCGCCTTCGCTATTCAGCTGGGTCAGAGCACCGAGGCCGCTATCGCGCTCGCGATGCCCATCGCCACTCTGTGCTTGGCCATTAAGAACGTCGTCAACGCCGGTATGCCCCTTCTGGTCGACCGTGCCGACGTCTTTGCCAGCAAGGGTAACCTCAAGGGTATCTACGCTATGCACTGGATTATCGGTCTCGTGATTGTCGTCCTGGCCTTTATCCTGTGCTCGGTCTCCTTCTATCTGGGTGCCGACGCCGTTCAGGGCCTGCTCGACTTCATCCCGACGTTCGTCCTCGATGGCTTTGGCGTCGCAGCCAACATCCTGCCTGCCATGGGCTTCGCCATGCTCGGCCGTCTGGTGCTTACCAAGCAGCTCGTGCCATTCTACTTCCTGGGCTTCCTGCTGTGCTCCTATGCCAACGTGCCCGTCCTCGGCGTCGCCCTGATCGCAATCATCATCGGCATCGACAAGTACGACCTGCTGGGCCTTGGTGGCGCCCAGTCCCAGCTTTCTGTGGAAGGGGATGAGGACGATGACTTCTAATTCCGAGAACCAGATTACTCGCTCCGACCTCATTAAGAGCGCCGTGAACACCGGCGCCCTGGGCATGGAATTCTCCTGGACCTACTACAAGCAGATGAACATTGCCTTCTGCCTGATGGTCGCCAACATGCTCAAGAAGATCTATGCCGGCCGTCCCGATGATTACGCCGAGGCCTTGCACCGTCACAGCGCATTCTTCAACATCACCCCGCAGCTCGCTCCCTTCGTGGGTGGCATCGCGATGGCCATGGAAGAAAAGGTCGCTCGTGGCGAGGTTGAGCCCGAGAGCGTCAACGACATCAAGGCCGCCCTCATGGGTCCGCTTTCCGGCCTGGGTGACTCCTTCTTCCTGTCCACCCTGCGCGTCGTCGCCGCTGCCGTGGGCATCAGCCTGTGCCAAGCCGGCAACGTCTTTGGCCCCATCGCCTTCCTGCTCGTCTACAACATCCCGGCGTTCCTGATTCGTATCTTTGGCGCTATCAAGGGTTATGAGCTAGGCATTGGCTTCCTCGACGAGGCTCAGAAGACCGGCCTGATGCAAAAGATCATGGCCTGCGTCGGCATTGTCGGCGTCATGGTCGTCGGCGCCATGAGCAAGGACATGTTCTGGGCTTCGTTGCCCATCGCCATTGGTCAGGGCGACTCCGCCCAGACTCTCCAGGACATCCTGGACGGTATCATGCCCGGTATGCTCGGCATGGCCGCCTTCTGGCTCTACTATTGGCTGCTCTCCAAGAAGATCAACCCGATGGTCCTGATCCTCTGCACCATGGTCGTGGGCATCATCGGCGCTTACTTTGGCGTGCTTGCCTAATATGTTCGAATCGCGCTTCCATCGCGTCTAACGGTTGCGTCGATCTTTGGGGGGCTTGTCGCATCTGCGGCGGCTCCCTGTTTTTTAAAACTCCGTACGAAAGGGGAGGGCTATGGTCGTACCCGAGCTTTCGCTCATGAACATCAACCATCGTTACTACAGCATCGAGACGTTTTTTAAGGCTGCAGGTGAGGCCGGCTATCGCAATATCGAGCTGTGGACCGGCTCGATGCACCTGTATGTGGATTGCCATGAGCACGATTCGGTGGATAAGATTCGCGATCTTGCCGCCCAATACGGTATCAAGATCGTGTGCGTGTGCCCCGAGCAGAACAACCCCAAGCCGTGGAACGTCGCGGTGCGCGGTGAGGCGGGCCAAAAACGCATCCTCTCGTACTTTAAGAATGTGATCGACGTTGCCGTTGAGTTGGGCGTGCCGCAGATTCTGGTGACGAGTGGTTGGGCCTATCTGGACGAGCCGGCTGAGGACGCCTGGGCCCGCAGCGTTGCCATGCTGCGCTCGGTGTGCGACTACGCCGATACGCGCGGTATTCGCGTCGCGCTCGAGGCCCTGCAGCCGTCGGAGTCCGTGTTGGTCAACACCGCACAGGATGTCGCGCGCATCCTCGAGGCGGTCGATCGTCCCAACCTGAAGGCCTGTATCGACTTTGGCGCCATGGAAGTTGCCGGCGACACGATCGACGGCTACTTTGAGGTTTTGGGCGACAAGATCGTTCACACCCACTTTGTAGATGTGGGCGGCGGCACGACGCATCTTGCCTGGGGCGACGGCGAGCGTGATATGCGTGCCGACCTCGAGGCACTCATGCGCCACGGCTATACGGGCTATGTCTCGGCCGAGACGTGTGATGGCCGCTACTATCAGGATCCGTCCAAGGCGACGACTCAGGTTATCGAGATGTATCGCCGTGTGACAGCGGAGATGGAAGCCGAATAACTAAACTGCGCGGTTGCGCCGGAAACGCTTGGGCGGGTCTGGCGCAACGCTTTTATAGCTGGCGAGTTGTGGGGAACCCGTTGGCAGTAGCGCTCGAAATAGACAACTATTGGCGTTGTAATACCACTCGGGCGAGGAAACCGACCGTTCGCCGCAAATCTCCGTGAGTTTGGATTGGTATTAAATAACAAGCAATCGTATGGCTATAATTGGTATCAGCAAGAAGCGCGATGTATAGAATTGCGCACATGTGATGGGAGGACACACATGAAGGAGACCGAGAAGATCGAGATCATGCACTTCGACCAGGAGGGCTACCTCGAGGACGGCAGGAACGT
>UQLB01000042.1 GCA_900541725.1 uncultured Collinsella sp. | reverse complement strand
GTGCGGCTCGCTCGCTGTTGACGACTGACATCGAGTGCTCTGTTGTCGAAACGCGCCAACAACAAGGCCCGGCTCCGTTGTGGCGGAGCCGGGCCTTGTTGCATTTGCCCAGATAAAACCTGCCAAAATAAACCTGTCCCTTTTTGGCAGGTTAGCGGAGCTTGCTGGTCTCGAAGTACTCGGGGAACTGGTCCAGAACTTCGGTTTGGTTGCGGAACATCATGTGCAGGTGCTTGCTGACCAAAAAGCTCGCTTCGATGGGGTCGCGACCGGCGATAGCGCGGCGAATCTGCTTGTGCTCGTTCACGATGTCCTGATTGTCGAGAACCTGCGTGGCAGCGCGCAGCCAGCGGAAGCGCTCCAGGTCGGCATTGGTCTCTTCGAGCCACGACCACACGGTGCTGCGACATGCGATGCTAAAAATCATGTGATGCATGAGGTTGTCGCTCAAAAAGAAGCCGATGCGATCCTCTTCGGCCATGGCCTTTTCCTGCAGCACGATGGCGCGGTCGAGCTGTTCGATGCCTGCCGAGGTGGCGCGCGCACAGCACTCCACGATCACCTGCTTTTCCAGATGCTCGCGGATGTAACAGGCACTCTCGGCAAGGGTGAGGTTGATGGGTGAGACGTAGGTGCCACTCTGGGGCACGGTGCGCACCAGGCCTTCCTGCGCCAAGCGAACCAAAGCCTCGCGCACGGGCGTGCGACCCATATCTAGGTCGTCGCAAAGCTGCTTGACGCCCAGCTTTTCGCCCGGCTTGTAGTCCAGGTAGACGATTTTGCGTCGAATGGTGTGGTAGGACTGGTCCTGTAGGCTCGTTTCCTGCTCGCCGACGTGCATCGATTCTTCCATAGCGCCTCGCAACTGTTCTATCAAACTCATATGTCAGTTGTTAATTATGCCGCGAATCAGCTCTCCGCGGTGGGTAATTCGGCTGTTGCCTGAGAACTATTGCGGCATCTTAGTCTGTGTTTGCGCAAGGCTGCGCTCAATGTTGCCGTATCATAAGCCGTCGCAAACGTGAAATAGAAAGAAGGAATCCCATATGCAACTGGCAAACATCGTACGCGAGCGCTGGAAAGGCGTCTTGTTCTGCCTGATCATCGCCATTCCCGCGACGTTGCTCGGCAAACAGATTGAGGTGGTCGGCGGTCCGGTATTTGCCATCCTCTTTGGCATGGTCCTGGCGCTCGTCTTTCCCAAGAATCGTCGCGAACAGCTCGCCGCCGGCGTTACCTATACGTCCAAAAAAGTCTTGCAGTACGCGGTTATCCTGCTTGGCTTTGGCATGAACCTCTCCCAGATTCTGTCCAAGGGCGCCCAGTCGTTGCCGATTATCGTGGCGACAATCTCGACATCGCTTGTCATTGCCTTTGTGCTCTGCCGCGTCATGAACGTGCCGGGCAAGATCGCGACGCTTGTGGGTGTGGGTTCGTCGATTTGCGGCGGTTCTGCCATCGCCGCGACCGCACCCGTCATCGATGCCGACGATCGCGAGATTGCCCAGGCTATTTCGGTCATCTTCCTGTTTAACGTTATCGCGGCGCTCGTGTTTCCGACGCTCGGCGGCATGCTCGGGCTGACCAACGAGGGCTTTGGCCTGTTTGCCGGTACCGCCATCAACGACACCTCGTCCGTAACGGCTGCGGCGAGCGCTTGGGACAGCATGCATCCCGGCGCCAATGTGCTCGAGAGCGCCACGGTGGTCAAGCTCACCAGGACGCTGGCCATTATTCCCATCACGTTGGTCCTCGCATGCTGGCAGATGCATCTGGCACGCAAGGCCGGTGGCGACGCTAAGAGCACGTTCTCGCTTAAACGCGCGTTTCCCATGTTTGTGCTGTTCTTTGTGCTGGCGAGCGTGATCACCACGGTGTTTCAGCTTCCTGTGTCCATCACGGCGCCCATCAAGGAGCTGTCGAAGTTCTTTATTGTGATGGCCATGGCGGCTATTGGTTTTAATACCGATATCGTCGAGCTGGTCAAAAAGGGCGGCAAGCCCATCGCGCTGGGCTTTTGCTGCTGGATTGGCATTGCGTGCATGAGTTTGGGAATGCAGCACGTGCTGGGAATCTGGTAGAGAAGTAGCTTATTTGCGTGCTGGTGAGCGCATGCCTGCGGTGGAGCGATAGGAGCTCTTGCGGGTATGGCTTGTCCGCAGGTTTATAAGTCCCGAAGAGCTCTTATCGCCCCGCCAGGATGGCGATGCGGGGCAACACCTATACTCGCAGGACGGCGCTTTCTGCCCTATAGTGTTTGGTGAGCAATATCGTTCAATTTTGAAACACTCGGTCGTACGACCGTCGGCGGTTGCACGTCGCCGCGGACAGGGGCAAATCATGGATAGCGATGCCAAGCTGAACATCTTGACCGATGCCCTAGCTGCTGCCGGGGCCTCGGCATTGGCAATCGATGCGCGTGGGGACGTCGCGATCTCGACCATGAATGACGCGGCGCTTGAGCGGGATGTGGCGGCTTTTGTAGCTGAGCGCCTCGACCGTATAGGAGACGGCGCGCGTCTGGTTATGGGGCGTGCGGGTGCGCGCCTGAGCCTGACCGTTCGCCCCACCGACAAAGAGGGCGGGGGGCTTTGGGTCGTCGTGGTCCGCGAGGTGCGCGGTGCCGCGGCGCATGCGGGCATCGAGTGGCTCAACGCCGACGAAGTTGAGGCCCGCTACGAATCGAGCGCGTACGGCATCGTTGAGGGGGCGGCCTCGGTGGCTGCGCCGGTTGCAGAGAGTTACGCGCGCGGTGTGCCTCTTATGCTCGAGGGCGAGCTGGGAGCGGGTCAGGTCGAGATCGCCAAGCGCCTCTATCTGGACGGTCCTTTTGCCGATCAGCCCTTTGTTTCCGTTGCGCTCGATGAGCTCACCGAGCGCGGTTGGCGCCATGTACTCAAAAGCGTCGAATCGCCGTTGTTCCAAATGGGGCTGACCCTTTGCATTGAGGGCTGGAACGCGGTTGGCCCCCAGCGCCTCCGCGAGCTGGTCTCCACGATGACCGACACCGCGTTGGCGACGCGCTGCCATGTGGTGCTGACGGCGAATGACATGCCGGGCGGCGGCGAAAGTGATCAAGCCGCCTTTGTGACCGAGCGCTTCGCCTGTGCGGTGAGCGTCGCGCCGGCAATCGCCGAGCAGGGGGCCGCGTCGACGAAGGTCGCGCGCTATTTGGAATATCTCGCTGATGCATTTGGGACGGCAGCGCCCACGCTGTCTGCCGCGGCGACGAAGACGCTCGATGCTTACCGCTGGCCGCGCAACTATCTGCAGCTCCGCGAGGTCTCGGAACGACTGTATATATTGGTGGGGACGGGCACGGTGGACCGCGCTGTGGCGGAGGAAGTGCTCGCCCAAGAGGACGTGATTAAGACCGCAACCTTTGGCGCCCCGACGCTTGAAAGTGACCTGTATATCCTGCGACCGCTGGCCGATACCGAGCGAGATATCGCGCATCTGGTTGTAGACCATCTCCACGGCAACCGAACCCGTGCGGCGGAGGTGCTGGGCATAAGCCGTACAACGCTGTGGCGCTTGCTGAAGGACGATGACCGTTGAGCGAGGCGCCCGTGACCGCACGCGACGCGTGTGCTACAGTCCAAAGCGATATTGTTTCGATTTGGTTACGGCGTGCGAGGGCATATGGCTGAGACTTCAAAACCGAGCCGCAGAAGGCGGAGTGCCGCGCCGGTCAACCGACGCACAACATCGGTGACGTGGGGCAAACACGCCTCGGGGTTTGATGGCTCGTTCAAGCGCACTAAATACGGCTATCCTTCGGCAAGCGCCCGCTTGGCAATGCAGGCAGAGTCCTCGCTGTGGGGCCGCAAACGCGTGGTGGGCTCAAAGCTCAAGCACGACGGAACGCTCGGCTACATCAGCCGCGGGGCGGCTCGCCGCAGCGGGCTCAATCCCGCCGGCTGGCATCGCTACGTGCCGATCGTGGCCGCCGTTGCAGTGATTGTCATCGCGCTCGCTGCGCTCGGATATGCCGGCGGTGGCGCCAACTTGGACGCAATGTTTAAATCGCCCGAGCTCGCGCATGTAGGTACAGAAGTTGTCGAGGGCGCTCAGGCCCAGACGAGCGTCGCGCCCCAGCGCGGTATCGTTGCGGCGGCCTCCACCATCGCCGATGTGCAAAAGGACGAAGACAAGCAAGGCGACGACGTCGATGCGAATCAGACGAGCGAAACGGCAATAACTCCATCGGCGGGATAAGTTGCGAGTGGGGCAGCTAATTTGGGACGGGGCTTTTTTAGCTGCCCAAGACAGTGGCTCATTCGATGTCAGTCGCCAAAAGCGAGCGAGCCGCAT
>UQLB01000041.1 GCA_900541725.1 uncultured Collinsella sp. | reverse complement strand
CCCCGCCCCACCACTCCACCCTCAATATGTTGTAAAACACCCCCGAGCATATGTTCGAAAACACAATATGTTGTGTTTGCAGCAAAGGCGTGATGCCACCTGTAGAACCACGCCCGCGAACCTCAACCTTCAAGTTGACCTTGAGGCGATTTTTACGTCCCTTTACACGCCGTTCACATCGCCCCCAAACTCCCCCACCCACGACACACACGGCCCACCGCCGCGTCGGTGTCTGGCGAAAAATGGGACGGGCCCCAGATTGCCCATGCGCGCAAAAGTGCGTCTCGGCAATCTGGGGCCCGTCCCCTTTAATATTTATAAATATGCAGGTCAGCGAGGTGCTAGCGATGTGCCAGCGGGTGCGCCGCCAGATAGACCTCGGTCAGTTGCGTACGATCGACATGCGTGTAGATCTGCGTGGTCGATATATCGGCATGCCCCAAGATCTCCTGTAGCACACGGAGGTCTGCGCCGCCCGCAAGCATATGGGTGGCAAAGGAGTGACGCAGCGTATGGGGATGGAGCCCCACCAGTCCCACCTGGCGCCCGTAGCGCTCACAGATGGCATGGATGCCCTGGCGCGACAGACGGCGGCCGTTCTTATTTAAAAAGACCGCCGAGGTCTCGGTTCCGCGGGCATGGACCGCCAAGCGAGAACGCCCCTCAGTTACATAGAGCGTCAGAGCTCGCGCCGCGCTTCCCACCAGCGGTGACAGGCGTTCCTTTGAGCCCTTACCGCGAACGAGCACAAAGCCATCGTCGATATGGATATCGCCCACATCGAGCCCCACCAACTCGCTCACACGTAAGCCGCATCCGTAGAGCACTTCCAAGATGGCATGGTCGCGCAAGCCCATCTCGCCCTCGGGGAAGTCTTGATCGAGCAGCGCCGAGACATCCTCCACCGATAGATACTCCGGCAAACGCTCAGCCTTTTTAGGCAGGCGCAACGCCGCCGTTGGATTTTGGGCCACAGCCCCATCGCGCACCAAAAAGGCATGCAGGCCCTTCACGGCCGCAAGCGCACGCTCCACCGAGGCATCGGAATAGCCCCCATCGCGACGGTCGGCGACAAAGCCCTCCACGACCCGACGGGTCACCTCTTCAAAAGACACAATACCCGCCCGCTCCAGATAGGCGCAGTACGTCGTCAGGTCACGACGATAGGCCGCAATCGTGTTGCGCGCCAAACCCCGCTCGACCGCGAGGTAATCGAGATACTCCCCCGCCGCCACGGCGAGCGACGAGGGAGTAGCTTCGGTATGTTCCTTATTCGCCGGCACCCTTAGTCCGTAGCGAGGTTCATGGGCGTCACCTGCAGACGGTCGACACCCTCGTGCTGGCCGATCGAAGCGCGTACGAACTCGCGGAACAGCGGCTGCGGGTTGGTCGGGCGGCTCTTGAACTCGGGATGAGCCTGGGTTGCCACATACCACGGATGCACGTCGCGCGGCAGCTCGACCATCTCGACCAGGCGCTCGTCAGGCGACAGACCCGAGATAACCAAACCGGCGTCCTCGAGCTGGTCGCGGAAGGCGTTGTTGAACTCAAAGCGGTGACGGTGACGCTCGTAGACGAGTTCCTCGCCATATGCCTCGCGAGCAAGGGTATCGGCGGCGAGCTTGCACGGATAGGCGCCCAGGCGCATGGTGCCGCCCTTCTCGGTCACGTCCTCCTGCGAGCTCATCAGATCGATGACACTATACGGGCCATCCGGATCGAACTCAGAGGAGCTGGCGCCGGCAAGGCCGACGACATTGCGCGCAAATTCGCACACGGCCACCTGCATACCCAGGCAAATGCCCAGATACGGAATCTTGTGCTCACGGGCAAACTCGGCCGCGAGGATCTTGCCCTCCAGGGCGCGCTTGCCAAAGCCGCCGGGGACCAGGATGCCCGAGGCGTCGCCCAGAACCTCGGAGACATTCTGCTCGTCGAGGCTCTCGCCGTCGACCAGCTGGACGTCCACATGGCGATCGTAGAAGACGCCCGCATGGTGCAGGGCCTCGATAACCGACAGGTACGCATCGGGCAGCTGCGTGTACTTGCCCACGACGGCGATCTTCACCTTGTCGGCGTGATGGTTGGCGTGATTCTGTTTGCGCAGGAACTCGTTCCACTCGCTCATGTCGCGCTCACGCGGGTCCAGACCCAGGCGCTCGCAAATGCGCAGGTCAAAGTCCTGCTCGGCAAGCAGCTGCGGAACATCGTAAATGCTCGCGCAGTCCTCGTTGGTAAAGACGCAATCGGTGTCGACGTCGCAGAAGCTTGCGATCTTTCCGCGGATAGCGTCATCGATATGGTGGTCGGAGCGCAGCACGATAATATCGGGCTGGATGCCAAAGCTGCGGAGCTCCTTGACGGAATGCTGTGTGGGCTTGGTCTTGACCTCGTGGGCGGCGGCGATATAGGGAACGAGCGACACGTGGATGTAGCAGACGTTCTCGGGGCCGGCCTCCTTGCGGTACTGACGGATGGCCTCGACAAACGGCTGGGACTCGATGTCGCCAATCGTGCCGCCCAGCTCGGTGATGACTACATCGGAGCCGGTCTGCTCCTCGATGCGGCGGAACTTGTCCTTAATGGCATTGGTGACGTGGGGAATCACCTGCACGGTACCGCCCAAAAAGTCGCCGCGACGCTCGCGGGCGATTAGGCTTTTGTAGATGGCACCGGTCGTAAAGTTGGAATCGCGGGTCAGGTTCTCATCAATAAAGCGCTCGTAATGACCCAGATCCAGGTCGGACTCGTAACCATCCTCGGTAACGAAGACCTCACCATGCTGGAACGGGCTCATGGTACCGGGGTCGACGTTCAGATACGGGTCGGCCTTCTGCATCGTTACTTTGTAGCCACGCGACTTGAGCAGACGGCCCAGCGAGGCCGCGGTGATACCCTTGCCCAGGGACGAAACCACGCCACCGGTTACGAACACATGCTTGGTCATATTGAGTTACCTGCACTTCCCGTAGAAGTTGTTTATCCACATCTTACGGGTCTTCATTGTAATACTCGCGCCGCGGACCGTTCGCAATTTTTCTCGCGTGCGATTGCATTTCTCAATCTTGAAACAAAACGCCGCCCGGTTTCCCAGGCGGCGTCGCTATGGCAAGGGTTACATGCTGCTATCGATCAGCAACCTCGTCCTCAAGCATTTCTTGAACGAGCATGCCGGTACGGACGCCCTCAAGATACCACTCGCCACGTTCGGTGAGGCAAATGCCATTTGCAAGCTGACCGCCGTCGTCGCTATAACGCGAGACGACATCAATCATGCCTTCGGAATCCAAGCGATCGATTGCGGCGCGGGCACGATACGGCGAAACCCCCACGCGCTCGGCAAGCGTTTTGCGCGAGAAACCATACGGCCCGCCATTGTCTTCGGTTTGCTGGTCGATTTCCATCAACACCAGCACCTCAACACGCTTCATATCGTTGACACTCGCACGACCCTTGCCCGCCATAGCAGCCTCCTCAAACCGAGCACGAGCATCTAACGCGCCGTGCGCGACCGACACACCTCACGATGGCAGGTAATATCCATCATGCGGCATCCCGCTAAGGATGAAACAGTTACGGTTATTGTATACCGCTCAAATTGTTTCTAGGCAGGTAAACGGCTATTTTTCGCCGAAATAGGCGCTTTATTGATCAAAAAGCCGTACCGGGCGCCAACCCGATACGGCCAAAATGCAATGCAATTACCGCGGTGCTTCAAACTTAGCGGTGGAAGAAACCGCGGCGCTCAAACTTGGGCTCGCAGCACACGTTGATACCCAGTTTGCGCAGTACCGTCTCGTCCGTCGGCGAGATAATCACGCTAAAGAAGGCATCGCAACCGCGCAGCTGCTCCAGGCCCGAAAGGACGCGAGCGGCCGTCTCACTCGTGGCCGAGGTGATCGACAGCGCCATAAGCGTCTCGTCGGTGTGGAGGCGAGGGTTTTTGCTGCCCAGGAAATGCGTCTTGAGCTTGCTGATGGGCTCGATCGCCTCATCGCTAATGACCTCGAGCTCAAGGTCGACGCCCGAGACATGCTTGAGGGCGTTCATAATGAGCGAACTTGCGGCGCCCAGGCGCGTGGAGGTCTTACCGGTCACCACGGAGCCATCGGGCATGACCATGGCACCCACGGGACCACCCGTCAGCTGCTCCCTGGTGAGGGCCGCCGAGCGCGCCGGTGAGTAGTTCTTATCGATGCCGGCTTTCTTCATAATAATCTTGAGACGGTCGACTTGCTCATCGCCCATGCCGGTACGGCGCACATTTTCGACCGCGGTAAAGTAGCGGCGGACGATCTCCATCTTGGAAGCGTCGCGGCAGGCATCGTCATCGGTGATGGCAAAGCCGACCATATTGACGCCCATGTCCGTAGGACTCTGATAGGGGCTCTTGCCCAGGATCTTTTCCATCAGAGCACGGACCACCGGGAAGGCCTCGACGTCGCGGTTGTAGTTGACCGTGGTCTTGTTGTAGGCCTCCAAGTGGAAGGAGTCGATGATATTGGCATCGTCGAGATCGGCCGTTGCTGCCTCATAGGCGATGTTGACCGGATGCGTGAGGGGCAGATTCCAGACCGGGAAAGTCTCGAACTTGGCGTAGCCGGCGGCGGTGCCGTGCTTGTGCTCGTGATAGAGCTGCGAGAGGCAAGTGGCGAGCTTGCCTGAGCCGGGGCCGGGAGCGGTGACCACGACGAGCGGACGAGTGGTCTCGACAAACTCATTCTTGCCATAGCCGTCGTCGGACACGATCAGGTCGACGTCGTGCGGATACCCCTCGATGGGATAGTGCAGCTTGGCGGGGATACCGAGCGCGTTCAGGCGGTTGCGGAATACATCGGCAGCGGGCTGGCCGGCGTACTGGGTGATGACCACAGCCGCGACGGCAAAGCCGTTGCCGCGGAACAGGTCAACCAGGCGCAGCACATCCTCGTCATAGGTAATGCCAAGGTCACCACGAGCCTTGTTTTTCTCGATGTGGTTCGCGTTGATCGCGATGATAACCTCGACATCGTCGGCGATGCTCTTGAGCATGCGGAACTTGCTGTCCGGTTCAAAACCCGGCAACACGCGGCTCGCATGATAGTCATCGAACAGCTTACCGCCAAACTCCAAATAGAGCTTGCCACCAAACTGTGAGATGCGCTCCTTAATGTGAGCAGCCTGAAGCTCGATATACTTCGCGTTGTCGAAACCCTGGCGCATATATGGCTCCCGTCCCGTTTCCATTTAATGTTCTAGGCGATTATAACGGAGCCCGCCCTCCCCGATACCCAGACCATCAACAGGCACCAACCAAACATCCGTCAAACCTCTTGTCGGACATATTTGGTGCAAACTAACCTGACCCCATTGCACCGCCCCATAACACCAACAATGGCAGCGCCGCAGGTGGAGCAAAAGTCAGCGAAAGCCCACCAGAGCGAGCAAGGTGACGTGAAAGAGGAGGGCATAGGCCTTTTGGCCATGCCCGACGATTGAACGTCAGATTGCCGCTCTGGCGGGCTTGCAGCGTCGAGTGGTTACGGCGTTTGGTAAAACGCCGGAACACAAGAGCGCCCCCTCCCGCGCACGGAACGGGAGGGGGCTAAAGGTAGGAGTCTACCGGTGGGTTGACCCCACCGGACAGACGATGACCAGGTGATCCTTTACAGGATCGTCAAGGTTTCCGTGGGGTACCCGTTGGGTACTTAGAGCAGCACGCAGGCGACGGTCAGGATGACGGCGCAGACGACGGAGAGCGCGACGATGAGCTTAAGGGCAAACTTGAGCCAGGTCGTCCACTCGATCTTGGCCAGGGCGAGACCGCCCATGATGGCACCGGAGGTCGGGGTGAACAGGTTCACGACACCGATAGCAGCGGAGAAGATCATGACCATGACCTCGGGCGAGAAGCCGAGCTTAACAGCCAGCGGTCCCATGATGGGCATGGAGACGGTAGCCATACCAGAGGTCGAGGGGATCAGGAAGGACAGGCCGAAGTAGACCAGGAAGCTCATGGGAGCGAAGATCACGCCGGACAGGCCAGCCAGAGCATTGGCGGCAGCGTCGAGGACGTAGACGTCGAGGCCGGTGTTAGCCATGAGGACGGAGATACCACGGGCGAGGGCGATGACGAGAACAACGGACATCATGTCGGCAGCGCCGGTGATGAAGGTGTTAACGATCTGCTTCTCGGACAGGCCACCGATGATACCGATCAGGACGGCCATGAGGAAGAACCAGGTGGAAGCCTCGTCGAAGTACCACTGGCCAATGGGCAGGCCGGTGATCAGGGCAGACCAGCCCTGGACGACGGCGTTACCGTCGGCGTCGTAGACGGCGCCAGCGTCGAAGAAGTTGGCGACGCCCTCGTTGAGGTCGGCCAGCGGAATGAAGCCGACGATCATGACGACGAAGGTGAAGGCGAAGGCAATCAGAACACCCTTCTGACGACCGGTGAGCTTGACCTCCTTGTGGACCTCGGAAGCAGCCTTGCCGTGAGCCTCTTCGGCGTCCTTGAGCTCCTGCATCGACAGGATGGTGGAACCCTTGTCAGCCTTGACCTTCTTGGCATAGTTCATCACGAAGAAGATGGACATAGCGGTAGTGACAATCCACAGGACGGCACCGAGGCCGATGATGATGGACTGGTTGACCTCAATGCCAACGCCGGTCAGAGCGTCGACGGCAGCGCCGACGGCGAACGGGTTAACCGTGGAGCCCAGGCAGCCGCAGCCAGCGCCGAGCAGGACGGTAGCGGCACCGACCATGGGGTCGAAGCCAGCGGCCATCATGGTAGCGGCGAGCAGGGCGTAGAAGGGAACGGTCTCCTCGCACATACCATAGGTGGTACCACCGAGGGAGAAGATGAGCATCAGCACGGGAATGAGCATAATCTCGTTGCCCTTAAGCTTCTGCACCAGAACGGCAATGCCGTTGTCCAGGGCGCCGGTCTCGGTCATCATGCCGAGGAAGCCGCCCAGGATCATAACGAAGAGGCAGACGGGCAGAGCGTCAGCGAAGCCCAGGATCGGGGCGGTGCAGAAATCGCTCAGACGGGCTGCAGTAACCGCGCCGCCGGACGTACCGGAGACGATAACGGTAATCACTGCGACAATTGCCAGCAGAGCAAGAAGAATGGTGAACGATGAAGGCATACCGCGCTTTTTCTTAGCGGTCTCAGTCATAGTTCTCATCCCCCCTTCATAAATCATTTACTGATCTCGCCCGAAGCGGCTCTTCCGTGCCGTGCCTGCCGCTTGATGCGAGATTATTACCAGATAAAACCGCTCGGGGTGTGCAGCAATACACCCCGAGCGAGATGCTAGATGCTCTTACTTGAGCGTGGCGTACATGACAGCCTTGATGGTGTGCATGCGGTTCTCAGCCTCGTCGAAGACCTTGGAAGCGGGGCTCTCGAAGACCTCGTCGGTGACCTCCTGCTCGGTGATGCCGAACTGCTCGCACTTCTCGGCGCCAATGGTGGTGTTGGTGTCGTGGAAGCTGGGCAGGCAGTGCAGGAAGATGGCACCCGGGTTGGCCATAGCCATGACGTCGGAGGTGACACGATACGGGGTGAGCTGAGCGATGCGCTCGGCCCAGACCTCGTCGGGCTCGCCCATGGAGACCCACACGTCGGTGTAGATAACGTCGGCACCGGTGACGCCGTCCTTGACGTCGGTGGTCAGCTTGATGGTGCAGCCGTTGGCCTCGGCGATGGGCTTGCAGGCCTCGATGACGTCGTCAGCGGGCATGCACTCCTCGGGGCCGCAGGCCACGAAGTTCATACCGAGCTTGGAGCAGACGACCATGAGGGAGCGAGCAACGTTGTTCTTGCAGTCGCCCATGAAGACGAGAGTCTTGCCCTTGATGTCGTAGTTGAAGTTCTCCTGGACGGTCAGGATGTCGGCGAGCATCTGGGTGGGGTGCCACTCGGTGGTCAGGCCGTTCCACACGGGCACGCCGGACTTGGCAGCGAGCTCCTCGACGTCGTCCTGGGCAAAGCCACGGAACTCGATGCCGTCATACATGCGGCCGAGAACGCGGGCGGTGTCCTCGATGGACTCCTTCTTGCCCATCTGCGACGAACCGGGATCGAGGTAGGTGACGCCCATGCCCAGATCCATGCCGCCGACCTCGAAGGCGCAGCGGGTACGAGTGGAAGTCTTCTGGAAGAGCAGAACGATGTTCTTACCCTCGAGATAGCGGTGCGGAACGCCAGCGCGCTTCATGTCCTTGAAGTTCTTGGAGAGCTTGAGCAGGTACTCGATCTCCTCGGTGGTGAGGTCGAGGAGCTTGAGGAAGCTACGGCCGGAGAGGTTAACACCCATGGTTTGTTTCCTTTCGAAGAAATGAATTACATAAGTAATTAGTGTAGCCCGTTTGACAGGCGAAACCGGTGCGGTTGTAGGGGGACCGCACCGGAAACGGAAAGACTTAGAGGTCCTCGCGCCAGAAGGGCATGCTCATGCAGCGCGGGCCGC
>UQLB01000040.1 GCA_900541725.1 uncultured Collinsella sp. | reverse complement strand
GAGGCTCGCCGCACGAAGTGCGCAGCGAGCCTCTTTGCATGTCCGAGGACGTTTTGGGAGGTAGCCCAAACAGCCCCGGCGATCCTGCGGGAGTTGAGCCCCTTTAGAACTTGTCGTGGAAGGTACGCGCAATGACCTCGTCCTGCTGCTCCTTGGTGAGCGTGTGGAAGTTCACGGCGTAGCCGGAAACGCGGATGGTCAGCTGCGGGTACTTCTCGGGGTGAGCCTGAGCGTCGAGCAGCGTCTCACGGTTGAAGACGTTGATGTTCAGGTGGTGGCCACCCTTCTCGGCGTAAGCGTCGAGCATGTGGACCAGGTTATCGGCCTGAGTCTCGGAAACTTCAGAAACCTTCATAATGTGTCTCCTTCGATTAATAGGCGCCGGCCGAAACCGGCGCACTAATCAGTAATCGTTATTGTTAGTATAGCACTAACAATAGTTACTCGCCCAACTGATCAAGGTCGATATCGCCAAAGAACACCTGGTCCTCCTTGCCGAGCGCACTCGGGATGATGGAGAAGGTGTTGGAGATGCCGTCCTGGGCATCGCGGAACGGGAGCTTGGAAACCGAAGACAGCGAAGCGATGGCGCCGTGGCTATCGCGCTTGTGCATGGGGTTAGCACCCGGGGCGAACGGCTGGCCAGCCTTGCGGCCGTCGGGCGTGGAGCCGGTCTTCTTACCGTACACGACGTTGGAGGTAATGGTCAGAACCGAGGTCGTGGGCACGGAGTTGCGATAGGTGTCGTTCATGCGGATGTACTCCATGAACTGGTGCACAACGTCGTGAGCGATCTGGTCGACGCGGTCGTCATCGTTACCGTACTTGGGGAACTCGCCCTCGGTCTCGAAGTCGACGATGATGCCGTTCTCGTCACGGACGGGGTGGACCTTGGCGTACTTGATGGCGGACAGGGAGTCAGCCACGACGGAAAGGCCAGCGATGCCCGTAGCGAACCAGCGGTGCACGTGCTTGTCGTGCAGAGCCATCTGGATACGCTCGTAGCAATACTTGTCGTGCATGTAGTGAATGATGTTCAGCGAGTTGACGTACACGCCAGCGAGCCACTTCATCATGTCGTTGTACTTGGCCACAACGTCGTCGTAATCGAGCGTATCGCCCTCGACGGCGCGATACTTGGGGCCGACCTGCTTCTTGGAGACCTCGTCAACACCGCCGTTGAGTGCGTACAGCAGGCACTTGGCCAGGTTGGCGCGGGCGCCGAAGAACTGCATCTCCTTGCCGATGCGCATGGAGGACACGCAGCAGGCGATACCGTAGTCGTCGCCGTGATAGACGCGCATGAGGTCGTCGTTCTCGTACTGGATCGAGGAGCTGGCAACGGAAGTCTTGGCGCAGAACTTCTTGAAGTTCTCGGGCAGACGGGTCGACCACAGAACGGTCATGTTGGGCTCGGGGCTGGTACCCATGTTCTCGAGCGTGTGCAGATAGCGGTAGCTCATCTTGGTAACGAGCGTACGGCCGTCAACACCCATGCCGCCGATGGACTCGGTGACCCACTGCGGATCGCCGGTGAACAGGGCCTGGTACTCGGGGGTACGGGCAAACTTGACCATGCGGAGCTTCATGATGAAGTGATCCACGAACTCCTGGATCTGCTCCTCGGTGAAGGTACCGTTGGCAAGGTCGCGCTCAGCGTAGATGTCGATGAACGTAGAGGTACGGCCGATGGACATAGCAGCGCCGTTCTGCTCCTTGACGGCAGCAAGGTAGGCGAAGTACATCCACTGGATGGCCTCCTGCGTGTTGGTAGCAGGGTTGGAAATGTCGAAACCATAGGTCTCGGCCATCATCTTGAGCTCGCCGAGGGCGCGGATCTGCTCCTGCAGCTCCTCACGATCGCGGATGTTGTCGGCGGTCATGACCGTCGGGGTGGAAGCCTTCTGGGCCTCCTTGTCCTTGATCAGGTGGTCGACGCCGTACAGGGCGACACGACGGTAGTCGCCGATGATGCGGCCGCGGCCATAGCCATCGGGCAGACCGGTGATGATGTGAGCCGAGCGGCAAGCACGCATCTCGGGGGTGTAGACATCGAAGACGCCAGCGTTGTGGGTCTTGCGCTCGAAGGTGTAGCGCTCGACAACGTTCTCATCGACCTTATAGCCGTGCTGGCTGGCAGCCTGGCAAGCGATGCGGATACCGCCGTTGACGTGCAGCGCGCGCTTGAGCGGCTTGTCGGTCTGGAGGCCGACGATGGTCTCCTTCTCGCGGTGGGCGTTATCGATGTAGCCAGCGGGGTGGCTCACGATACCCGTGACGGTCTTGGTGTCCATATCGAGGACACCGCCCTGCTCGCGCTCCTTAAGCAGCAGGTCGAGAACCTCGCCCCACAGCTCCTTGGTACGCTCGGTCGGGCCGGCGAGGAACGACTCGTCGCCCTCGTAGGGGGTGTAGTTCTTCTGGATGAAGTCTCGGACGTCAACCTCTCCCGTCCAAATGCCTTCCTTGAAGCCTTCCCATGCCTCCTGCATTGTGTAACCACGCTCCTAGTTACGTGTAATGCGGCGCTCTCTCACACCGCTGCTTATTGAATTCTTGAATGTTCGGCTTGCACTACCGGCTTCTTCCGTTCTTCACCACACATTGGTGCAGGGAAAACGTTTGTCCACCTTGGAACTACAACCCAAAACCCAAGATTTCACCCGTTTGAGAAGGATAACATAGCGACCCTCTCCATCTGGGCTGTTATATGTTTCTTTTTTTATATCATAAGGACGTTTTTTACAAACCCGCAGGAAATGCGAGTGCAAACAACTACCGTTCACCGATTTGTATGGTATTTTTCCTTGCCTTTGTACGACGTTCGCTCTAGCTGTTATGCCAGCTTTAGCAGAGTAAAGTGCCTCTGAGTAGGCTTTGGGACATGCCTTACGATCTACCCCTTACTTTGCTGATACCGACGGTGTACGGAGGTCGCCTAAAGGTTGTTTTCTAGGCATGACCCAAAATCTACCGTATAGGGTGCGCGTGCAAGGGTATCATCTTTCACCGAAAATAGTTTCTAGTGTTAGGGGTTTTCGGTGGAAGATACCGATTTCCGTGAGCTTGGGCGTCAACTCCTTACCGAGTTCGGCAGCATGCATCAGCGCATTTCGCATTTTGCGGACAAAGCCCTCGGCGGCGAGATGGCCGTCATGCGCGCCCTCATACTCGCCGGCGGTTCGCTCACGCCGAGCGAACTCGCTGATCGCGCCTGGGTCTCGAGCGCCCGCATCGCCAATATCCTACGCGCCCTCGAAGCCAAGGGCTGGGTCGAGCGCGAGCACTCAAAGACTGACCGTCGTCGCGTACACGTCATAGTGACCGACAAGGGATTCCAGGATCTCGAAATCAAACGTCGGGAATTCGAGGCCCGCACCGCGGCTTTCCTCGAGCAGCTCGGCGAAACAGATACCCAAGAGATGGTGCGCCTTCTTAGGCGTGCCAACGAAATTATCGACCGCAATCAAGAAAGGAGAGATGCCGAGTGAGGATTCTCAAGCTCTTTAAAAAGCATATCCTGGCACTGTTCGCAGCTATCGTGCTTATCGTAATCAGCTGCAACGCCGATCTGGCGCTGCCTACCTATATGAGCGACATCGTCGACGTGGGTGTGCAGCAAGGCGGCATCGCCTCGCCCGTACCCGACACCATCCGCGCCGAATCGCTCGACGACCTTGAACTCTTTATGAGCACCAAGGACGCCAAAGCTGTGGAGGCCGTGTTTAGCAAGGCTGACAAAAATGGCATTCGAACGTATAAGGGTACCGAGGAAGAGCGTGCCGATGGAGGCAAGATTGCCGACATTATGAGCCTGCCCGAGACTGTCGTCCTTTCGCTCGACCAGGGCATTGACGCCGACTCCATGGGCGACATGACCGGCGCATCCACCGAGGCAAGCGATGGCGGTGCCGCTCAGGCCACGCCCACCCCCGAGCAGATGGCAGCGATGACGCCCGAGCAGCTCGCCGAGATGCAGCAGAAGGCCGCAGCCGCGCAGAGCATGCAAAAGCAGATCGACGCCGACGGCGGCAAGATCACCATGAAGAGCCTGCGCCTAGGCGTTGAAGGCGGTCTTATCGATCGGGGCAAGCTCGTCGAGGGCGCCAACGATATGGCAGACAAAATGGGCTCCATGTCGGGCTCCATCGTCACCCAGCGCGCCGTGAGCTATGTACAGGACGAGTACAAGGCACAGGGCATCGACCCCGCCGACGTGCAAAACGCCTACCTGAGCCGCATGGCGACCACGATGTTTGGGCTGTGCCTGGTGTCGCTCGTCGCCACCATTCTGACCGGTGCCGTGGCGTCGCGCACCGCCTGCTCCATCGCCCGCGACCTGCGTCGCGAGACCTTCAACAAGGTTATGCACTTCTCGCCGGCCGAGGTGGGCAAGTTTAGCCAGGCCTCGCTCATCACCCGCTGCACCAACGACATTCAGCAGATCCAGATGGCCGCAACCCTGTTTATCCGCATGTGCCTGATGGCCCCCGTCATGGGCATCGTCGCCGTCATGCGCGTCCTGGCCAACCACACCGGTCTGGAGTGGACCATCGCCGTGGCCATCATCGCGGTTTCGGCCGTTGTCGGCGTGCTCATGGGCCTCACCATGCCCAAGTTCAAAAAGATGCAGAGCTTTGTGGACCGCGTGAACCTTACCGCCCGCGAGCTGCTCGACGGCCTTATGCCCATCCGCTCGTTCAACCGCGAGGAACATGAGCTCGAGCGTTTTGACAAGGCTTCGCTCGACCTGATGACCACGCAGCTCTACACCAACCGCGCCATGAGCTTTATGATGCCGCTCATGATGCTTGTCATGAACTGCATCACCGTGCTTATCGTCTGGTTTGGCGCGCAGGGCGTGTCCGACGGCGTGATGCAGGTCGGCAACATGATGGCGTTTATCTCCTATACCATGCAGATCGTCATGGCGTTTATGATCCTCACCATGGTTTCGGTTATCCTGCCCCGCGCCGAGGTCGCAGCCGAGCGTGTGGAAGAGGTCATCACTTGCCCCACGAGCATCAACGACCCTGTCTCGCCCAAACTGCCCGTGGCCAGCGCGCCGCGCGGTGAGCTCACCTTCCGCGACGTGAGCTTCCAGTATCCCGATGCCCGCGCCGACGTCATTAGCGGCGTAAACTTCACCACACATGCCGGTCAGATGCTCGGCATCATTGGCTCCACGGGCTCGGGCAAGTCCACGCTCGTGCAGTTGATTCCGCGCCTGTACGACGTCACGGGCGGCAGCATTTCGCTCGACGGCATCGACGTGCGCGACATGACCCTCTCTGAGCTGCGCCGCCGCATCGGTTATATTCCGCAGCAGGGTCGTCTGTTCTCGGGTACC
Source organism: uncultured Collinsella sp. (assembly GCA_900541725.1). GTDB lineage: Bacteria > Actinomycetota > Coriobacteriia > Coriobacteriales > Coriobacteriaceae > Collinsella. The sequence goes on along the minus strand of UQLB01000040.1, from coordinate 4,034 downwards.
GTCGAGAGCAACCTCAAGTTTGCCGGCGACATGGTGAGTGACGAGGATATGCGCCAGGCAGCACACGTCGCCCAGGCGGAGGACTTTATCGCCGAGCGCGAGGACGGGTACGACTCCCCCATCAGCCAGGGTGGCTCCAATGTTTCGGGCGGTCAGCGCCAGCGTCTGGCCATCGCCCGCGCGTTGGCCAAAAAGCCCGAGGTCGTGGTGTTCGATGACTCGTTTAGTGCCCTCGACTACAAGACCGACGCGCGCCTACGCGAGGAGCTGGCCAAAAACGTTACCGACGCCGCGCTCGTGGTCGTGGCCCAGCGCATCGCGACCATCATGCACGCCGACCAGATCATCGTGCTCGACGACGGCCACGTAGTGGGCACCGGCACGCACGAGGAGCTGCTGCGCAGCTGCCCGGCGTACCTGGAGATCGCACAGTCGCAGCTTTCCGCCGAGGAGCTGGGGCTTACCCAAGAAGAAATTGCAGCCGTCATGGAAGGAGGCGAGCGCTAATGGCAGACGAGACCAAGGCTCAGATTCCCAAGCCCACCCGCCAGCGTGGTCCCATGGGCCGCATGGGCGGCATGCGTCGCGGCGAAAAGGCCAAGGACTTTAAGGGCACCATGAGGCAGCTGCTCGGCTATATCGGCCAGCACAAGATTGCCGTGTTTGCCGCCGTCGCCTTTGCCGTGTGCTCGGTCATCTTTAACATTGTGGGACCCAAGGTGCTCGGCCAGGTTACGACCAAGCTGTTCGAAGGCCTGGTCGCCAAGGTCAACGGTACCGGCGATGTCGACTTTGACTGGATCGCCAAGACGCTCGGCTTTTTGCTCTGCCTGTATCTGGCGAGCTCTGTCTGCAGCCTGGTCCAGGGCTGGCTCATGACCGGCGTCACGCAAAAGATCTGCTACCGCATGCGCAAGGAAATCGCCGCCAAGATTGCCGTCGTGCCGATGAGCTACTTCAACGGTCACAGCAAGGGCGATGTGCTCAGCCGCATCACCAACGACGTCGATACACTCGGCCAGTCGCTCAACCAGAGCGTGACGCAGCTCATCACGTCGGTGACGCAGATTATCGGCGTGCTCGTCATGATGCTGTCGATCAGTCTGCCGCTTACCGGCGTCACCGTGCTCACGCTGCCGGCCGCCGCGATTATCTTGACCGTAATGATTCACTTCTCGCAGCCGTACTTCCGCGAGCAACAGCAGGTTCTGGGCGCCGTCAACGGCATTATCGAGGAGGACTTTGCCGGCCAGAACGTCATTCAGGTGTTCGACCGCGCCGAGGCCTCGATCGAAGAGTTCGACCGTCAAAACGACCGCCTCTTTATTAGTGGCTGGCGCTCGCAGTTCCTGTCGGGCCTGATGATGCCGCTTATGAGCTTGGTGGGCAACATGGGCTACGTGGGCGTCGTCGTGGTGGGCGCGCAGCTCGCGCTGACCGGCAATGCCACGCCCGGCGACATCCAGAGCTTTATCCAGTACGTGCGCAACTTTACGCAACCCGTGCAGCAGCTGGGCAACGTGAGCAACACGATGCAGTCGATGGCTGCCGCCACCGAGCGCGTCTTTGAGTTCCTGGCCGCGCCCGAGGAGGAGCAGAAGGCCGACGCGCAGATTCCCGAGAAGCGCCCCGGCCACGTGGAGTTTGACCATGTCAAGTTTGGCTACACGCCCGACAAGACCATCATCCACGACTTTAGCTGCGAGGCGCAGCCCGGCCAAACCATTGCCATCGTCGGCCCCACCGGCGCCGGCAAGACCACGCTCATTAAGCTGCTGCAGCGCTTCTACGACGTGGACGGCGGCTCGCTGCGTGTCGAGGGCGTCGATGTGCGCGACTGGGACCGCGCGGCACTGCGCGGCGAGTTTGCCATGGTGCTGCAGGACACCTGGCTGTTTAACGGCACCATCCGCGAGAACATCCGCTACGGACGTCCCGATGCGAGCGATGCCGAGGTCGAAGCCGCCGCACGCGCTGCACGCTGCGACCACTTTATCCATACGCTCGCCGGTGGCTACGACTTTATGATCAACGAGGAGGGCACTAACCTGTCGCAGGGTCAGCGCCAGCTCGTGACCATCGCCCGTGCCATTTTGGCCGACCGCCCGGCACTGATTCTGGACGAGGCGACTTCCAACGTCGATACCCGTACCGAGGAGCTCATTCAGCGCGCCATGGATGCGCTGATGCAGGGCCGCACCAGCTTTGTCATCGCGCACCGCCTGTCCACGATCCGCAACGCCGACGTGATCTTGGTGATTCGCGACGGCGACATCGTCGAGAAGGGCACGCACGACGAGCTGCTCGCCCAGGGCGGCTTCTACGCCGACCTGTACAACTCGCAGTTCGACGAAGCGGCGTAAAAACCGGCGGCAAACAACCGCAATGCCAAGAAAACGGGGGCGCAGGACAACCTGCACCCCCGTTTTGTGTCCTTCGAGCCTCGAAACGCCTTCCCTGAGACCTCACTGACGGCGCTTTCCAGACCCCGTGGGCAAAAAAGGGCAAATATGAGTACTGTTACCTTTTTAGTAACAGCCAAAACCGCCTCAAATGCCGCTCCCACGGCTTACACGCGTCCCTAAATTGATCAAACAGCACCATAGCGGACTTATATGTGTTTGCGTTAATGAACATATTTTGCTGTTATGTCTATTATTTTGCGAAGGCAATATGATACTAAGATAGCAACCGTACTCATATTTGGCATTTTTTGCCCACAGGGTATTTCCTAGGGAACCGACAACAGCCTTAGGGTCCCGCGCGGCGCCGCTCCCTCCCGGCATCCGCCGACGTTTACCCAGATAAAACCTGCCAAAATAAACCTGTCCCTTTTTGGTAAGTTTCGGGGTGACAAGGGCTTGCACTTTAGCGTGCGACAGCGGATAATGCCGAGCATTCGACAATACGCTTATTGCTCTTTCTATAGATTGAGGAGACCCCTATGGCCATGGAATTCAAACGCAGGCTGCCGATCCCCATGGAGATCCGCGAGGAAATGCCACTTTCTGCCGAGCTTACCGCCAAAAAGCAGGCATTTGACGCCGAGGTCGCCAAAGTCTTTACCGGCGAGGACGCACGTAAGGTGCTCATCATCGGCCCGTGCTCTGCCGACCGCGAGGATTCGGTGCTCGAGTATATGAACCGACTGGCCAAGACCGCCGAAGAGGTCAAGGACAAGCTCATCATCATTCCGCGCGTCTACACCAATAAGCCGCGCACCAAGGGCACCGGCTACAAGGGTCTTCTGCACAACCCCAACCCCGAGGCTCCCGACGACCTGCTCGAGGGCGTCAAGGCCATCCGCCATATGCACCTGCGCGTTATTGAGGAAACGGGCTTCTTCACCGCCGACGAGATGCTCTATCCGTCCAACTACCAATACCTCGTTGACCTGCTGAGCTATGTTGCCGTGGGCGCACGCTCGGTCGAAAACCAGGAGCATCGCCTGGTGTCGAGCGGCATTTCGGTACCCGTCGGCATGAAGAATCCCACTGCCGGCTCTACCACCGTTATGCTCAACTCCATTTACGCCGCCCAGGCGCACCAGAGCTTCATCTTCCGCAACTGGGAGGTCGAGTGCGACGGCAATCCGCTCGCGCACGCCGTTATGCGTGGCTACATCGGTCTCGATGGGCGCACCTACCCGAACTACCACTACGAACACCTGGAACGTCTGGCCGAGCGCTATACCGAGCACGCCGGCTATGCCAATCCGGCGGCGGTCATCGACTGCAACCACGACAACTCGGGCAAGCGTCCGCTGGAGCAGTATCGCATTTGCAAGGAGGTACTCGACAGCTGCCGCCGCAACGAGTCCATCTCCAAGCTGGTCAAGGGCTTTATGATCGAGTCCTACCTGGAGGACGGCAACCAGCCGGTCGACGGCGGTGTCTTTGGCAAGTCGATCACCGACCCGTGCCTGGGCTGGGAAAAGACCGACTACCTCATCCACGAAATCGCGGAGCGGGTTTAGTTACGCGGGCCGCATTTGGACAATCTGACGTTCAACTTCAAGGGCGCGACCAGAAGGT
>UQLB01000039.1 GCA_900541725.1 uncultured Collinsella sp. | reverse complement strand
CCCGCTTTTTCATCGCGCTAGCGCTTCTTTGGGGTCGACCTAAGGCGAGCGAACCATAGGGCTGCGGCACCCGAGGTCAGGAGCGCGGTGATGCAAGCGGCGATGGGAACTGATCCTGTTGCCGGTAGGTCCTGCAGTAGGGTACAGCGTTGAATGACACGGTCCTCGTCATGTGACTCAAGTTTATCGCCGCCGCCGTTGCGGCAAAGATCGACGCGTGCGCTGTTGGTGAGTGCGGTTTGGGGCGTATAAGCCGACGTCGCCTGCATGTGCACGATTGCGCCCCGAGCGTCTGTGCCAAGGATTGCTTTGGCATCGTCAAGGTCGTCGTGCTCATCTTTGAGATCATCGCGGGTCCAAGAATCCGCATCGCTTCGAGTCGTAAAGTCGGCGGCTACCGCACCGTATTCAATTCGAATGCCCGTTACGACGGTATTGGGTGTAAGGTCGAGCTCTTCCGCCTCGAGTGTGGTGGATTCCGTGGTCGAGACATCCGCCTTCCAGAGGCGCCAGCCGTCGTAATCGACGAGGCGACAGTCCTCACCAAGGCTCTCTTTTACTTCGTCGGACTCAAGCCAAGGATTTTCGTGCCCATCGTCAAGTGTCGCGTTTGCCGGCTCACCGACGTCTGTCGAGTCCAACGGCGTCGTGCGATACCATACGTTGCACAGACCGTTGAGGTCGCCGATGGCGACGGGGGTTTCGATTGAGATGAATCTCGCTGTGCCGTCTTTGGCGCACTCAAGATCATCGGTAATCGTAAACTCATCAACCCAAGTAGCGGAATCGTTTCGAGCATCGATGGTATAGGAGAAAAGCCCATCACTATTGGTTTGCGTCGTGGCGCGGTTTTTACCATCGCCGTTAGCCAACAGGCCCTTTTCGATAGGTTGGACAAGTTCCTGACGCTTGTCGACCTGTCCCTTGATCTCGATGGGCGCATCCTTCATCGCGACGGATTGGACTTCTCCCGTATCCTTTATTTCAAACGTTATCTCCTCGGCAAGGTCGTAGGTCCGCGGGGACATCATTTCGCGCAACGAGTAGGTGCCGGGTGCAAGATGTTCGACGCGGTGTGGCTTGTCGGATGAGGTCCAGGAGTCTATTTCGGTTTTATCGGGACCATATAAGGTGAGCTGTGCGCCTTCCACTTCCTGCTCGCCGCTTGCGTCGACCTTGGAGATATCAACCTTGGTGTAATCGTCGGATACGTTAAGCCGTGCTTCTACAACGGGTGTTTTCTGGTCGGCATAAGTAAGGTCGACAATATGGGTTGTTCGATCGAGCAAGAACCCTGCCGGCGCTTGAGTCTCGACAACCTCGTAGCGTGCGGTGCCAGGTCCCAGCGGGAGGTTGTCCGCGCGTGCTTCTCCAGTTTCATCCGTCGTGACGGTAGCGACAGTCTCACCGTCGAGCGCGGCAATGCTACCGTCGGGGCGCACGATATCACCCGAGGCACGGATCTCAAAGACGGCGCCCGCGAGGCTGCTGCCGTCTATGGCATCGGTTTTAACGATCCTGATGTTTCCGGTCGCGGCGTGGTCATAATACGAGGCGACTGCAACGGGCGTTAGGTTCATGTCGGCGGGTATGTTTACCTCGATCTCTTCGCCGACAAGATAGGGCTCTTTGGCCGAGGTTTCGCGTACATAATAGGTGCCCGGCACGAGCGATTCGGGCAGTGTGACGGTCCCGGTCGCGTCAGTCGTAAAGGTGTCCATTACGTTATGTGCTGGATACCAGCAAGTTTGTGAGACAGGTTCGTGATTGCTGTCGAGGAGTTGGAAGGTGAATCCGGCTAGGGGAACAGAAGCGCCTGTTTGGGCATCGCGTTTTACAATCTGGAGATGCGTCGACAGAGCGTGGTTGTCCACGATATATTGAAGCTCGGCGCCGTCGGAAATCTGATTGGCCCCGACGGTCCATTCCCCTGCACGTTTAAAACCCTCGGGGACGGTTTCCGGAACCTCGCGAACCGTGTAGCCGGCACGGTCGTATGGGACGGCTCCGTGGACACCGGCGGGTCGCTTGCCTGTGCCGAACCATGCTTCGGGCTGATCTTTGGTGGAGGCAAAGCCATAGATGTTTGTGGTCAGTGTGCCAACAACCTGCTGAGAGCTGTTGCTGACAACCTCAAAGACAACACCACCCGCCGGCTGCTCCAGGCCGGATTGGTCGCTATTGCCGTAATCCTTGAATTTGGAAATCTCAAGGTTAAACGCAATGGGGATATCGGAAACGCGAGATTCGATCTCGACCACGCCTGAATCGCCGAGCTGGTCGGCTCCAACGGTATAGGTCCAGCTGTCGTTGGATGGCAGGTAGCCCTCGGGGGCTTTTGATTCGTAGATGGTAAAGGTTCCTAAGGGGACATCGGCGAGAGTGGCCCGACCGCTTTCGTCGGTCGTGAGGATTTGCGCCCATCCAGGGGTTGATTGTGATACGCACGTGAACTCTGCTCCTGCGAGTGAAGATCCCCCCTGGGGGCCGGCATTCGTCGCGGCATCGAGTTTTACGATACGCAGGTTGATGGTGCCGGGCTGTTCATCAATGGCGACCCGCCCGCCGTCATTCCCCGTGGTAAAGGCAATACGATCGTGGCGGGGGACATAGCCGGCCGGCGCCTTCGTTTCAACTAGGTAGTATGCCGTGTTGGGCAGAAGTGTTGCTTGCGCTCGACCGTTGCTGTCCATCTTGATGGTGCCGACACGTGCGCCGCTGGCGCTCTCAAAAATATCGAATGTTGCCCCGGTAAACTGATAGGTATTGTTTCCGCTGGTAATAACGGTGTTAGCAGACTGCTTTTGGAAGGAAACAGAGACCGCCGGCAGTACATAGAGCATGTCTTGACGTTTGCTGCCGCCCGATACGGCCCCTAGATAGCGTCGCGCGCGGTGCGGAGCGGCTTTGATGCTTCCTGATTTTGCGCTGTCGTGGAGCCACCGCGCAGCCGCCACGACTTCATTGTCGGCGGTAAAGTGTCCGCTCTTGGTTTTACCCTGAGCGGTCGTGTAGGAGTAGGTGCCGTCGACATGGGTAGTGCCGTTGAGCATCCATACGGCAAGCTGGGTGGCGGCGCGGGCGCGATCGGGTGAAAGATGGTAACCGCCAAACGACGTGGTGGTGGGATATCCGTGACAAACGATTGCCGCGAACTCGTCGTCGAGCCACACCCAGCCTTGATCAAAGTTGAGCCATGGGCCGCCCGGTTTGGTGGGGCCGGGGCGCTCCTGGTTCATGCAGTAGGCAATCGAGGTGTCTTGAGCTTCATACTTGCCGATGAAGAAGGGTCCACAATCATCGCTAATAGTGCGGAAGCCGAGCTGGTCGTAGCCATCGACGGCAAATGCGGCTCCCGGTGCCAGGCAGCCGAAAAGCAGGAAGAGGAGCAGGAGCAGCGGACCTGTTGCGATTGCGCTGTGGACAGAGTGCGTGGGTGCGTTGGACATGGCTGCTCCTTATCCCTCGTGCGTCGCACGGGGAGGCTGCGACGCGTAGGATGAGGCTACCCCCGAGGTTCATGCGGGTAAGTACCGGAGCCTGACCAAAAGCTTGCCCAATTCCTGACAAATTGAGCTCAAATACAACAATCAAGCAAAAGCGCAGGTAGAAGATAAGGGGAACAGGAAGTCAAAGGTCCTCGTCTCCACAATTGACGCGATTTTCAAACGAATCTCCACAGCTAAAACAAGCATCGCCACCCTTGTATCGAACAAGACAACCGCGTTATACTAGCCAACACAAGCGGGCATCGCCAAGTGGTAAGGCATCAGCTTCCCAAGCTGACACTCGCGGGTTCGAGTCCCGTTGCCCGCTCCATTCGAATTTCAGGCACGGTAACGTTTCGTTACCGTGCTTTTTTCAATAAAGCGCCGGGACTCGAACCCGACAGGGTGCGAGCGTTAAATAAACGCGAAGCGCTTATAGCGAGCAGGCGAAGGCGCCGACAGGCGCCTGAAGCCGGTGCGTATTTGCGAAGCAAATACGCGGACGTCCCGTTGCCCGCTCCATGGAGCACAGAAGACCTCGGGACGGCCAATTCAACAAAGTCTTCCCCATCGTCTCCGTGAATCCGAGGAGATCGACCGCAGCCGGTGCGTATTTGCGAAGCAAATGCGCGGACGTCCCCATGCTCGCTCCAATTCCAAAATGTTAGGTTAATGCCTGCTGCCCATACTCGCACCTGCGCACGGTACAATGGTTGGGTTACGACCAACGTGCCAATAACCAAAAAGGAGCCGCTATGATCGATCGCTATACCCGCCCGGAGATGGGACACATCTTCTCCCTCGAGAACAAGTACGCCATTTGGCAGGAGATCGAGGTTCTGGCCTGCGAGGCCCAGGCGGAGCTCGGCAAGATCGGTATTTCCAAAGACGAGGTCCAGTGGATCCGCGACCATGCCAACTTTGAGAAGGCGAAGGTCGATGAGATCGAGGAAGTCACGCGCCATGACGTCATTGCCTTTCTGACCAACATGAAGGAATACATCGATGCCGATGTTCCCGAGGGCGACCCCAAGCCCAGCCGCTGGGTTCACTATGGCATGACCAGCTCCGATCTGGGCGACACGGCCCTGTGCTACCAGCTCACCCAGGCCTGCGACCTGATCATCGAGGATGTCAAGAAGCTCGGCGAGATTTGCAAGCGTCGCGCCTTTGAGGAGCGCAACACGCTCTGTGCCGGCCGCACTCATGGCATCCACGCCGAGCCGATGACCTTCGGCATGAAGTTTGGCTCTTGGGCCTGGGAGCTCAAGCGCGATCTGGATCGTCTTGAGGACGCCCGCAAGAATGTTGCCTTTGGTGCCATCTCGGGCGCTGTCGGCACGTACAGCTCCATCGAGCCGTTCGTCGAGGAGTATGTCTGCGAGCACCTGGGCCTGGTTCACGACCCGCTGTCCACGCAGGTTATCAGCCGCGACCATCACGCCTATCTCGCCGGCGTTCTCGCCACCACCGCAGCCACCTGCGAGCGCATCGCTACCGAGGTCCGCAATCTGCAGAAGACCGATACGCTCGAGGCCGAGGAGCCGTTCCGTAAGGGCCAAAAGGGCAGCTCAGCCATGCCGCACAAGCGCAACCCCATCACCATGGAGAAGGTCTGCGGCCTGTCGCGCGTCGTGAAGGCCAACGCGCAGGTTGCCTTCGACAACGTCGCCCTGTGGCACGAGCGTGACATTTCGCACTCCTCTGCCGAGCGCGTCGCCCAGGCCGACAGCTTCATCGCCCTCGACCACATGTTCCAGTGCCTCATTCGCGTTATCGACGGCCTGCAGCTGTACCCTGCCCGCATGATGGCCAACCTCAATAAGACCCGCGGCCTCATCTTCTCCTCCAAGGTGCTGCTCGCCCTCGTCGACACGGGCATCACCCGCGAGGACGCGTACGCCATTGTGCAGGAGAACGCCATGGCAACCTGGCACGAGGTACAGGATTGTGTCTCCGGCCCCACCTTTAAGGAACGTCTCGAGGCCGACCCGCGCTGCACCGTCAGCCAGGAGAAGCTCGACGAGATCTTTGATCCATGGGACTTCCTCACTCGTATCGACACAGTCTTTGATCGTCTGGAGCAGCTGAGCTTCGAGTAGGTTCGGGCATAACGTTAGCTTTTTAGGGCGTTTTGCTGGTAATGTGTGTTGCCGGCAAAGCGCCTCGTTGCATTTAGGGAAAGACGGGGATAATAGTCGTCTCGAATAACATTCTGAGAGGGGATCGCATGATTTCGTTTGATTACAAGCCTCAGGGCGTGTGTGCTCGCAATATTCACCTTGACCTTTCCGATGACGGCAACAAGGTGATGGGCGTTGAGTTTACCGGCGGCTGCGATGGCAATCTCAAGGCTATCTCCAAGCTGGTCAAGGGCGCTCCTGCCGATCGCGTAATCGAGGTTCTCGCCGGTAATACCTGCGGTATGAAAAAGACCTCTTGCGCCGATCAGCTTACGCGCGCTATCGAGGCCGCTCGCGCAGAGATCGCCTAATGAGCATCGCTGATCGCTTTAAGAATGGAATAACGCGTCGAGGTTTTGTGCTGGGTGGCGCCGCTACCGGTGCTGCTGCCGTACTGGCCGGTTGCTCGAAAAAAACGGGCACGAGTGATGACGCCGCTGGCGAGCCGCAGGTTATCAAGGACGATTCGAAGATTGTCTCGATCACTGATGAGTACGAAGCTGTCGATATCGATCTTGAGCCCGCGGCCTCGTGGACGCTGCCGCTGGGCACGCTGCTGTACTACTGCGATGGCGACTACGCTGCCGCGATGATGGCGCCTGCTTCTGCCCTGCATGCCAATACGCTTGGTGTGCTCAACCTGGGCGATGGCTCGCTTACCACACTTATCGAGGATCCCATTGAGGGAACCGGTTATGCGTTTTACGACGTTCGCGCGGGTGATGGCGTGTTCGCATGGGTCGAGATGAACTTTGCCAATGCGTCTTGGAAACTCTATGCGCAAAACCTTGCAGGCTCCTCCTTTACCGGCAACGCTGTCGAGCTCGACCGCGGCGGCGAAAACTACGATCCGCCGCTCTTCACAGCGTATGGGTCGTCGGTCATCTGGTATAAGATGCCTTCGTCCGGCGGCACCAAGACGAGTAACGATTCGTACTGTTACCGTCAGGCGCCCAGCGAGTCCAAGCCTGAGACTATTTGGAAGTCAACGGGCCGCTTCGCATCCGCCCCGCGTGTGAGCGACGGCATCCTGACCATCTCGCCCCGCGTGCACAATGATGAGGGCGTCTATTACGGTATGACGGCGATCGACCTGACTGACGGCAACAACACGAAGCGAGCTCAGCTGGTGCTTCCTTCGTCGGTTTCGCCTTTCGAGGCCGTGTATATGGGAGACACCTTCGTGTTCTCCATTGAGGCGACGTATAGCGGTGTGGGCAGCCTGGGCAATATGGGCACCTATATCGGTAACGAGGGCGGGCCGTACCTCTTCCTTTCGCGTGAGCCGCTCGCGTGCGCTGCGGGAAGGAAAAATAAATACCTGGTTAAAGTTCAGGCGTCGCATTTTTTGATTGACACTTCGGCTAAGACCTACGGCTCGCTTCTGTCGCCCGACCGAGCCTTGGAGTATGGCGATTATCCTGCTACGGCGGGTAAATCGAGCTCGTTCTTAACGTACGCAACGGTGCGTAACAGTCAGGGGATTCCCGAGACGGTTACCGCTCGCTTGTTCTCTCTTTAGTCTCCGAGGGGTTAAAAAGGCGTCGACAGGGGAATAAGCGCGTTGTGACTATGAGTACCGCCCGCCGAGCTATCGCACCCATGCGATACCCGGTGGGCTCAGGTGCGTTAAAATGAGCTTGTTCTTAGCTAATTGAGACAGGGGGGCCGTGTTATGGCTTCAGATGCAAAAAAGATTCTGCTGGTCGAGGATGAGAAGGCAATCCGTGACGCTGTCGCTGCCTATCTCGAGCGCGAGGGCTATTGGGTTGTGGGCGTGGGCGACGGCCAGTCCGCTATCGAGGAGTTCGAGAAGCATCAGTTCGACCTGGTCGTGCTCGACCTCATGCTCCCTAAGATTCCCGGCGAGCGCGTTTGCCGCACCATTCGCGACACCTCGGATGTCCCCATCATTATGCTGACGGCCAAGGGCGAGATCGAGGACCGTATTATCGGTCTCGAGCTCGGTGCCGACGACTACCTGATCAAGCCGTTCTCGCCGCGCGAGCTTGTCGCGCGCGTGCGCGCCTTGTTCCGCCGTGCCCACCAGGCCGATGAGCCGGCCGTCGAGGTGCTCGACTTTGGCGATCTGGTCATTGACATCTCGGGCCACAAGATTTTGGTCGAGGGCAAGGAAGTCGACCTGACGGCTTCCGAGTTCAAGCTGCTCACCACGCTTGCCCGTCACCCCGGCCGCGTCTACAACCGCATGGAGCTGGTCGAGAAGGTGCTCGGCTACGACTTTGAGGGTTACGAGCGCACTATCGACAGCCACGTGAAGAACCTTCGCGCCAAGCTGGGCGACGACCCCAAGAAGCCCAAGTGGCTCTACACCGTCCACGGTGTCGGCTACCGCTTCGAGGCTCCGACCAAGACCGATAAGTCGGACGAGAAATAAAGGAAATCACATATGACACCTGCGCGCTTTGAAATCGGGCAAAAGCATAAGCAGGAGAACGAGGCGGGTTCCAAGGCTAGTTGGAACACGCCTCGTTCCGATTCACGGCCAACGATGAGCTATCCCTCGCGCATGGCCCTGGCTTTTGCCCTGACATCGCTTATGACGGTATTGGTGCTGGTGGGCGTAGTCTCCGTTGTATGGGGCACGGTTTTTACGGATTACACGCGCTCCAATATTGTCGAAATCGCCAATTCCGCTGCCGAAAAGTTGGCAACGTCATATGAGGAAAACGGTTCTTGGACTGCGGGGGAGCTGCGTACGGTCGCGACATCGAGTTTGGTGTCCGACGATCTTGGTATGCAGGTCGTCAATAAAAAGGGCGTCATCGTCTACGACGACTCGTGGCCCTCGGCAAGCGCTACTGCCGATGTACGCGAAAATCAGGCGACGACCGACGATGCGAGCGGAAAGAGGGCATCGCACAGCCCAGTCTCGTCTGCTCCCACCGATTCCAATAGTGTTGCCAACGTTGAGATCGTGACGTCCTCCGGCGAGCACGTGGGTCAGGTCAAATTGTGGGCGGTTGGCTCCGATGCCCTGCTCACCAGGGCAGACTCGGCATTCAGAGAGAAGACCTTTAACGCCATGGCCCTTGCCGCGGTTGTGGCCGTCTGCATCTCGGTCGTTATCGGAGCGCTCATGTCGCGCATGCTCACCAAGCCGATTCATCGTATTACCAGCACCGCCAAGCAGATTCGCGATGGAGACCTGTCCGCTCGTACGGGCTTGCGCGGCGATGATGAGATCGATCAGCTGGGAGAGACCTTCGACGAGATGGCCACCTCACTCGAAAAGGATATGAAGCACGAGAAGCGCCTGACCTCTGATGTTGCCCACGAGCTGCGCACGCCGCTCATGGCCATGCTTGCAACGGTCGAGGCCATGCAAGACGGTGTGTATCCCACCGATGACGAACACCTGGAAACGGTCGCATCCGAGACGCGTCGTCTGGCCCGTCTGGTGCAGCAGATGCTCGACCTGTCGCGCATGGAAAACAGTACCGCGCCACTCAACCTGGAGCCGGTGGATATGGTGCCGTTTGTGCGCTCGATTGTGAATGGCCAGGAGCGCTTGTTTGCCGACCGTGACCTGCGTTTGCGCTTTGCAGATGAGACGCAGGGCCACGATGACGTTGTCGAGGCAGATCCCGACATGATCACGCAATGCGTCATCAACCTCATGAGTAATGCCATGCGCTATACCCCCGAGGGCGGATGGGTCGTGGTGTCGGTGCTCAGTGACCGTAAACACGTCGATATTGCGGTCTCGGACACGGGCATTGGAATCGCCAAGGAAGACCTGTCGCGCATCTTCGGTCGTTTTTGGCGTGCCGACGCCAGTCGCGCCCGCGAGGCGGGTGGCCTGGGCGTGGGCCTCGCCGTGACCAAGCAGATTGTCGAGCGTCATCACGGCTACATATCCGTGGAGTCGGAGCTTGGAAAGGGTACGACTTTTACGATTCATCTGCCTCGCGAGCACACGGCGGACGCGGCATCTACTACAATGGAGCACTAGCTTTTCGCTATTCGGTGAAGGAGGGGGTTTCGTCCCTGCCGCTCCGAGTTTGCGAAAACGTGCGGGAAAGAACCCGCATTACTGTCGTATTTTGGTAAGGAGTGACTCACGTGACAACGATGGAGCGTCGTCCGGATTCCCGTGGCAAGGTTCGTGATATCTATGATGCCGGTGAAAACCTGCTGATGGTCGCCACCGACCGCATTTCTGCGTTCGACTTTATTCTCCCCGACGAGATTCCGTTTAAGGGAGAGGTGCTCAACCGCATCTCGGCATTCTGGTTCGATAAGTTTGCCGACATCGTTCCCAACCACCTCGTCTCCATCGACCCGGCGGATTTCCCCGAGGAGTTTGCCGAGTATCGTGACTATCTCGCTGGTCGCGCCATGCTGGTTAAGAAGGCCCAGACGATTCCTATCGAGTGCATCGTCCGCGGCTATCTGACCGGTTCGGGCAAGAAGACCTATGACGAGAACGGCACCGTCTGCGGCATTCAGCTGCCCGAGGGCCTGACCGAGGCCTCAAAGCTTCCCGAGCCGCTGTTCACGCCGTCCACGAAGGCCGAGATCGGCGATCACGACGAGAACATTTCGTTCGAGCGTTGCTGCGAGATCGTGGGTGAGGACGTCGCCGCGCAGATTTGCGACCTGTCCCTCAAGATTTACAAGGCTGCCGCCGAGTATGCAGCGACCCGTGGCATCATCATTGCCGACACCAAGTTCGAGTTCGGTGTCATCGATGGCAAGGTTACGCTGATCGACGAGTGCCTAACGCCCGACTCCAGCCGTTTCTGGCCCGCCGCCAGCTACGAGGAGGGCAAGATTCAGCCCAGCTACGACAAACAATTCGTCCGCAATTGGCTCAAAGCCAACTGGGATATGACGGGGGAGACCCCGCACCTGCCCGCCGAGGTCATCGATGGCACGTCCGAGCGCTATCGCGAGGCCTTCCAGATCATCACGGGCTCCCAGTTCACAAGCATGAAGGAGAACGCATAAGTGAGTACCCGTAGCGCCACGAACAAGCGCACGCAATCCCACGAAGTTACCGGGGTTGCGCGCAAGTCCGCCGCATCTGCTAAGCCCGCTCGCCAGGCAGCGAGCTCCGTTCGCGTCGTGCCGGCTTCGTCTAAGGCACGCCGCAAAGAGCTCGAGAAGGGTGAAAACCTGGAAGGCCTTTCCAAGGAGGAAAAACGCGCCCGCAAGGCCAAGCAGCGCGCCCGCGAGGATCGCATCTACACGGTGTCGAATATCCTTCTCAAGCAGGATGAGGACTACACCAAGCGCCGCCGTATTTGGTGGGCTGTGCTCGCTATCGGCATGGTGCTCGTCGTGGCAATTTGGGCTTCGCTCTACTTCATTCCCGGCGGCACGGTGTCCAGTCCCGTCCAGATGGCCGGCATCGTTTTGTCCTATGTCATCATCCTGGGTGACTTTATCTACGACTTCGCTCGTATTCGTCCCCTGCGCAACATGTACCGCACGCAGGCCGAGGGCATGTCTGAGAACAAGCTCAACGCTCTTATCGAGCGCGCAGCTGCCGAGGAGGACAAAAAGGACTCCAAGAAGAAGTAGCGTTTGCATACATACTTATCGCTAAGATATAAGGCGCGTCGTTTTTGCGGCGCGCCTTTTTACTGTTCTATATATAGATAGATGGAGTGGCACATGATTCGAGCTGCCCTGACGGTCGAAGAAGCTCTGGAGGGCATGAAGGCCCTGGAGCCCAAGATTAAAAACTACGCGCGCTTGGTTGTCCGCAAGGGCGTAAACGTCAAGCCCGGCCAGGAGGTTGTCGTTCAGTCTCCAGTCGAGTGCGCACCCTTTGCCCGCGTGGTGGTCGCGGAGGCTTATGCCGCCGGCGCCGGTCACGTGACGGTCATTTGGGCCGATGATGCCGTGACAAGGCTTGCGTACGAGCATGTCGATAAAAGCTATTTTGAGCAGACGCCCGAGTGGAAGCGCCTGCAGCTGGATTCCTTGGCCCAAGATGGTGCCTGCTTTATCTTTATCGAGGGTGCGGACCCTGCAGCTCTCAAGGGTATCGATCCCGCCAAGCCCGCCGCGGCTTCCAAGGCAAGGAATACGCAGTGTAAGGTCTTTCGCCGTGGACTGGATTACAACATCAACCCGTGGTGTATCGCCGGCGCTCCGGTCGTTGCCTGGGCTCGCGAGGTGTTCTCGGGCGATGCGGACGAGGTCGCAATCTATAAGCTGTGGAATGCGATTTTGCACACCGCTCGCGCCGATGGCCAGGACCCGGAGAGCGACTGGGAGCTTCATGACGCGGCATTCGAAAAGAACCTGCGCTTCCTGAACGACAATCGTTTCGACTACCTGCATTACACCGCGGCAAATGGAACCGATCTGACGATTGGCATGACGAAAGGCCACGAGTGGACCGGCGGCAAGGGCAAGACGCCCGACGGGCACCCCTTCTTCCCGAACATCCCCACCGAGGAGGTCTTCACTTCGCCTGATCGTATGCGTGCCGACGGTATCGTGTACTCGGCCATGCCACTCATCCACCACGGCAATAAGGTCGACGATTTTTGGATTAAGTTCGAGGGTGGCCGCGTGGTGGACTACGACGCTCGCGTGGGCAAGGCAACACTTGCGAGCATTATTGACACCGATGAAGGTGCTGCTCATCTGGGTGAGGTCGCGCTTATTTCCAAGAACACGCCAATTCGCGAAAGCGGTGTTCTGTTCTATGACACACTCTATGACGAGAACGCCAGCTGTCACCTTGCGTTGGGTGTTGGATTCCCTGAATGCATCGAAGGCGGGTACGACATGTCCAAAGAGGAGCTCCTGGAGCATGGCGTTAACGTTTCGAGCACGCATGTCGACTTCATGATCGGTACGGACGACATCGATATTACGGGAATTACGCCTGATGGACGTGAAGTTGTGATTTTCCAGAACGGCCAATGGAGTTGGGAATAGTCCCAGACCGTGGTACAATGCCACCCGCGGGCCGTTAGCTCAGCTGGCAGAGCAGGGGACTTTTAATCCCAAGGTCCAGGGTTCGAACCCCTGACGGCCCACCATAGAATAGAAAAGCGATCGACTCCGGTTGGTCGCTTTTTTGTTGCGAAGGCATGGGTTCGACCCGTTTCTCTTTATATATAAGAACGCTTGGCGAACAAAACCTGCCTTTTACCGACGGGAAACAAATAGCTGATGCTTTTGGAGTAAAGTGGCGCTCCAGAGATGACCGATGCCTTAACACCTATAAACCAGCTGGTCATCGCCAATATCAGAAGCTGCTGCTTCGAATATGGCCTCAGTGAAGTAACTGAGGGTTCTATTCATTTGTGAACAAAATATGGAGTGCGTGATTCCCGCCCCCGGGGGCCCTCCGGTCTGGCAATATATCTCCTTGCCGCGCGGCCCGGTCGGACCGGATCAGCCGCAAAGCGTGCACCTTGAGAACCGGATACTGCGAGGATGGACACTTACTTCAGTGTCGCATCCGGGCAGACATCGAACCATTTGAAATGGTCTAACTTGGATT
>UQLB01000038.1 GCA_900541725.1 uncultured Collinsella sp. | reverse complement strand
GACGGAAAGCACATTAAGTGCTTTCCTTTGCGTGCGGAACTCGCGACAAACTTAACCCCCGCCCTCAGCCCCGGAAGCCCTCCCTGCCGTCACATTATTCAACCAGTTTTGCGGGCGTGCGCCGCTGCGCGGCTAGCCCGCGTGCTCCTCGGCGGGGTTGGTCTGATTGTTTTTGTTGAAGCTCTGCCTTTGGCTCAAATGGAAACGGGGGACGCATTTGCATCCCCCGTTTTTGTTGTGGTTACTCTAGATCAATAAATTTGGTGCTTATGATCTTGCCGTCTTTTACTAGCATTCTGGCCATGGTGGGGCCTCGGGTGCCTCTGGGGTAGCTAGCGCTGCCCGGGTTGAGGACTAAACAACGGCCCACTTGGGCTTCTTTGGTTACGTGGGTGTGACCATTGATGGCTACGTCTACGGATCCCACCGGAAGGTCTTCGCGGTAGTGGGCTACGGCGAATTTGAGGCCTTCGTAGGTAAAGAGCGCAAGACGGTCTACATCGGGACCGTAGTCGCGGTAGTAATCGTTGTTGCCCAGTACGGCCCGCACGGGGGCGATGGTGCATAGGTGCTCGTAGTCCATCTCTGACGTGAGATCGCCGGCGTGGATGATCAGGTCTGCGCCCTCAAGCTCATCCAAGAGCGCAGGCGATAAATAGCCGTGGGTGTCCGAGATGATGTCGATGCGCTTGGCGCTTGCGCTGTTCATGGGATCCCTTCCGCAAAAAACGATTCGGCAGATACATACAAAAAAGCCCCACGGCTCCGCAGACGATGGGTCTACAGGGCTGCGGGGCCAGTGTGCTAGAGACTCAGAGCCTTCTTGAGCGGCACGACGCGGCGGCGCGAAACCGGCACGCGTTCGTCGACGCCCGTAATGCCCAGCTGGATGGCGCCCGAGGGCACCGTCTCGACGTCCGTAACGCACGCCAAGTTGACGATATAGCGGCGGTGAACACGGAAGAAGCCAAAGTCGCAGAGCTTGGCCTCAAACTGCGCCAGCGAGGTCGTCGACAAAAAGCGATCATCGACGGTATAGATGCAGGAGTAATCGTCCTTGGCCATGATAAAGCGAATGTCGTCCACGGGAATGAGCACCTTGCGGCCGCCCTTTTCCACCGGGATACGCTCGATGGTCACCTTGCTGTCCGTAACCGGCTTGGCGCGTTGCATGACCTTCTCGATCGCGCGATCCAAGCGAGCTTCCTCGACCGGCTTCATCAGATAATCGACGGCATCCACGTCGAATGCCTCGACCGCATGGTCACTATACGCAGTCACAAACACGATCGCCGGCGGATTTTTGAGCTTATGCAGCGCCTCGGCAAGTTGCAGGCCCGAGGCACCGGGCATCGAGATATCGAGAAACACGACATCCACGCGACTTTCCATAAGCATCTCGATGGCGGAGCGGACGCTCGACGCCTCCGTGATCGTGCCGATCTTGCCCGTTTGCTCGAGCAGGAAGCGAAGCTCCGAGCGAGCCGGCGCCTCATCATCCACAATCATCGCACGCAGCATAGGGATAAAACCTTTCGTCAACTAACTACGCCGGGCATCCGTCGCATGACGTTGAGCCCGTAGCCCTTTATTTTACTCTTGAATGTCAAAGATGCTCTCTGACAAATCAAGATGAAGGAGCACTTTGGTGCCCTTGCCCGGCGCCGATTCGACACGCGTATAGGAGTGCGGCCCATAAAAGCGATGGATGCGCTCCGAAATATTGTGCATGGCCACACCGGCGCCGCCACCCTGGGGAGAGCTGGCGTCGGGACGGGCAGAGCGCTCGTCAAACAGTCTGGCGGCGGTACCCTCATCCATGCCCACGCCATTATCGGCCACGGCAATCAAGATTGCATCCTCGCCGTCTTGGTGAACGGTCACGTCGATCCTCAGGGCGTCGTCATCGCCCATACCATGACGTACGGCGTTCTCGACAATCGGCTGGATCACGAACGCCGGCACCAGCGTATCTTCCACGTCCTCGGACACATCGAACGTCGCAAGCACGCGGTCCTCGCCAAAGCGGGCCTTCTCAAAGGTAAGGTAGCGCTTGGTCTGTGCAACCTCGCGCGAGACCGGAATAAGCGATCCCGAGTTGTCGAGCGTGGCACGATAGAACGATGAGAACTCACGAAGCAGTTCGCGGGCCCGCAGCGGGTCGGTGCGCGTAAACGATGCAATGGTGTTCAGCGTGTTGAACAGGAAGTGTGGGTTAATCTGCGCCTGCAGCGCACGCACCTCGGCGCGCGCTGTGAGTTCCTTTTGCACCTCGAGCTCGTGGATGGCGAGCTGCGTGGACAAGATCTCGGCAAAGCCCGAGGCAAGCGCGTACTGGGTACGGTCGACGGCGCGCGGGGTCTTGTAGTAGAACTTGAGCGTGCCGACGGTACGATCGCCCACCTTGATGGGGGCGATAATGCCGGCGGGGACTTGGTTGTGCGAGCCATCCGAGCCCACGACATCCACCATACGGTTGAACGACTGCACGATGCCATGTTCGATAACGTAGCGTGTGGCAAGCGTGTGGATGGGAGAATCTGGCAGTAGTTTTTCCTCAAACTCGCCCGCGCAGGCCAACACGTTGCCCTCGTCGGTGATGGCCACCGTCATGGCGCGCGTCTCGGGCAAAATGCGCCGGCACACCAAACGCGCCGACTCCTGCGTCAGACCGCCCTTAATGTCCTCGAGCATGGCCGAGGCCACCGAGAGCGTCTCCTCGGTGTACTGGGAGCGCACCGAATCGGGATTGAGCGTCAAAAAGATAAAGATGCACAGAAAGATGCACAGCAGCGCACAGGCAATCACCGTGGCGATCGGCTCGATACCGGTCACCAAGGCAAAAATAAAGTACACCAGCACGCAAATGGCGCAGGCAACGGCAATGATGCGAAAGATTGATATTGAACTATCGCGCTGGGCGCGGCGGTCGATCATTCGGCCCCCTCCAGGATACTGATCAGTTGTGCGTCACGCCAAAGCCCGTCCATGATCTTGGGCCAAAAGCTCTGGAAACGCAGGTAGCTTGCGGCGTTTTGGCGCGCGTAGGTCTTGGCCTCGTCAATACCGTGGCGCCAGATGCGCAGGTAGCCCTCATGCTCGCGGGTAAACACGCTGCGGACCATAGCGGTCTTGCGCACGCGGTCGTCGAGCTCGCGCGAAATCCACGGGCCCGGGTAGGGCATGAGTGATGCCGCCGTAACGGGAATGAGCTCCTTTTGATGCGCGGCGAATGTCAACTTGGCCCGTTCGTAGTACCAACGGTATACATCCTGCATAAAGCGCGGTGAGCGCTTTTCGGACTCCGGAGGCAGATGGCGCACGGTCCACTCGTTATCGAACCACACGTCGTAGCCAAACATGCGCATGTTAAAGAGGTAATCCAAGTCCTCGCCGCGGGTGATAAACGGGTCAAAGGCCACACGCGTAAAGGCGCGGGCGTGCAGGGCCATCAGGCCGCCGCACACGTAGTTGGAGCGCGAGATGCGGGTGCCCGAGAGCGCCTTTTTCATCCAACGGTTGAACTCGATGCGCTTGGTCCACCAGCGATGGCAGATGCCCGCCTTGTCCGTGGGAGCCAGCGGCGAGCCGTCGCGATCGTAGAAATAGCCGCTCTTGACCAAGATCGGCAAGCCCTGACGTGTCTGCTGCCCCAACGCATAGGTCGCGCGCTTCATAAAGTCGGCGTCGATGACAGTCTCATCGTCATCCAAAAAGATAACCGCGTCATGCCCCAGCACAGCGGCACAGGCTAGCCCCATGTTGCGGATGGCACCGTAGCCTCGCAGGCTCACGCACTCGCCCGAACCCTTGGGCGCGATCTGAGCAACCCGGTCTGCGATGCGCGAGGCCTGGGTGTTGGTGACAACGGTGACCTTGAGCGTGGGATGCGCGTCGACAATCTCGTGCACGCGCAGCGACACATCGGCTGTGGCAGAAACGGGACAGACCACCAAAAGGATGATGCGTGGGATGTCACGCACCTGCTCAAGCGAGGCCAGACAGCGGTCGAGTTCGGGATTGTCGGCGTTGAGTCGCGTCGAATGGTCATAGGTGCCAGGGGCGTTTGCGCAAGCGTCATCGCCCGCCCAATACGTTGGAATCACGACTGTGGCGTTCATGCCTTACCCTCCCTGCAACACAAAAACGGGACGCCGCCAAACACAGGCGACGCCCCGCGACCTAGCTGATTCCATCATACCCACTTGGGCAAATCATTGCTCGCAAGTCGCAATGTTTATTGCGGATAACCCCAAAAGAGTACCGTGGACAGGCACAATAGCCGCTCGCTCCTATGCGGCATGCTCTGCCGCCCGAGACATGCGGGACAGACGGACCAGCAGCACAAAGCCCACCACCAGCAGCACGCCGATAGACAGGACGCCCAGCGAGGGGTTGCCGGTCAGCGAGGTGACGACCGACACCAAGAAGGTGCCCATAACACTTGCATAGCGGCCAAAGATATCAAAGAAACCGTAGTACTCGTTGGACTTTTCCTTGGGAATAATGCGGCCGAAGTAGCTGCGGCTCAGCGCCTGCACGCCGCCTTGGAACAGGCCGACCAAAATGGCAAGCACCCAAAACTCAAAGGCGGTCTTGAGGAAGAACGCGGCAAAGAGCACGATGCCCATATAGGCGGCGACGGCCACCAGGATCATATTGAGCGTGCCCACGCGACCGGCAAGCTTGCCGTAGATGATGGCGGACGGAAAGGCCACAAACTGCGTAACGAGCAGAGCCAGCACCAGTTGGGTCGAGTCAATGCCCAAAGCCGATCCATAGCTGGTTGCCATGGAAATGACCGTGTGCACGCCGTCGATGTAGAAGAAGAACGCGACCATGTAGACCAGCACGGTCTTGTTGTGGGCGATCTCGCGCATGGTGTGTCCGACCTCGGAGAACACGCCGCCCACGATGTGGCCGATGGTGTCCTCGGGACCACGCTCGCGACCGTACTTTTGCCTATAGGTGCGAATGAGCGGCAGGGTAAAGACGAGCCACCAGGCACCAGTGATGACAAACGACAGACGCGTTGCCAGCATGGTAGGGACGCCAAGAGCGGGGCCACCCATGATGAGCGCCAGGCAGATGACGAACGGCACGGTGGAACCGATGTAGCCCCAGGCATAGCCCGAGCTGGACACGGCGTCCATGCGCTCGTCGGTGGTAATGTCGGGCAGCATGGCGTCGTAGAACGTCATAGAAGAGTTAAGGCCGATGGTGCACAGCACGTACACGGTCAAAAATGCCATGGCGGACATTGGGATAGCCTGCGCCAGGCAAAGCACCAGGCCCGTGAGGAAGAAGCCCAAGAAGAACTTGATCTTGTTGCCAGCGTAGTCGGCAAGCGCGCCCAGAATGGGCATGAGCATGGCGATGACCAGCGAGGCGATCGTCTGCGCATTGCCCCAGGCGACCACCAGGTCGGCCGAGGAAGCGCCGGTATTGATGGCGTTAAAGTAAATGGGCACCACCGAGGTATTGAGCAGCACAAGGGCCGAATTGCCCACATCATACATAACCCAGTTACGCTCGAGCTTGGTGTATTTCATGGACAGGGACCCTTCGTATTCGCCCGATATGCAGTTAGTTCATCGTACCCCAATTGTCCAGAAGCACCGGTAAGGATTCGGCAAAGGGGCACGCACAGGCCCTATTCCTCGCGGTCGAACTCCTCATCGGCTTCGAGCACGCGACCGCTGTAGTTGATGTGGCCGGTCACGGCATCCATGTCACCGGTCTCGATAAAACGTGCGACCGTGCACTCGTAATCGACCAGCGCGCGATCAAAGACCTCGGGGAAACTCTCGTTCGAGACCTCGTCGGTAAAGGGATTCTTCCATGTCAGATGGCCCAGGTTACCGGTGCGCTCGGGCAGCTCCGTCGTCACGCGATGGGCAAGGCCGTCGAGCAGCGAGTAGTCGTGCACCAAGCCCTCAACCAGCGAGATCGCGCGCGTCTTTGCGGAGCCGGCCGGCTCAATCGCGCGGTAAAGTCGCTGCATATTGGCAACGGCAGCACCGTACTCCCCCGCCGGAATGTCTATGCCGTACACGCGTCCGGCAACATAGCTCATCAGCACGCCGGCAGCGCGATTGATACGGTCGGTGGTAACGATCTCGCCCGCCGGCGGGTAATCGTCGACCGTAGCGCCATCGCGTTTAAGCTGCAGCATCAGCACATCCAGGTCGCTCTCGATCACGGCATGGACCTGGCTGCTCGAATCCTCAAGCTCTGAATCGGACTCCACGATGCCAAACTGTTGCTCATAGACAAAGGGATGGGCATTGCGGTCGAGCACGTAATGAGACAGCAGGCCCAGCGCAAAGGCGCGACCCAAGCTGGCGTCGCGCGGCAGCAGATGCGACACGCCGTCGCGCAGGCACGCGAACTGGCGAGACATGCGCGAGCGATGCATGACCTGCGCCAGCAGCGTGCAGTCGGAAACACGCGGTGTCAGAATGTGAAAGAAAAACGGGTCGGGGCCTTGGTTGCCCAAGATAAAGGCAATGCGCTCTTCATCGGACGTGATGACGCCCTGCGGAAGACGGTCGATGCTTTCCTCGCCAAACAGATGATGGGTGATAAGCGCGGGCATAATGATCCTTTCGATTTCATTCGATGCCACCCATTATGCCCACCGCGCGCCCATGCCAAACCTGCGATGGTAAACGACGGCATGCAGACCGTCTACGCAAGCCCCAAGTGTGCTTTAACCTCGGCGGCACGACGACGGGACACCGGCACCGTCGAGTTCACGCGGTCGAGCCTGAGCTCCATCAACCCCGTGGAGCCAATCTCAACATTGTGCACGTCTTCCAAATTGACCAGGTAGCTGCGATGAACGCGAATAAAGCCCTCGGAGTCCAGGCGACGCTCGAGCGAAGAGATCGACTCATTGATCAGGTACGTTCCCTCGGCGCAGATGGCGTTGCAAAAATCGGCGCGCGCCTCAAAGTAGCAGACGTCTGCGGCGGGAATGAACACCTTTTTGCCCCCGCGGTCCACCGTCAGACGCAAAGGCTGGCGCGGAGCATGGATAACACGACGGGCACCCAAGGCTGCCTCGATCTTGTCGAGTGCCTTTGACAGGCGTGCGTCCTCGACCGGCTTGACGACATAGTCGACCGCATCAAGGTTATACGCATCGGCGGCAAACTCGGCAAACGCCGTCACAAACACAACCACCGGCGGCGTCTTTAGGTTCTGCAGCGTCTCGGCAAGCTCAATTCCCGAGCGACCGGGCATGGTAATGTCTAAAAACAGCACGTCGGGCTTGTTCGACAGAATCGACTCCACGGCTTCGGTGACATTGCCCGCCTCGGCAATCTGACCCACACGCGTATCCTTTTCCAACAGATAGCGTAGCTCGGCCCTAATGGGAGGTTCGTCATCAACCACCAAGATGTTCCAGCCTTCGGACATATGTGCTTCCCCTCTTTTTCTCTCAATCCAACCGCGTGCTACGCCGTCAACGGCGCGGGCTCATGCGGCTCGCCGTTCAGCTCGACGATGACCTGCGTTCCCACGCCCTCCTGGGACTTCACGCGCATGCCGGAATCTTCTCCGTAAAAGAAATGGATGCGCTGAAGCACGTTGAAGAGCGCCAGGCCGCAACCTCGCTTGACGGAGCCGTCGGCGGTAATGCTCTCGGGCTCCTCTCGGCGATGCTGCTCAAACAGATGCGCACAGACTTCTTCGCTCATACCGATGCCGTCGTCCTCGACGATGATCTCCAAACCGTCATCGGTCTCGAAAGCCCTAACATGAATAGAAAGCGGCTCGGTCTCGCGCTGCGCGTGCTTGATGCAGTTTTCGAGCAACGGCTGCAAGATAAACGGCGGCACCATGCAATCGCGCACCTCAAAGTCGATATCGACCGAGACGCGCAGACGGCCGTCGCCATACCGGGCCTGCATAAGATTGATATAACGAGTACCCTGTTCCACCTCGTGCTCGAGCGTGGTGAGCGTATCGGAATCAGAAAGCGTCTGACGATAGTAGTTGGAGAAGTCGATCAGCAGCGACCTGGCCTTGTCCGGCTCGGTACGTACGAGCGACACGATGGTGCTGATGGTGTTAAACAGAAAATGAGGATCGACCTGCGATTGCAAGGCGCGCAGCTCCACGCGGGCCGTAAGCTCGTCCTGGCGCTCGAGCTCAAAGCTCGCAAGCTGCGTGGAAATGAGGTCGGCAAAGCCCGAGGCAAGCGCCGTCTGGCGCATATCGATGCTGCTCAGACGGGGATAATACAGCTCGAGCGTGCCCACGCAATGCCCGCGCACGGTAAGCGGTGCGACAATACCGGCGCGCAAACGCGGAAAGTAGCCACCCGTCTCGGTCGAGGCATCGCGCGAGAACACGCTTTGTTCACCGCTGTTGATCACATTGAGCGTGGTCCGCAGCACCACCGGGGTGCCCGCGGGGCATTTTGCCGAGTCCTCGCCCCAGCTTGCCAACACCTGCTTGCCGTCGGTAAAGCAGATGGCAGAGGCGATAGTTTCGGACAGGATGATCTTAGAGGCGCCCAGGGCAGCTTCGGGCGTAAGGCCGCGCGACGTGTAGGCGAATATTTTCGACGCGATGGCGAGCGTGCGGTCGGTAGCGCTCGATGTGAGGTCGTCGGGAACGACAAAGACGTACGAGAAGAAGAAGCACAGCATGACCAAGCCGGCAATGACGACAACGGCCGGAACGGGATTGGGATTATCGGTTAGATCCCAGATGAGCAGCAGGATAAGCAGCGGAACGACAATACCGAGCAAGATGGCTTGAACCACATGCTGAGCGGTACGAAAGACCTTGGTAGAGTTGTAGCTCTTGCCCAGAATCAGCCTATTGAGATCCACCGTCATCTCCTTCTTACTGACGCACCCCATAGCAATAAAGAGGGCCGCAAGCGACCCTCTCCATTGCATTATGCAATCAAATACTGTGTTTTACATCAAGCCATCGATGAACGGTAGCTTAGGCGCTGTACTTGTTTGCCTCGCCGAAGGTGCCGCCCTCGACAATCCAGCCGTCCTTCATGATGACGTCCATGTTGTCGGTGTTGAGCACGTGGATGTCGGCGGCGACGTCACCGTTGACGACCAGCAGGTCGGCGCACTTGCCGGCCTCGATGGAACCGGTCTCGTCCTCGATGTGGCACATCTTGGCACCGTTGAGGGTGGCACAGGTGATGGTCTCGACCGGGGTGAAGCCGATCTTGTCGACGAACTCGTACATCTCCTCGATGGAGCAGGTGCCGTACGGGGTGACGAAGGAGAAGGAGTCGGAGCCGATCGTCATGACGACGCCGCGCTTCTTGGCCTCGCGCAGGCAGTCGTAGTTGCGCTGCAGCTCCTTCTCGACCAAGGTGCCCTCGTACTTGTCGTGCAGCTCGGGGACGTAGACGGGCGGATAGGTGGCGTACCAGGTGGGCAGGAAGGCGATCGTCGGGGTGAAGAAGGTGCCCTGCTCGGCCATGAGGTCCATGGTGCGCTCATCGATATCGAAGCCGTGAATCAGCTGCTCGCAGCCAAAGCGAACGGAATCGTAGGCAGCGGCGTGGTTGTTGTAGCAGTGGCTCCACACGGGGATGCCGACCATCTTGGCCTCTTCGACCACGGCCTGAATCTCCTCGGAGCAGTAGTGCTGGTCGCGGCCGGAGTCCCAGCGCCAGATGCCGCCACCGGTAGCCCAGATCTTGATGGCATCGGGGTTCTCGCGCAGGCGACGACGGACGGCCTTGCGCAGATCCCAAGGACCGTCGACCTGATCGCCCCAGGGGTGCGATTCCTTGTTGAGCTCCTGGCTGCAGTGGTGGGAGTCGCCGTGGCCGGCAACGCGGCAGAAGCCAAGGCCGGTGGCCAGAACGCGCGGGCCCTTGAAGACGCCCTTGTCGATGCAGTCACGGATCTGGATACCAAAGCGGCCGATCTCGCAGACGGTGGTGAGGCCGTGGGTGAGGCAGTCATAGGCCTGCTTGACGGCGACGGCCTGCTTCTCGAGGAGCGGCTGCATGACCCAGTCGGTGTCATCGTCAGTCAAGTTGCCCGAGAAGTGCAGGTGGGTGTCGATCAGGCCGGGAAGGACAGTCTTGCCGGCGGCGTCGATAACCTCAACGCCCTCGGGAAGGTCCTGCATAGCACCGGCGTACTCGATCTTGCCGTTGTCGTCGACGAGAACGAGGGAGTTCTCGACCGGCTCGGCACCGGTACCGTCGATGAGCTTACCGCCAACGATTGCATACTTAGTGGACATGGTTCCTCCTTATGGATCCATATAGTGGGCGAGGCCGTGTTGGGTTAAGGCCTCACAAAGCTACCCAAGTGGCGCCGGGTTCGGTGCGCGGAAGAGAGGATTCCGCGCACCCGATCCGCCCCGGCTAGGCGTTACTTTTTGCGGGAATTGGTGAAAGCCATGAGGGCCAGGCCAATAGCCAACCAGCCGATCACGATGCTCCACTCCACCATGTTGAGGGAGGCGGGAGAGAACGGGATCACGAGCAGGCCAATGATGGTGCCGCAGGCAACGATAGCGAGGCTGATGCCAAACTTGCCGCCGGGCACCTCGTAGGGACGAGGCAGGTCGGGCTCGGTGAAGCGCATGCGCAGGCAAGCGAGGGCGACCATGCCGCAGGAGAAGATGAAGGCGAGAGCCGACACGTTGGTCAGAGGGATGAGCATGTTCTTGCCCAGGAACGGACCGACGACGGTGATGACGCCCAGAACGACGCAGGCGAGCTTGGGAGCGCCGGACTTGGGATCGACCTCGGCGAACTTCTCGGGCAGCTGGCCCTTTCGGCCCATGGCGAGCATGATGCGGCTCGTGGCGCCGTAGAAGGAGTTCATCGGACCCATGGGTCCAAGCGTGGCGATGACGAGCATGGCCAGGTACAGGAGCATGTTGATGCCCTTGAGGCAGGCAAGCGCGGGAACCGGGCTCTTAACGAACTCATGCCAGTCGAGGATGGTGCCGAACGAGTAGATGCAGACCATGTAGAAGCCGCCTGCGGCCAGCAGGGCCAGGGAGATGATCTTGCCGAACTTGTTCCAGTTGAGGCCCTCGGCCGCTTCCTCAGCCTGCTGAGGAATGGTGTCGAAACCGGCGTAGAAGAACGGGGTCAGAACCAGGACCGAAACGATGCCTGCGAACAGGCTGGTGCCCTCGGTAGCAGGCTTGCCGCCGCCAGCACCGGTGACCTGGGAGAACACGGGCATGGCGTTGTCCGGCGAGCCGGTGAACAGCGAGACGCCCATGGCGAGCAGCATGCCGCAGAGCAGGGCCTTGGTCAGGAAGGCCTGCAGCTTGGCGGCCGAGCTGGCACCGCGGAAGTTGAGGAAGATGACGTAGGTTGCAAAGCCGAGCGCGATCAGCGTCGGGAACAGGTAAACGTCGGCGCCCAGGATGGTATAGAGCTTGACGGCACGCAGCCACTCAAGACCGGGCAGGCTGCCGAACATCTCGGACACGAGGGTCGAGATAGCGATTGCCTCCCACGGGCACAGGATGCCGTTGCCCAGGGCCAGGAGCCAACCGGTGATATAGCTCAGCGTACGGCCAAAGCTACGATCGACATACTCGACGATGCCGCCCGAGATGGGGATAGCAGCCGTGAGCTCACCGAAAACAGCTCCGACGGGCACGAGAAAGATTGCACCCAAGAGGAATGCGATCATAGCGGGAACGGGACCGCCGCCCACGACCATCCAGTCGCCGACCTGCAGAACCCAGCCAGTTCCGATGATGGCACCGAAACCGATGGTGAAGAAGTTCCAGAGCGAAAGCGTTTTCTTCATGCCGCCGTTACCTTCGACTGCAACTTCTGCGTTCTTGTCCGCCATTGTTCCCCTCCTTTCCTTATTGACGCCTCTTTGGCGTCACCCCTTGCGCGGTCTGTTTTGCCGCGCGCTTTTATTTCATGGCTTTAAGATACGGCCTTGGCACAGCAGCGCCGCTTGTGGCTCGACCGAAGGCAGAACTGCAAAACGAGCGGCGCCGTTTTTGGGACGAACGGCACGGTTTGCCGCTCATTGTTGTCGCCCGTCCGACGGGCGTACGCTCATCGGACGCATATAGAGATGTTTTTGAGGCCGTGTGTTTTGCGCCTTTCGTACCGTTTACCGAGCTTTTGACGCGCGGACCCATTTGTTGCACATCTTTTTTGTAGGATAGACAGGTTATACATGAGACAAGGCGGTACGAATGGCATACGGATACAACGACGGTGATCAACGGCGACAAAGCGTTCGCCTTGCTGGCCGCACCACGCCGACGCCCAGAAGTGCCACGAGCAGCAATCCGCAACGCCCTCAAGAGCAACCCAGGCATTCGTCTCGGCAGCAGACAAACAGAACACGGCAGAGTGGCCGTCCGAGCACGGGCACAAGCGCACAGCAAGATAGCCGCTTGGGCGCGCGCACTCGACAGCGCCAAGCCGAGGTTCCGCAACTGCGCCGCAACGGCGCACGTCAGCCCGGCAGCCATATCAACCGCTTCTTTTCGCATCCCCAAGGCGGACGCGACGGCAAGCCCTACCGCTCGACATCGTACGTGAATGCCCCCGCCCTGCCGGCTCGTCGGCTTTGCCTCGCACTGTGCTCTATCCTCATCTGTCTGGTCTTTGTGCTTATGAGCTCCTGTATGTCCCACGGCTCGGCCGGTCTCGAGCCCACCGCCGAGGACAAGCTGCTCAAGGCCCCCGTCGCGCCCGGTTATTCTTTCGCCTTTTCGACCCCGCGCTCGCAATGGCAAGCCGGCACGATGCCCCATATCTATCAGATCGACCCTGCATGGTCGGAGCTGCCTTACGCCGGCGGTACCATCCGCCAAAATGCCTGCGGGCCTACGTGCCTCACCATGGTCTATATCTTTAAGACGGGACGCACCGATATGACCCCCGTCAATATGTGCGCGCTTTCCGAGGCAGGCAATTACGCCCCCACCGGTGCAACCGAATGGTCGTTTATGACGAGCGGTGCGTGGCAGTTGGGACTTAACGGAACGGAGCTTCATAACGATCGCGACTCGATGACTCAGGCGCTGCGTTCGGGAGCGCCCGTCATCGCCGCCGTTCGGCCGGGCACCTTTACCAACGTGGGCCACTACATTGTACTTTACGGTATTGACGACGCCGACCAGATTGAAGTCTTCGATCCCAACTCGGCCAGCCGCAGCGCCCGCCGCTGGGGCGTCGTAGAGGTCCTCAACGAAGTCGAAGCCATGTGGGCCTACTACTAGTCGTTGGGGACAGACTTAAATGAGTGGTCTCTGGCTGCCCGGAACTGCTGGCACGGAAAATGCATCCCGCTTTGAAGTTCGATAGCGAGATGCACTTTCCGCGCACGGCCTGTTTGGGAAACTACGTTCCACTTTCCGGCAACATTCCGGGATGCATTTTCCGGTTGAGGCCCTCAAGGGAAACCATGTCCCATGTTGGACGCTCATTCTGGGATGCGCTTTCCGCAGTTGATTGATGCGGGCTTTAAGGACTGTTCCAAGCTGCCGGCAGAGACGATATGAGCAGGACATAAAAACATTGAGAGCCCCTGCTGCA
>UQLB01000037.1 GCA_900541725.1 uncultured Collinsella sp. | reverse complement strand
CACGCAAAGGAAAGCACTTAATGTGCTTTCCGTCTTGCGCAGGACTGCCCGAGCAGCGAACTAAACAGCCAGGCACGCCAGGAGGACTCACATGATCAAGATCACCGTCCCAGCAACAAGCGCCAACTTGGGCATTGGCTACGATACCCTCGGCATGGCCGTCAGCCTCTACTCGCACTTCACCTTCGAGCGCGCCGACAAACTCACCATCACGGGCTGCCCCGAGGAATTCCAAAACGAGAACAACCTGGTCTACGTGAGCTTTGTCGATGCACTGGCTGCATGGGACGAGCCGGCTTTTCCCGTTGCCATCGACATCCAGACCGACGTACCCGTCGCCCGCGGCCTGGGCTCCAGCTCCACCTGCGTCGTCGCCGGCATTATGGCCGCCGCCGCACTGACAGGCCACACCGTCGACCGCGCCGAGCTGGTTCGCATTGCCACCGAAGTCGAGGGCCATCCCGATAACGTCGCCCCCGCTATCCTGGGCGGTGCCGTCTGTTCCTTTACGCCGACCGATTCGCTCCCCCAGTGCCTGCGCTACGAGGTGAGCGATCGCCTGCGTTTTATTACCGTGATTCCGCCCTACGAGGTGCATACGAGCGAGGCTCGCAAGGTTGTGCCGCAGGAGATTCCACTCTCCACCGCCGTGTGGCAGATGGGCCGCATCGCCGGCATGACGCGCGGCTTGGAGACTGGTGACCTCGACCTGATTGCCGCCGCCAATGACGACCGCATCCAGGAACCCTATCGTCGCCGTCTGATTCCCGACTACAACGCCGTGCGCGACACCTGCCTTAACGGCGGCGCCAAGACCATCTGGATCAGCGGCTCGGGCTCGACTCTCATGGCCGTGACTGACGACACCATCGTGGCAAAGTTCCTGCAGGTCAAGCTGCGCGAGCAGTTCCCTAAGTGTGATACGCATATTCTGACGTGCGACACGGAAGGCGCCCAGATCGAATACCTGTAGTCGCCGTCCCGTATACTCGCCGGGGAGGCCAGGGGGCTTTGCCCCCAAATCGTCCTCGGACATGGCAGGACCCCCGCTGCGCACTTCGTGCGGCGGGGGTCCTGCCGTCCTGCGGAAAGATTTGGGGGCAAAGCCCCCTGGCCTCCCCTATGTTAACTTCGCCGGCGGCGGCTACAGGGACCTACGCTCTGGAAAGTCGCCGGGCTGATAGTTTGGCTTTTTATTGGTAGGGGCTCTTGCTAGGCTGGAGCACTTCCTAGAGGCGGGCATCGGCTGCGTGCCTGGTTTAGGCGGCGCTGGTTTCTTTGTATTCGAAGACTGGCTCTAGGAGGTCTTCGATGTTGCAGTGTAGGGCTTTTGCTATATCCCTTACGGTTGTTACCGAGGCTTCGTTGATGTTTCTCTGGCGTTGTTCGTACATTTGAATTGAGCGGAGGGACACGCCCGATTCGTATGCCAGGTCTTGTTGGGTTTTCTTAAGCTTCTTTCTTGCTAACGCAAGTTTGGTTTGCCTGGACGCTTTTTTCGCCATATCGCAGACGAGGCGAGCCACGCGTTCCTCCGAGGCTTCATGCCAGGGATAGTACAGACTGCGCAGTGCGTCAAACGGAACGACATGCAGCAGGTCTTCGAAAGACTCCCCTAAACGCCACTGCAGATATGCCAGTATCCAGCCTGTCCAATACTCTGGCGTCTTCTCAAAACGATAGGTGCGATCCGGTATAGACCCGCTCTGATAGCCGGACCTTTCAGCGATAAGCGCGAACAGCTCAACGCCCGATTTTCCCGATACGACCCATGCGTTGCCGCGTTCGAACTCGCGAGCTACGCCGCTCAGGCAAAAGAGTTCAGCAACTTCCGATCCTTCTGCTCCATAATCGTTAACGGCATAGTCAAAGCAGTCGCCGAGGTTGTTCATTGCATCCTCGAGGTAGTAGACGGGGTATGTCCTACTCGGCCCACAATCCGTTAACTCTTGGATCATTTAAATCAACCCTCCCTGCCATTAAATCCCTAATGTCGATACCTTCGGAATCGAACCCGTTAACCGTATCCAAGTATTTGCGTCGAGCATTCTGCTCTCGCTCAAAACGCTTGGGATAAAACTCAGACCCCAAAGCCTGCTTCCAATCGCAGAATCTAATCGCCGAAAATGCGCACTCGCTCATAAGAGCATATTGGATACCCAAATCACCCAAGCGCATGATACGTTGCAGCTGCCTGAGCGAGATCATGCCGCTGACAAACTGTCTTGCAAACGAAAAATAGGAGTCGTCGGCGCGATAACCTCGAATTACGTCATAGGGAGAAATATCAATCAGGCAGTTATCCAGCAGATAGCGAAGTCCTTCGCGCGCCAGCGGTGTCGAAACATTGAACTCCCTATTGTTAGCCAAAATCGCAAGCCAATTGAGAATTGAAAACTCCCCGGACTCCAAATCCAAGACTGCGAGACCATCCATATCGAGCTCATATCGATTTGCAATGCCATCAGACTCAGTCCGACATGCCCACTCCATTGCCATTTCCTCATGTGGCGTGCAATAAAACCCACACCCATAGTCATTGAATTGTCTGCATTTATCCAACGACGGATGCTCGACAACAACCTCCGACCCGTGCCAAAGCTCCATATCGACCTCCAAACAAAAATATCACCCCAGTGATAGTGTACCAATAACTATCACTGGGGTGATATAGATAGATGCAAACTATTGCCTGCCAAGAACCCTTACTAGAGGCAAGCCTCGGCGATGCGCTTTTTGAGTTCGTCGATGCCGGTGCCGGTCTGGGAGCTTGTGATGATTACGTTCTCGGCCGGAACGTTGAGCTGCTTTTTGATGGCTGCTGCCTGGCGGGCCTGCTGGGTGCGACTGAGCTTGTCGGCCTTGGTGAGGCAGACGATAAAGTTGAACTCATTGCCCTGCAGGTAGTCGATCATGTCATGATCGAGCTTGCTGGGATCGTGACGAATGTCCACCAGCGAGACGACCAAGTTAAAGCTGCGCTCGGAGTCGAAAAAGTCGCCGATAAGCTCGGCCCAGCGGTCGCGCTCGGCCTTGGAGCGACGGGCGAAACCGTAACCCGGCAGGTCCACGAAATGCACGTCGTCGGCCTCAAAGAAGTTGATGTTGCTCGTCTTGCCCGGCGTACTGGAAACCTTGACTAGGTTCTTGCGGCCAAATAGCTTGTTCATAATCGACGACTTGCCCACGTTGGAGCGGCCGACAAAGCTCACCTCGGGGCAGGTGGACTCGGGAATCTGCGAAACCTTGCCATAGCTGGCGACGAACTTGGCAAGCTGGTAGTTAATGGAATCGGCCATGGACACTCCTTGGTCGTAGGTTCTTACAAATAGACGCGCTATTGCGCAGCGGCAATGCGGCGGACGATATCGAGCGTAATGTCACTTGCGACACGCGCGTACTCGAACAGATCGAACTCTCGCTCGCAAATTGCATCGTACGCCTCGTCACAATTATCGCTGATAGCGCGCAACACCAGGCAATCGACACCATTTTTGGTTGCGACATGGGCAATTGCCGCGCCCTCCATGCCGACACAATCGGCATGCGTCGCCTCGATAGCGTCGTTGCGCATGGCGGCGCCCGTCACAAAACGGTTACCCGTGGCAATCGTGCCGACCAGGAACTGCTTGGTGCCCTCATTCGAAGCGACTGCATTTGTCGAAGCGTCAACAAACCCACGCTCAGCAAGCACGTCGGCGGCAATATCGACCAGCGCGGGCGTCGAGCCAAACTCCTCGAGCCCCGGTGCGGACTCGGCGATAAGCGCGGTATCGGTATCCAGATAGCGTAGGCGTTTGCCAATGACCACGTCGTCGATATGGAGCTTGGGGTTCAAACCGCCCGCAATGCCCGAAAACACAACAGCCTGCGGAGCATACTTGCTAATGAGGTGCTGTGTTGCAGCGGCGGCGTTCACCGTGCCCATGCCCGCCGTTGTGGCGACAACTGTCAGGCCGTCGAGCTCACCGCTCACAACGGTCAAGCCTGCCTCCCGTGCCTCGCAAACGTCGCTCAGCTCTTCCTTAATCTGCATGATCTCTTTTTCGAGCGCACCGATAATCGCGATGGTAGCCATACCATTCCCCAAACCTATACGAAATTCTCAACCAAGGTATGGTACCAGCATTTTGTTTGACCTCGCCAAACGAACACGCTAAGCCAGTGCAGCTCGCGTATCAAACAGAGCCTTTGCAATCGCAGCCGTAACCTCGCTCGAACGGTCGCTCAATGGCATCGATGTCATGACGCTCATGACATAGGTACGGCCATCGATGTCGATGAGGCCTGCATCGCATGTCGAATAGTAGCCGTCCTCGCTGATCCAACCCGCTTTGTTGCGCACCAAGACCTGATCGTCCGCAATGCCATCGCGAATAAACGAGCGCGATGTTGATGCCAAAAGGCCTGACAACCACTGTGAAGTCTCGGTATCCATGCTCAGATACTCGCTCATCTCGCGCCATAACCTCGCAGAAGTGCGCGGGCAGTAGGTTGGGAAATCACTCATCGGATCGAGTGCGGTATCGTAATCGACGCCAAGACCGACAATCCAATCCTCGTAACCGACACGGTCAAACGCCGCACGCAACGCGATAAACGAATCGTTGTCCGAATTAACGACCGCGGCCTCGATCAGGTCGCGCACCGTCTGCCAGCCCATGTTGCAGCCGCCATAGGTGCCAAGGGAATCATCGAGTGAGACCTGGCCCGTCTCGACCAGAGATTCGCAGACGTAGAGTACATAGAGCGCCTTATAACTGCTCGCACCGTACACCTCGGCGTCCGCGTTATACGTCACGCCCTTGCCGCTCGATAGGTCGTAGAACACTACGCCCACATCCCCCAGCTTCTGCGCCTGGCTCAGGGCATCTTGGAGCGCGGCGAGGCTCTCATCCTCCAGGGCGGGGATCTGGTCATCTACCAGTGAGAAGGTCTGCACGGTATCGCCTGAGGGAATATCGTTAAAGTCCGCCTTCGAAAGCCTCGTCTTGAGGCTCGCTGTCGACAGAGTTCGACTTGCGGTGGCTTTAGATTCAGAGACCTTTTTGTTTTGCATCTGTACCGTTGACGCATCTGGGTGTGCCATTCGCTCCGACGCGTAGGTTTTGGCGGTAATTCCGAGGATAATAACCGCCAACGTTAGCATCCCAATGGCGGCAATCTTCGTCACGCGGATGCGAACGTCAGCGAGGCCACGCGAAGGCGTGCCCTTCGTCCCATATCTGCTGCTATGCTGCGGCACATACTCGTCCCGCGATGCGTTGTTTCGCACGTGGTCTCCTGACTGCTACCGTTCATATACGAGCAGCATAATACCGAGCAGGCATTTCTTTCCAAAGATATTCAGCGGCGTTTAAGGTGTCTTTAAAGAAACCACAAGCGTATTTATCCAAATGGCACGATTCTGTTGCGCATCTCCGCCCAAAACGCAGTTGCGGTGGAATAGTTCCTGTTTGGGCGGCATAAGCCGAAAAACAAGAACTATTCCACCGCAACTTGACAGGGCTCTTTGGCAATCAACTTGGTGCCCAGGGGCACTCATTTAAGTCTGTCCCCAATGAGTGCCTGAAAATGGCTCGCTAGCCGATGGCGTTTTTGAGTTCCGCGCGGCGCTTTTTCATGCCCGTCATGACGGCGTTGCGCAGCTCGGGCATGCGCGCGGTATCCATCTGGGGCACGCCCTCGAGCTTATAGGGAATGCCCAGTTGCTCGTACTTGACGACACCCATCGTGTGATACGGCAGCATCTCCAGGCCGACCACGTTATGCCACGGGGCAATCAAGCGACCGAGCGCCTCGCACTCCTCCACCGTATCGGTAATACCCGGCACTACCACGTGGCGAATAACAACCTTAATCTTGCGACGCGCGAGCTCATCACCAAACGCCAGAATACGTGCGGGATCGCAACCGGTCAGCTTTTTATGCTCGACGGGATCGGCGTGTTTAATGTCGAGCAGCACCATATCGGTCTCGTTGAGTACGGCATCGAACTTCTCGGGATGCGTGGGATCGAACGCATAGCCGCAACTATCCAAGCAGGTATGTACGCGACCATCGGGGTTGTTGTGCATTGCGCGGAACAGGTCGGCCAAGAACTCAGGCTGCAGGAGCGGCTCGCCGCCGGATACCGTAATACCACCGCTGCGGTAAAACTCATGGTTGCTCTGGAACTCGTCCATCAGGTGCTCGACGGTCACCATGGTACCGCCGTTAACCGACCAGGTATCGGGGTTGTGGCAATACGCACAGCGCATGGGGCAGCCCTGAACAAACACCACAAAGCGGATGCCGGGTCCATCGACCGTCCCCATCGTCTCAATCGAATGCACGCGGCCCAGGGCAAACGCGGAGTCCTCAGGACGAGCGTCCACACCCTCGAGCGTCATCTCAGCCATTCCCGCTACCTTGCCTCTCATTGGTTTTAGCTACATAAATGCCAGAGTCATTCTAGCCTATATGCTTGATGGCGAAACGGTTTAGCGATCAATTGGATTGTCCTATTTGGCCCCATGCAAAAGCGACGGGAAGGTTGTCGCAACCCGCCCGCCGCCGTGGCAATAGAAATCGATAGACGCCAGGCTTTACGCCTTGAGCGTGAGCACCGCACCGAAGGCGGTCGGGCCGCAATGGCTCGAGATGACGCCACCGACCTGAGTCCAGGTAACGTCCTTAAAGCCCAGGTCGTGCGCATAGACTTCCATGTCGTCGCGCAGCTCCTGGGAAAGGCCTACCGAATACGCCAGGCCAATGTGCGAGTAGTCAATCTCGCCCTTCGCAACCATGTGGTCAATAAAGGCGCGGGCGCACTTGAGCATAGAGCCGCGGAACTTCTTGGTTGCCACGAACTTACCGCCCGTTACCTCAATGCAGGGCTTAATCTTGAGCAGGTGGGCGCCAAGGAATGCCACGTTGGACAGACGACCTCCCGCCTTAAGGAAGGCTAGGTCGGTAGGAACAAAGCCCAGCAGCACACGGTCCATGACGGAATTCGTAAATGCAAAGATCTCGTCGACGGTGGCATCGGGGTGAGCCTCGATGTATTTGGCGGTCTCGACGACAATGAGCGACTGACCCACCGAGACAAAACGCGTGTCCATGGAGAACACGTAGTCGCGGCCCTTAGCCGCAATCTTGGAGGACTGATGCGAGCAGGTCGTGGCCTCGGAATACGCGAGATGCAAAATGGTCGCGTCAGGCTGCTCAGCGTGAATGCGGTCGTACACGTGAGCAAAATCCGCAGGCGCACAGCCACTGGTCTTGGGCATTACGCCAAACTCGTTGCAACGCGAATAAATCTCGAGCGGATCGATCGAGCCGTCCTCGACGGTCTCGTCACCAATCGTGACATGCATAGGCACGCGCACGATACCGTAGCGTTCGCAAAGCTCCGGCGTCACATCCGAACCAGACTCAACCACGATTACGTACTTGCCCATTATTATCACGACCCATCTCAACGTTGGTTTTTCAATACATGGCACGCGCCGCCGCACTGTTGCACAACGGCGTCCAAGCGCCAAAGAGACGCCGCCCCTTGCGCACAACAAAGGACAGCGTCTCCCTGGAAAACTCCGTGCTAACCTGAGATTCTACACGGTTTATTACTAAGTGTTACTTACTCCGCAAACGGTCGCTATACGCGATAAACGGTAGTTGGCCGCGGCAACTGCGATTCATTTCGCCCAGCAAGTCCAATCGTGCCCCATGCACGGTTAATGCACGAGGCGGTAGAAATTCATCGATGCCGCACCCTCGGCATGCAACCCCATCGCCGAAACCGCCGGCGAATAGGTACGGCTCGTAAGTGCCGCCTCGCCGCCATTTGCAAAAATCTCGACCATCGTAGTGTCCGAAAGCACGCGCAGGTCGCGAAGCTCGCTGAGCTCGATCGACCTCTGGTCGCGCCCATAGCCTTCGTCACCCATGTCGAGGGTAAGCATCCCGTCTGCATAGCGCACAAAGACACCCTTGCGAATCTCGAGCTCGACCATCTTGGCGCCCTCACAGGAAACCACAAGATCAAACAGGCGGCCCGGCTCCTCAACGGTTTCACCGCCTGTCGCGCGAACGCAGTCGCCGCGCATCCTCTCAATCTCGTGCGCCGGCTGCTGGCAGAGCTTACCATCGCGCATGCTCAGCTCTCGCGGCACCGTCAACGCGCACTGCCACCCGCGCGCCACCGTCGGGTTTTCTGCCGTCGCATCGGGGCAACCCGACCATCCGATCATCAAACGCCGGCCTGCAGCATCCTCAAAGGACTGCGGAGCATAGAAATCAAAACCGGCATCGACCATCGGGGGCATGCCCTGCCCGACGATTTTAAAGCTCGGCGCCTCCCAATCGGCCTCGATAGGGAACCACACGCACTGATGCGGATTGCGGTAACGCCAACCATCGGCAGGCACACCCTGCGGACAGCAAACGAGAATAAGCTCGCCATCGAGCTCAAACAGATCGGGGCACTCCCACATAAAGCCAAAGTTCTCGTCCAGCTCAATGCGCGTCGCATAGCTCCAGACCCCTAAATCACGCGAAGTATAGACAAGCACGCAGCCACGGTCGTCTTTCGTACGAGCGCCCAGAACCATGTAGTAGATACCATCGTGCTCAAGGATCTTGGGGTCGCGCACGTGCGTACCGATATCGTCGGGGTAATCGACTGGTCCAACAGCCATGCGCTTCTCGCCCAATTCGTCGGGATTCTCGGCAACCATATGAATCTGGTTTTGCTCACGGCCCGTCAACACGTAGTCGTAATCATCGCGGTCAAAATGCTTGACGTTGCCGGTATAGAAGTAGTGAATCTTGCCATCACGTACAAAGGCAGAACCAGAATACGCTCCGCTCGAATCCAAATCGGAATCGGGGAACAGCACGGGGCCGTGATTCTCGTACGTCACAAAATCCTTTGTCGTCAGATGGTTCCAAAGCACTGGACCGCCATGCGCAGCATCGAAAGGATCGTATTGATGATAGATGTGATACGTATCACCAATCTGAACCAAACCGTTGGGGTCGTTGAGCCAGCCAAGCTCAGGCTCCACATGGAACAGAAGCCTATCGGGGTCGGACGCGATGCGACCCGCCGTCTCATCCTGTCCGGCACGCCACTGCTCATAGTCCGCGCGTGTCACCTTATTTTTTTGATTAAACATCGCCGTTGACTTTCTCGTCTATGGGGAAGGACGCTCGACTCACACGAGTCGAACGCCCTTCCTCAAATGGACTTATCCTCAGATTACACTGAACGGCTCAACTAGAAGCTAACGTCGAAGCCAGCGCCAGCGCCCTCTTCATCGGTGGTCGGCACGCCCTTTGCCTTGTTGTAGGCAAAGATCAAGACGATCGGCACGATAAAGGCGATGAGATTGCCAGCCACATACCACACGAGGGTCTCGGGCGTGACGATGAGCAGGCCAAGCACGCCGGTCAGACCCTGACCGATAGCGCGCACCTCAAAGAGCTTGACGAAGGCACCGCCGCAGCCTGCACCGATGCATGCGCAGATGAACGGGATGATCGAGTAGCGCATGTTTGCAGCAAAGATAGCGGGCTCGGAGATTCCGACCAGCGTCGGGATAAAGGACGACATGCAAATGTTGCGCTCTTTGGAATGCTTCTTGTGAATGAGGTACATGCCGATGGCGCCGCCGCCCTGGGCGATGATGGAAACCGACCAGATGGCCTGGATGTAGTTGAAGCCAGTCGTGGCAACAAGGTTTGCCTCGATACCCTGGATGAACTGATGCGTACCGGTAACGACAAGCGGCTGCAGGAACGCGGCGAAGACAAAGGCACCAAAGACGCCCATCCTGTTGTACAGGATATCGATTACGCCGGCGAGGACATCGCCGATCAGGTTGCCGAGCGGGCCGAACACGGTGAACAGGGCGACGTTAGCAAGAATCAGGGTAACGGTCGGGACAAAGACGAACGAAACGACCTCGGGGATGTACTTCTGGGCAATCTTTTCGACCTTGGCCATAAACCAGGCAGTCAGGATTGCAGGGAATACGCCGCCCTGGAAAGCAACCATGGGAATGGAGAGCGGACCAAAGTTCCAGTACTCAGCACCCGTCGGGTCCATAACGAACGTGTTGCGGTTCATAAGGCTCGGGTGAACCATGACGATACCGACGAGGATGCCCAGGATCGGGTTACCGCCAAAACGCTTGACTGCGCTGTACATAACCAGGACAGGCAGGTAGTCGAACGTGGTGGCGATAATGGCAAAGA
This sequence comes from uncultured Collinsella sp., assembly GCA_900541725.1. Lineage (GTDB taxonomy): Bacteria > Actinomycetota > Coriobacteriia > Coriobacteriales > Coriobacteriaceae > Collinsella. The sequence continues at coordinate 3,313 of UQLB01000037.1, read as the reverse complement.
AGCTTGCGAGGTTCTTGAGGAACTCGCTGTGATCGGCGAGGCTGCCCTCCATGCCAAAGAGGCCGTTGGCAACGATCAGCGACTTAAGGCCGATGATGATTGCAGCGCCGACGAAGGCGGGAATGATGGGGATAAAGATGTCCGAGAATACCTTGAGGACCGAGAAGAACTTGCCCTTCTTGTCCGCCTCGGCGCCCTTGACCTCGGAAGCGCTGATCTCCTTAACGCCCGTCAGAGCCATAAACTCATCGTAAACCTTGTTGACGGTACCGGTACCGAAGATGATCATGAGCTGGCCGCTGTTGTACAGCACGCCCTTGACGCCATCGATGTTCTCGAGCTCGGCCTTGTTGTATTTGCTCGTATCCTTGAGCACCAGACGCAGACGGGTCACGCAATGCGTGGCGCCCTCGATGTTCTCCAGTCCGCCGACGTTGTCGACGACTTGCTGGGACACTGCCTTGTAGTCCATGTTCCTCTCCATTCCTTTTCTAAATCATAAAACGGTTCGTTGCCGCTACAGAGACGCGATCGTTGCGTTTGCGCACTTGAGCGCACCGTCGGTGACGGTAAGCGCCACACCCTGGCCCTGCTTGTTGCAGAAGCGAGCGTTGAGCGCAACATCATCGACAAAGATGGTCGCGATGTCGTCGTCGACGACCAGACGCACATGGTGAGTGCCCTCGCCCTTAAAGAACAACGGACGCTCGAGGCCCATGTTGTTGACCTGGAACCACGGGTACTGGGGAGCCGGCGTGAACTCGAGCTTGCCCTCGCGCAGGTTGGCGCGGAACTCATAGGCAAGACCGGTCTCGGCGTCCTCAGCGAACTTGACCGAGAAGCCGGCAGCGTTACCGCCGAGCTCAATGTCGGCATCGAGCAAGTAGGTGGAGCCGGCATCCGCGGCGAGCACCTGCTCGACCTTGCCCGACTCGCAGGAAAGCTCAAAGGTCTCGACAGCCTTGCCCTCGCCAAAGGCGCCAAGCATGCTGTCGGGGAGCTTGGTGCCGAGCGTTCCGTCGGCACGCTGAACGATCTCGAGGGGCATAAAGGTGCCACCCCATAGGTAAGAGCTGGGGTCGCCGCCCTCGTCACGCGTAGGAACCCAACCAAAGAGAACGCGACGCTCGCCATCGAATGCGGTGCGAGCGGCGTAGTACGCGCGGCCGTCGAAGGAGTCGTCAGCGGGGGTAATCCAAGGACCGTTGATGGACTTGGACATGCGGTAACGGGTCTTGTTGCCGTCGCTGTACTCGGAAAAGACGAGGTACCACCAGTCGCCCATCTTAAAGAGATCAGGCATCTCAAACATGGTGTACAGGCCCGGGTTCCACCAGTCGCCCTGGAACTCCCAGTTGGTCAGATCCTTGGAGGTGAACTTGACCAGGCGGCCGGTCATCAGACGCTTGTCCTCGCCCACACGCGTGCCGAGGATGAGCATGTACTCCTCGTTCTCCTCATCCCAAAGCACAAAGGGATCGCGCCAGTTGCGGTCATCGTAACCCTCCTGGGGCGGAAGCAGCGTCTCGGCGATGTTCTTCTCCCACTTGACGGCGTCGTCGCTCGTTGCGTGAAGAAGAACCTGCTTCATCAAACGTGCGCGGACCTTATCGCGATTGCAACCAGTGTAGAGCGCATGGTACTTGTCGCCCACCTTAAACACCGTGCCGGCATAAATGTACTGGTCGACTTCCTCGTCGCCGCCGCGCTCAAGGCTCTCGCCAAAGTCCTTGTAGTTGACGAAATCCTTGGTCGTAGCGAGTGCCCAGCCAAACGGCTCTCCGAAAGGTTCGGGGTTACGCGTGTCACGCTGATGATAGAGATAGAACGTGCCGTCCTCGCCGTACGGCATGATGTCGCCTACCCAAATTCCCTCAGGCTGGTAATACACCTTGTGCATCCGAGACTTCCTTTCCACGACATACTAACTCGGTACAATGGCAAGATATGTCAATCGTTTTCATATGTCAAACGTTTTCACACCAATACGTCTTTTCGCAGTTCCAGTCGTCGGCAAACGGTTGACATATGCCGGTGAACGGTCATCAGAGGCGTTTGAGGAATTCTTTTGGCACGGGATGAACTACGCGGTTTTGCCCTCAATAAGTTCAACGGGAAGCTTGATATTCGATTCGGGATTATCGCCGTTAATAAGAGCGATGATGGATTGCGCCGCGAGCTCTCCGATGCGATCGATATCTTGACGTACGGTTGTTAAGTCAGGCATAAACGTCATAGTTCGGCGGGCACCATCCGCGCCCACGACCTTAATATCGTCTGGAGCGCTCAAGCCGCGCTGCTTCATCACGTTGAGACAGATGGCCGCCATCGTATCGTCTCCCGCAAAGATGCCGTCAATATCGGGGTTCTCATCGAGGATCTTCGCAACGACCGCGCCCTTTTCGTCGTCGGGCTTAACGAACTCAACCTCACGGACAAGCGCGGACAAACCGGCCTGCTCAACAACATCGAGGTAGGCATCGGTACGCTTATTGGCAGGCATGCGCATGCGGCTATTGCTGCGCAGGCACAGGATACGCCTGCAGCCGTCATCAATCAGACGGCGCGTGGCGAGCTCGCCAATGCCATAGCTGTCACTTGCAATCTGGACAGAGCCCTCGCCAAGATCGCAGTCGATGCCAACCAGGCTCAAGCCCATCTCGGCATATGCCTCGGCACCGATATTGAGGGAGTTGACGATGACGCCGTCGACCATATTGCGGCGGAGCATGTCAATATAGGAACGCTCAAGATCGGGTCGATTGGCGCTGTTGCACAGCAACATCTTAAAGCCGTTTTCCGCTAACGTGCGCTCGACCGCCTGCACAACCTGAGCATGGAACGGGCTGCTCACAAAGGGAACGATCATACCGATAAGATTCAGGCGACCGTTGAGCATGGCACGGGCGATATCGTTGGGCGTATAGTTGATGCGCTCCATCGCCGCATGGACTTTATCGCGGGTTTCCTGGCTAATGTAGCCGCGGTTATTAAGCACGCGAGATACCGTAGTAGGCGAAACCCCCGCCACCGCTGCAACTTCCTTGATGCCAGGCTTAGCCGTATCCTTAGAACGGGCACTCTCGTGAGCCATAGCACCCTCCCCCATCAACATGTCATACGTTTACATACGAACAAAGCATACCCCAACAACAGCGGGAAGACGGTAACAGCACAAGTAAGTAAACGACTCATCCAAATAATTAGGAGAGTTCCGCCTAAAGGGTGACTACACAGGACCCCCGCCGGGGCTGTTTGGGCTACCTCCCAAAACATTCCGCAGGACGCAAAGAGGCTCGCCGCACGAAGTGCG
>UQLB01000036.1 GCA_900541725.1 uncultured Collinsella sp. | reverse complement strand
CACAGCACCGGCTGCGCAGCCTGCTGTGCTGCCTGTTGACGCTGGCGGCAGAGGTTGGCGATGGTTTCAAATTCCGGCATACTGCGCAGCGGCTCCAGGTCCTCGTCCTCCATCAGGTAGGTGTAATCATACCAGTAGCCGTGGGTGTAGACCGCCTCCTTGAGCAGTCCCATCGCCTCATCGGTCCGGTCGCACATGGCAGCCAGACAGTAGGAAAAGTTGTACAGCTGCGCCGGGTTGGCGTACTCTACATTGGGGGACTGCTGCTGCATGAAGTCAAACGCCTGCTGCGGTCCCTGTTCGTCCAACAGCTCCAGCGCGGTATTGAGAAGTTGTGTATAGGTCATCCTGATTCCTCCTTGAGATTGACTTGCAATGAGTTAAGTATAACAGTTTTATGCAGTTGATGCAACGCAAAGCCGTAAGAAGGCAGAAGAAAAACACCCCCGAGCAACCAGGCTCGGAGGTGCTTTAAATTCATTTGAAAAGCGAAGCAGGTAATGATTATACCATGGAGTGTGGATCGAGGATCTTGTTGATCTCCTCGTCGCCCTCGGTGGCAACGATGATGACCTTGGCACCGCGCGCCTTGCACTCCATAAGGTTCGACACGGTCTTGTCGTAGGTGGCACTCTTGGTGGCCACAGCGATGACAGGGAAGCCCAGGTCGATCAGGGCAATGGGGCCGTGCTTCATCTCACCGGCGGCATATGCCTCGGCGTGCAGGTAGCTGACCTCTTTGAGCTTGAGCGCGCCCTCGTAGGAAATAGCGGCACCCATGCCGCGACCCACAAACAGTGCGGACTGCGCGTCCTTGCACAGCAGGGCGGCCTCATGAACGGCCTCGGTTTGGGTATCCAAAATCCACTGGATCTGCTCGGCCGTATCGGAAAGCTCGCGGAACAGCATGCGCGCCTGCTTGGTGGTCAAGCGGTACTTGACCTGCGCCAGCAGCAGGGCCAGCAGCGTCAGGCTCACAACCTGGCCGATGAAGCTCTTGGTCGAGGCGACCGCGATCTCCTTGTTGGCCTTGGTGTAGATGACGCCGTCGCTCTCACGCGCCACGGGGCTGCCCACCACGTTGGTGATGCCGAAGACCTTGGCACCCTTGATGCGCGCATCGCGGATGGCGGCGAGAGTGTCGGCCGTCTCGCCCGACTGGGACACGGCCACGACGAGCGTCGTCGGCGTGATGATGGGGTTGCGATAGCGGAACTCGCTGGCCGCCTCCACCTCGGTGGGGATGCGAGCCCAGCCCTCAATGAGATTCTTGGCAATGAGGCCAGCGTGATAGCTGGTGCCGCAAGCGATCACGTAGACGCGGTCGATATCGTTGAGTTCCTCGAGCGAAAGGCCCAGCTCGTCAATGTCGAGCTCGCCGGCCGGCGTCATACGACCAACCAGCGTGTCGCGCACGACGCGCGGCTGCTCGTGGATTTCCTTGAGCATAAAGTCGGGATAACCGCCCTTTTCTGCCATGTCCAGGTCCCAGTCGATGTGGGTGACCTTGGGCTCGATAACATTGCCGGCCTCGTCGGTGTACTCGACGCCTGCGGGCGTGAGCTTGGCAAACTGACCGTCCTCGAGCACCACGACATCGCGGGTGGCGTCGATGAGCGCGATGACATCGGAAGCAACATAGGAGCCGGTTTCGCCCACACCGACCACGATCGGGGAATCCTTGCGGGCCACGGCGATCACGCCGGGCTCGTCAGCGCACACGGCGGCCAGACCATAGGCACCGACCACGTGGGTGCACGCCTCGCGCACGGAGGCCATCAGGTCGTGCGTCTCGGCATAAGCCTCTTCGATCAGATGCGCGAAGACCTCGGTATCGGTCTCGCTCTTAAAGTGGTGGCCGCGACCCTCCAGCTCTTCGCGCAGCTCGGCGAAGTTCTCGATGATGCCGTTGTGGACGATGGCGATACGACCGTCGCAGCTGGTGTGGGGGTGAGCGTTAACGACGGAGGGCTTGCCGTGGGTGGCCCAACGGGTGTGGCCGATACCGCAGGTAGCGTCGCTGTCGATGTTGGAAAGCTCGCTCTCCAGGCCCGCGACCTTGCCCACGCGGCGGATGACGTCGAGGTGCGCCGCGGCGCCCTCGCCCACCTCGAGCGCGACGCCCGAGGAGTCATAGCCGCGATACTCCATACGCTTGAGGCCCGTGACCAGGATGTTCTTTGCAATATCAGAGCCGGTGTAGCCGACGATTCCGCACATAGGATAAATCCCTTCGTTCGCGTGACTGCAAGACGTCCACGCACAGGGGGCGCTGAGACGTATAACGTCCGAGTATTGTACTCACACAAACGCAAGCTGATATACCAGAAGTGGTATCTTAAACTGGATACCACTCGATGCACACACCCTACCACCACAACGGTGACAGGCACCTTTGCGGTGGTTGGCACTCCCCTAGGGACGCAGGCGGCGCTCGAGCCGATTGCCCAGGGCCGTGAGTGCCATAACAATGACGTAGTAGACCACGGCCACCACTAAAAACGGTTCAAAGGCTCGATAGGTGAGCGCCTGCACGCTCTGGGCGGCGCGCATCATATCCATCAGGCCGATGGTTGCCACCAGCGAGGAGCTCTTGAGGACCGTGATCACTTCGTTGACCAGAGCAGGGGCAATCGAGCGCATCGCCTGCGGAACGATGATCTTGCGCATCGTGGGAACATAGCGAAGCCCGATGGCCCGAGCGGCATCGTACTGCCCCCGGTCAACGCCCTCGATACCACCGCGCACCGTCTCGGACACCGTCGCTGAGCCGTTGAGCGCCAGTGTAATGGCACCGGCGGCAAACATCGAAATTTTGAAGCCCGTGAGCTGCGGCGTCGCAAAGTACGCCAAAAAAAGTAACACGATGAGCGGCACGCCGCGAAAGATAGAGGTGTAGAAGTTGAGCACCGCACGCAATGGGCGACAGGGCAAAACCTTGAGCACGGCAATGAGAAAGCCCAGGACGAGTGCTATGGCCAGCGCGGCGGCCGTCACCTGACAGGTCACGACCAGGCCGCTCATAAACATCGGTATATATGGTTCTAGCAGTTCAAACTTCATCAGCATGCCCTTGGCGCGCGCCTCACCGGCTCGCTATTTTCCGGCAACCGTCGACGTACCGGAAGCGGAATAGTCGCCGTTCCACATGAAGTCGGCGCCCACATACTGCTTGATGCAGTCATCGATGGTGCCGTCCTCGAGCATCTCGCCGATGCACTCGTCAAGCGTCGCGACAAATCCGGCACCCTTCTTGGCCATCAGGCGGTACACGCCCACGTGATCGCTCGTCTCGGAGCGATCGAGCAGGCCCAGCACCAGGCCCTCATTCGCATCGCGCATGGACTGGCCCTCGGCGCCGTCACACAGGTAGGCATCGATGCGCCCGGCGAGCACCTCTTGCAGGCACTGGTCGCCACCGTCGTACGTGTGAATATCAGCATCGGGCATGACCTTGGCGATGAACTTGTTCTGCACGGTACCGGTGGTGCAGGCGATAGACTTGCCGGCGAGGTCCTCAACGCGCTTGACGGGATCGCCGCCGAGCGTGAGAACGCCCACAAGCGGCTGATAGTAGCCGCGCGTGAAGTCGTAGGTCTGCTCGCGCTCTTCGTTGGAGCTCATCGCCATGGTAAAGGCCTTGTCATCGCTCTGCACCGATGCAAGCGTGGCGGCAAAGTCCTGCGGCTCAAAGTCGTAAGAAAAGCCCAAGCGCGAGGCCATCTCGTCAGCGATAGCGATGTCCAGGCCGACAACCTTCTGCTTGCCGTCCGACTGCGTCTCCAGATAGCGATAGGGCGCAAAGGCATCGTCGCCCACAAAGGTGAGCTTGGCGCCCTTGATATCGTCGCCCGCAACCGCAGCAGAACCAGCGGCAGAGCCCTTGTCAGCGCCACTGCTAGCGCAACCGCTCGCCGCAACCATTGCAGCACCGGCGATCAAACCCAGGAAATCACGACGAGAAACAGCGCGAGTCATACCAAAGCCTTTCAATCTACGTTCAAAGCGGCTTCCATTGTAGACACTCCACCGTTTAACGCGCAGCCCAGCCGCGCCAAAACCACCACAAAGGGGGACAGGCACCTTTGTGTGGTCTGGACTCCGGTGTTTGCCCAGATAAAACCTGCCAAAATAAACCTGCCCCTAATTGGTAGGTTTTGACACCCTGGGGACGGGCGATGCTACAATCTGACTCGTACTTGAAACGCATCAAAGGGGCCGCTATGGCAAAGGTAAAAATCAGCGACGTCGCGCGCGAGGCAGGAGTCTCGCTGGGCACGGTATCCAACGCGCTCAACCACCCCGAAAAGCTGCGCCCCGAGACCCTCAAGCTCATCAACGAGACCATCAATCGCCTTGGCTACCTGCCCAACCAAAGTGCTCGTCAGCTCGCGGGCGGCGCCACCAAGTCCTTTGGCCTGGTCCTCCCCCGTCTCGACCATGGCTTCTCGCTCCAAATTGCCAGCGGCGCCCATAACGAGGCCCGCAAGCACGGCTATGACCTGCTCATCGCCAACGCCGATAACGACGACATCCTCGAGGACCACTACCTGCGCTATTTTATGGGCACGCAGATGTCCGGCGTCATGGTTCAGCCTATGGCGTCCCCCGATTGGCACCCCGCAATGACCAAGATGCCCGTGCCGATCGTCCATCTGGACATCCACTGCCCCGAACCCGGTTACTACGTGGCCGCCGACAACGAGGCGCAAGGGCGCATTATCGCCGAGCTCGCCATCACCCGCGGCGCGCGCCATATCACCGTTGTGGGCAGAGCGGCATTTATGCAGCTCACCCTGCGCGTACTTGGCATTCATAAGGCCCTCGTCCTGCATCCCGATATCAAAATTGAGGTCATTGACGCCGGAGAATGGAATACCGCTGCCGATGGTTACAGCATCGGCGCTCAGATTGCCGAGCGCTCTACCGGCGAGCGTCCCGATTTTGTCATCGGCCTTACCGATGTATTGGCCTCGGGCGTTATCTCGGCGTTGACCGACAAAGGCATCTCCGTCCCCGAACAGGTTCGCGTGGCCGGCTGCGACGGCAACCCGCTTGCATGGAGCGGGTCGGTCCCCCTCACCACGGTGGCACCCCCGGGCTACGAGATTGGCCGCAAGGGTGTCCAGCTGCTCATGGAGCAAATCGAGAACAAGGAGCCGGCAAAAACCAAGCACATCCGTATTGGTTCCGCAGCGAGAACCGTTACTGCGGTCACAGCCGCCGAGGACATCAACCGTCAGGAACTCGTGCGGCCGTTCCTCTTGGAGCGCGCCAGTACCCAGGCGAGCAGCCAAGCCGAAGCCACCGCCATCAACCTCGGCGCGTATCTATAGCACGTCGGCCAGTATGCCAAAACGCCGCTCAAGCAAAAGAGGCCCGACCATTGCCGGACCTCTTTTGCTTGAGCGCAAAGACGGCCAATTGCTCGTTTCAGCTCCGCAATTGTCTAGCGCACGGCCTTGACCGCCGCCGTCAGATCGAACAACGTATCGAGCACGGCCTCGCAGCCATCCACCACGTCCTGCGGCAGCGGCACGATATCGGGAACGGCAAAGACATGGCAGCCGGCCGTGATGCCCGAGACGCAGCCGTTGCGCGAATCCTCGACCACGGCACATTCCTCGGGAGCGAAGCCCGCGCGCTCGCAGGCAAGCAGGTGCATCTCAGGGTTGGGCTTGCCGTGCACGACGTCCTCGCCGCAGGTCACCGTTTCAAACTTGTCAAAGAGGCCGACCATCTTAAGGTTGCGCTCCGCCGTAACGTGGCGCGACGACGTCGCAAGGCCCACGTGATAGCCCGCAGCCAGCAGCTCGTCTAGACACTCGGCGGCGCCGGCCTTAAGCTCCAGTTCGGTCTTGACTATCTCGTCGCGAATCTCCTTGTGGCGGACATAGATCGCCTCGGCGGTTTCGCGACTACCGTAATGTTCATCAAGGATGTCCATGACATCGGGCAGCGTGCGGCCGATAAACTGATGGATCAGAGCATCATCAATCGCGATCCCCAGCTCGGCAGCGCCCGCCTTCCATGCCTTGATGCCTAAACGCTCGGTATCGACCAGCGTTCCGTCCATGTCAAAAATAACAGCCTTGATCATATCGGCCCCCTCACCGGATTGCATTACTGCCACTCTACCGCACTTTACAAACTTGTATATAACGTATATAGCATATTGCACTTTCGTTACATAGGTAGAGGTCTTATGACAGGCAGCTCGGTAGGATTATAGTTTTCAACCGAGTACTCAATGGTAAGGATCGTTTCATGCTTTCAGACACTACTGCACCTGCAGAGGAGCTTCAGGACAAACTCGCGACGCTCGAGCAGTTGCTTTTGGCATACGGACGCGTCGCCATCGGCTTTTCCGGTGGCGTCGATAGCAGCTTTTTGGCCGCGGTCTGCGCCCGCATTATGCCTGCCAGCACGCTTCTCGTTCACCTCACCACGCCGCTCATCGGCACGCCCGAACAAACCTCGTTTGAGCGATCCGTTGACGGGCAAACCAATGAGGGGCCGCATTTTAAGCTCCCCGTGCTCAATCTTTCGGTCGATCAGCTGCAGCTCCCCCAAGTAGCCTGCAACGACGCCAATCGCTGCTACCACTGCAAGCAGGCCGGCTTTACCGCCATCGTCAACCACGCCAAGTCGCTGGGCTTTTCCACCGTCATCGATGGCAGTAATGCAAGCGATCGCGGTGACTACCGCCCCGGCATGCGCGCGGCAGAAGAGCTCGGCGTACGCTCCCCTCTCATGGAGGTCGGCTTTACCAAGAACGAAGAGCGCGAGCTGTTGCGTGCATGGGGCTATCCCGTTTGGAGCCTGCCGGCGGGAGCCTGTCTTGCCACGCGCGTCCCCACGGGCGAGGAGCTTACGCGCGAGAAGGTCGATTTGATCCGCGCCTGCGAGGATTACCTGCACGATCTTGATCTGGCACAGGTACGCGCGCGCTTGGTCGGCGGCTGCATGCATATCGAAGCCGCTCCCGCAGATGTCACCAAGATTGCCGCCCTCGGCGGTACCGCCGTCGATGCCGAAGGCAAGACCCCGCTGCCCGCCGCCATCGAGTCCGCGCTGCGCGAGCTGGGCTGCGGCCACATCTCCCCCGAGGTCACCCCCTACATCCACGGCAACATGAACCAATAGCGCATCCCGATGAGTTGCGGTGGAATAGTTCCTGTTTTGCGGCCAATCGGGCACAAACAGGAACTATTCCACCGCAACTTCGTTTGGCGGGCATTGACCCGCAGACCTGCCAATAAGGGACAGGTTCATTTTGGCAGGTTTTATCTGGGGAAACGCAGGCAGGGCCGCGACACCTCTATGGCGTCGCGGCCCTTTTCCTTGGAGAAGGATCGATTGATTGAACGGGATGACCGTTCTAGTCTTCGAGTCCGCCATTGATGAGCTCCGCGATCTCAACGGGATCGGTGCTCGCGAGAGGCGGCGGTATACCCAATCGTCACTTGGTTGGCGGATACCAATCCCGTGGAAGTCTTCCTTACAACACAGACCTGACCGCAGCTTCGATACCGTCGGAGTCCAAACCGTACTTGTGCAGCAAATCGACCGCAGGGCCGGACTCGCCGTACACATCGCGCACGCCGACGCGTCGTATCGGCACCGGATGCTGCTCCGCGAGCACCGAAGCCACGGCCTCGCCAAGACCACCGATAATCGAATGTTCCTCGGCGGTGACCACGCGACCGGTCTTCTTGGCGCTGGCAACCACCAGGCGCTCATCAAGTGGCTTGATCGTGTGCATGTTGATGACCTCGGCGTCAATACCATCGGCAGCGAGCGTCTCGGCAGCCTCAAGCGCCTCGGCGACCATGAGGCCGCATGCGACGATAGTCACATCGGACCCCTCGCGCACGACCACGCCGCGGCCAATCTTGAACTCATAGTCCTCGCGGTCGTTGATGACCGGTGTTGCCAGGCGGCCGAAACGCATGTAGACCGGACCCTCAAACTCATAGGCGGCGCGCACGCAAGCACGAGCCTCGATGTCATCGGCGGGAACGATCACCGTCATCCCCGGGATCGTGCGCATGAGCGCAATGTCCTCACAGCACTGATGCGTGGCACCGTCTTCGCCGACCGAGATGCCCGCATGCGTGGCGCCGATTTTGACATTGAGGTGCGGATAGCCGATGGAATTACGAACTTGCTCGTACGCGCGGCCGGCGGCGAACATGGCAAAGGTGCTCGCAAAGGCAACGTGGCCCGTGGTCGCAATGCCGGCGGCAAGTCCCATCAAGTTGCTTTCGGCAATGCCGGCATCGTAGAAGCGCTCAGGGTGCGCAGCCTTAAACTTACCGGTCTGGGTGGCGGCGGCCAAATCGGCATCGAGAACCACAAAGTCATCGCGCTCATTGCCCAGCTCGACAAGTGCCTCGCCATAGCTAACGCGCGTGGCGACTTTCTTGACGTCTGCCATTAGAGCTCCTCCCCTGCTGCTGCGAGCTCGGCCATGGCCTGCTCAAACTGTTCATCGTTGGGTGCCTTGCCGTGCCAGCCCACCTGGTTTTCCATAAAGGAAACGCCCTTGCCCTTCACCGTCTCGGCGATAATGGCCACAGGCGAGGCGCTCACTTTGCGGGCCTCGGCAAAGGCGGCGGCAATCTGCGCCATGTCGTTACCGTCGGCGAGCTCGATCACATGCCACTTAAAGGCGCGGAACTTGTCGGCAAGTGGCATAGCCGAGTTAACTTCGTCGATACTACCGTCAATTTGCAGGCCATTGTGATCGACGATAGCGACGAGGTTATCCAGGTCGTGGTTGCCGGCGAACATAGCCGCCTCCCACACCTGGCCTTCCTCGCACTCGCCGTCGCCTAACAGCGTGTAGACGCGGTAATTGTCACCCCAGTGCTTTGCGGCAAGTGCCATTCCGACCGCGGCGGAGATACCCTGACCGAGCGATCCGGTAGACATGTCGACGCCCGGCGTGTCATTCATATTGGGATGGCCCTGCAGGCGGCTGCCGATATGGCGGAGTGTCTCGAGCTCATCTTTGGGAAAGAACCCGCGCTCGGCGAGCACGGCGTAGAGTGCCGGAGCGCAATGTCCCTTGGAGAGCACAAAGCGATCGCGCTCAGCGCGGCTCGGATTCGCCGGATCGACATCCATTTCCTCAAAGTAGAGGTAGGTCATAATGTCGGCGGCGCCAAGCGATCCGCCTGGATGCCCCGACTTGGCGGCGTGAACCGCAGTCACGACACCCTTCCTGACCTCATTGGCGACCTTCGCCAGCTCCTGGTTGGTCATACGAATTCCTCTCTTGAAAACAACCCCGGCGCTGGATGATGCGATGCCGGGGCAATTCACTCGTTTAAGCCCGCGCGACGACCTTTTCCAGCCATCCTCGAAGGAGGAGAGGCCTTGATCGGTCAGCGGGTGGTGCAGCCACTTCTTGAGCGCGGCCATAGGCGCGGTCGCGATGTCGGTGGAGTCAACGTCTTCCTGCGTCAGCTCCTTCTCGATACCCAAGCCACCCTGGTCTCAACCTTGTGCTCAATGCCACAGGCGGCGCATTCATTTTGAATCGCCTTCTAGGCCATATACGCGTAGGCGATACCCAAGGTACAGACGGCAACGCCTACGTTCTTCATTTTTCAGATGGCGTGCCAGACGGAAATTTCACCCTAAAACATAAAAGCCCCAAGTCAACAAAAGCCAGGAGCCTTTGCCAACTTGGGGGCATTACGAGTCGCCGCCGTACAGGCAACGACGACCCTTACTCCTTCTGCCATCAACCGGTATGGACGACTCGGCTTGTCCGGTTACGGCAGGATGTGGAATCCAAGCGTTTCGATATCACGCGCGAAACCCTTAACGGTGTCGAGCGAATACTCCATAAGGTCCTTACCGACGTTCTTGCGCTTGGCCAGAATGCCGTTGGGAACGGTAATGATCTGGCACCCCACGGACTCGGCCTGATAGATATTCAGCAGCTCACGGGTAGACGCCCAGAGCACCTCACACTGCGGCTTTGCCGCTGCCTTTTTGACAGACTCAGCCATCAACGGCAGCGGATCAACACCGGTATCGGCAATACGGCCGGCGAAGATAGAGATGATAGACGGCGTCTCAGCGGAGACAGCGTCCACAAACTCATCGACCTGCTCGGGAGTAAAGATCGTCGTAACGTTTACCTTAATGCCGTCGGCAGAAAGGCGCTTAACGAGCGCCGCGGTCGACTCACCCTTGGTATTGAGTGCGGGAATCTTGACATACACATTGTCAGCCCAAGTCGCAATCTCGCGAGCCTCGGCCTCCATGCCCGCCTCATCGTCCGCAAAGACCTCAAACGAAACTGAGACATCGGTGATGTGCTCGAGCACGGTCTTGGCGAACTCGCGATAATCGGTCACGCCACCCGCCTTCATAAGCGATGGGTTAGTCGTAAAGCCCTGAACGTTACCGTTCTCGGCCATGTCGAGCATGCCCTCGAGATTGGCACCGTCGGCAAATACCTTGATTGCCATAATGTACTCCTTACATACATGATGATATAGAAATGTACGGACTGAATTGTTTGTCAAAAGCGCCGCCGCATCAGAGTGGAACGGAGAGCCCCTTAATCGAGTTCGATCTCGAGGCGGTAGAGGTCGGCGCGGTAGAACGACTCCACATACTCACGGGGCACATTCTGCTGGTCATGAGAAACCCTCGTAATGTTGAGCAGCGGAGCACCAACGCTGATGCCCAATAGCTCGGCCTGTTCGTCGGTAGCAACGCAAGCTCCAATCTTTTGGCTCACACGGCTCCAGCGAATATCGCACGAGTTATTGAGATAAGCGCGAAGCGATTCCTTGGAAAAGTCGCGCTCCGCAATATGCGGGACATAGCCGTCTTCGTAATAAATCGTCTCCAGATAGAACGGACGATCGCCCGACACGCGCACACGGCGAAGGCAGAAGGCCTTTGTGCCCTCAGCCAAGCCCAGCTCGCGGGCAACGTGCTGGGGCATGGCTACAACGCCAGACTCAATCAAGCGTTTTTGCGGCACTGCAAACTCGTCCACATTCTTTTTGATATAGCTCGAGACACGCTTAGGCGAGCTGAGTGGCACGTTGGCAATAACCTCGGATCCGCGGCCGCGCTTCTTCTCAATCAAGCCATTATTAGAAAGCAGCTCCATCGCTTTGCGCGCCGTTGCACGCGAAACGTCATAGCGCTTCATAAGATCGCTTTCGGAGGGAATATAATCGCCGATCTTGTAGGCACCGCTCGTAATTCCCTGGAACAAGATATCGTACAGCTGAGAGTACAGCTGTTCCTTGCCGCTAAAATCGAGCTCAGACGTATCGGTCATCATCCCTCCCCTATCTGGACTAATTCTCTAAATCCTTGATATCAGGTGCTGTCTTTTAACAAATGTTAAATGCAAAATCTCAAAAGACACACATAGATAACGCTGTCCGCGTATATTCCACTCCAGCCGAGCATACTCCACCGACTCACCACCATCTTGGGGCATTCTTTATGCAGAGAATGCCCCAGACTGCCTCTAGCGCGCGCCGAAAAGCTTGCGCGGGCTGGCACTCGCGCCGATACGATCGGCACCGGCGCCCGACATAAGTGCAAGATCTTCTTTCGTGCGAACGCCGCCCGATGCCTTGACCTTTACACGGCCGCCCAACTCTTGAGCAAACAGATAGACATCCTCAACCTGGGCACCAGCCGTACCAAAGCCCGTAGACGTCTTAATAAAGTCTGCGCCGGCAGCCTCGACGGCATGACAGATTGGCTTTTTGGTTTCCTGCGCCAGATAGCACGTTTCGACAATGACCTTGAGCGTCGCATTGGGCACGGCCTCGCGCACAGCTCGAATATCGTCCTCAATCGCCTGGTAATCGCGGGCCTTAACCATGCCCTGATTGATCACCATGTCGATTTCGGAGGCACCGTTGGCGTAGGCATCGGCCGCTTCGGCGGCTTTCGCAGCGCTCGTCATATAGCCAAGCGGGAAAGCGATGACCGTGGTAAGCACAAGGTCGGGATAGGCCTTGTGGGCACGGGCGATATACGAAGGCGGGATGCATGCGCTGGCACAACCGTACTCGAATGCCTCGGCACAAATGGCATCAATCTGGTCCCAGGTCGCCGTCGGCTTAAGCAATGTGTAGTCAATGCGCGAGCAGAGGTCCTCATCAGTAAACTCTGCCCCCGCCTTGGCGGCAATGGCGGCAACCGACGAAGGATCGTCCAGATACTCATCGACCTTGGCCAAAAAGCCCGGATAGTCAACGGTATCGACATTGGTCACGTCAAGCTCAATGGTATGACCCAGCTCAAACGTATCATAGCCGCGGTTTTTGATGCGGTCGACAAGGATATCCAAATCGACCAGGTCGTCGCCCTTGCTACGATCTTCGAGCACATCGCCCTTGTGATAATGCGTCACAATGTGCGCAAGATGACGCGTCGGCTTAAGATCGCGAGCACGGTAGCGCTTGCTGATCATAACGGGATCGGCGACAAGACGAATCGTGAGCACACGGTAGCCGTGCTTGTCCGCCAGCTCAGCGAGCCTGTCGTGCTGCTTGGCGGAGAACGGATAATCGCACATAATCTGCGGCCCATCCGCCATGGCGACATCGAGGCGACGAAACCACTCCTGAAGCGCGTTCGCATCAACCTGAGCCTTTTCCTCGGCATTGTTAAAGCCGTACGTATCCCAATACTCTTCCTTAACATCATCAAGCGAGACGCTCAAAAAGCTCTCGGACGTATGGCGAGCCCTGATGCGATCTGCCAAATCGGTTTTGCCCGTAGCCGGAGGTCCGGCAAGCAAAATCAGCGTCTTTTCCATGCTGGGAAACCCTTCTTACTACCCGATTATTTGCCACGAAGCTGGTCTTTGGAGATAGCAAGCATCTCGGTAACCTTGTCCATGTAATACTTGATAGCCTCATCGTCTTTCGCTTCGGCGGCAGCCGCACGCTTCTTGTTGTACAGCTTGACCAGTGCCGCAGACGCCTTGCCCATCGTGCGATTGACTTCCAGGCTTTGCTCGTATGCCTCAACGGCCTCGTCGACCATGTTGGCATCGGCATAAAGCTTGCCAATCTCGTTTAGAACGTTTGCGGCAGCGACGCCCTCCTTGCCCTCGAGCTCGGAACGCTTTGCCTTAACGGCGTCGAGAACGGCATCTCGATCGAGAACGGGTGCGGTCTCGGCTGCAGCGGAGGCCACCTTCTCCTTTTTCTTGCCAAATCCAAACAAACCCATTGGAAACCTCCACTAGCAGTAATAAACGAAAGGGGTTGTTCCCCTGCCGGGGACCAGGCACAGGAACAACCCCCTTAAAGAAAGACTTGGACCTTCGTCAGGCGCTACAAGAATCCTTATGCGATACCAAAGACGCTGAGGATGGACTTGATGGCCATGAAGAAGAAGCCGGTGACGACGGTGTCGACGTCGGTGCAGGTCATGTTCACGAAGCCAATCTGAGCGAGCATCGGGGACAGGAGCGCAGGCAGGATCATGATGAAGATGCCGTGGAAGATGCAGCCGATGATGGCGCCGCGACGACCGTCGATGGCGTTACCGAAGACACCAGCAGTGCCGCCGGCGAAGAAGTTGGACATAACACCGGGGATGACGAGGGTGCCCATGAGGCCGGTGATAGCCATGCCGATCAGCGAGCCAAGCGTGGTGAACACAAAGCCGAAGATAACGGCGTTAGGGGCATAGGTGAACAGGACAGGGCAGTCCAGAGCGGGGCGCGCATCGGGGACGAGCTTCATCGAGATGCCCTGGAAGGCGGGGACGAGCTCGGCGAGCAGCAGGCGGACGCCGGCGAGCAGGACGTACAGACCGACGACGAACTGCATGGCCTGGAGGAAAGCGTAGACCATGAAGTTGGTGGCGCCGCAGTAGTCAGCAGCAGCAGCGGGACCAGCGAAAGCAGCGACGACCAGGTAGAAAACGATCATGACCAGGCCGACAGCAGCGTAGGTATCCTGGAGGAAGGACAGGGACTGCGGAATCTGGAGGTCCTCGGTGGACTTGGACTCCTTGCCGCCAGCGAGCTTCTTGGTGATGCTTGCGATAAGGGCGGTGAACATATAGCCAAAGGTGCAGAAGTGACCCAGGGCGATGTCATCGGACTCGGTGATCTTGCGGACAACGGGCTGAGCGAAGGCAGGCATGAGGGTAGCGAAGGCGCCACCGACGATGGAGCTGACGACGATCAGGGGGATACCGCGCAGACCGCAGAAGAAGGCGAACACGACGCAGAGCGTGGACTCCCACAGAAGGGCCTGGCCAGTCAGGAACACATACTTAAACTTGGTGAAACGAGCGAGAATGATGTTCACCACGAAGATGCCAGCGAGGCAGATGGCGATCTCGGAGCCAAGGCCGAGGTCGGTCATTGCCTGACCGTTGATGCCCTCGATGGAAGCGACGACGGCGGTCATGCCGTTGAAGCCGAAGGCGGAGTTGAACATATCGCCAAAGTAGGCAAGAGAGCCCTGCATGACGCTCGAGCCGGCAGCCAGAACAAGGAAGCCGAGCATCGTCTTAAACGTGCCGAGCAACACATCGTTGGCCGACTTCTTCTGAAGCACAAGGCCCAGGCAGGCGACGAGACCGATAACAACGGCGGCCTGCGTCAGGATGTTATTGATAATAAACTCAAGAACAGCCATGTTGTACACCCCTTTTTCTCATGTACATTTCTATCAATCTAGGCGAAGAGGCCCTTACTCTAGGACGCCCATCTCCTTGAGCACCGGGGTCAGCTTTTCCTCGATTTCCTTCTTATCGACAAGACGCTTGAGGAACACGCAGGGAAGACCGGTGTTGTAGCTTTCGATCTGCGTCTTGAAGTTCTCGGCAGCGACGATCATGTCGAAGCCCTTAGAGGCGCCCGCGGCGCTGGAAACGCTGTCGTGGTCCATCTTGCACTGGACCCCGAGCTTCTTCATGACCTGCTCAATAGCCATCTGGCAGGCAAAGCTGCTTCCAAGACCATTGCCGCAGCAGCACAAAATCTTGACCATGTTCATTTCCTTTCCTTTGGGGGCACGTGCCCCACCTCGGGGTAGATGCGGGCAAACACATAGGCTCGCCCGCACCAAGCGACACTGTTTTATGCCGCCGCACCCGTAAATGCCTGATAAATCTCGTCGGCATCATCAGAAGCGACGATCTGCGCAATCTTGTCCTCATCCATAAAGATGCCAGCAAGTACCTGCATAGCCTCAATATGTGAATTGGAATCCTCTGCCGCAAGTGCGACCAAAAGACGAACATCGAAGCTGTCTTCCGAGAACCTAACGGGCTTCTTCAGAACCGTCACGGCAAGCTGACCTTTAATGCAGCCATCCTCGGGGCGACCGTGAATCAGCGCGACGTCTTCGGTGAGCACATAGTAGGGACCCATCTCGTTGGTGGCGCGGATAATCTCATCCGCATAGCGA
This sequence comes from uncultured Collinsella sp., assembly GCA_900541725.1. GTDB lineage: Bacteria > Actinomycetota > Coriobacteriia > Coriobacteriales > Coriobacteriaceae > Collinsella. The sequence goes on along the minus strand of UQLB01000036.1, from coordinate 1,130 downwards.
TCCTCGACGTAACCGCCCTCGTTAAGCGGAGCGACGGCGAGCTTGATCGCGTCCTGCCAGGAATCGACAGAATCGGCAAGGCGAACGTTTTCGCGCTTGAGCATCTCCGTAATCTGCATCGGTGCGCCTCGTCCCTAAGCGACGATATTCTTGAAGAGGCTGATGCGATGCTCGACAACCTCTTCGACGGCCTTCTGAGCAGGCATAACCATGTTGCGGTTGGAGGCGTTCTCCTTGAGCTCGTCATAGCACTGCTTGGAGGTCTTGTTCCAGTTGACGAGCAGATCGGTACCAACATTGAACTTACGGATACCCAGGTCGATGACGTGACGAACGTCCTCGTCCTTAACACCGGTGCCACCATGGATGACCAGGGGGAAGCCGTTCACGGCATCGCGGATCTTCTCGAGCTGATCGAAGGAGATGTTGGTCTTGGACTTGTACTGACCATGGTTGGTGCCGATAGCGACGGCAAGGGCGTCGATGCCGGTCTTCTCGATGAACTCGACGGCCTGCTCGGGATCGGTATAGCGCACGTCGGCATCGGCGACGGCGACGCCATCCTCGGTACCGCCGACGGTACCGAGCTCGGCCTCAACGGAAGCGCCGTGGGCCTGAGCCATCTCGACGATGCGTTTGGTACCAAGGATGTTCTCCTTGAAGGGAAGCGCGGAGCCGTCAAACATTACCGAGCTATAGCCGGCCTCGAGAGCCTTGCGGATCTCGTCGAAGTTCTTGGCGTGGTCGAGGTGGAGAACAACGTTGACGCCGTACTCCTCGGCCATGGACTTGCACACAGCAACCAGGTTGCGGTGACCGACATAGCTAGCGGTGCCCTCGGAGGTCTGGATGATCACGGGGGTGTGCAGGCGAGCCGCGACGCGAATAATCGACGGGCACATCTCGAGGTTATGGGTGTTGAAAGCACCAACGGCCATGTTGAGCTGGTTAGCCTCTGCCAGGACTTCGCGCAAGGTTACGTACATAGTGTTTGCCTCCTGTTGTCTCCACTGGATGTATCAAGTGGCGACCGCACAGGGGGTGCCGGTCGCCGTTCTTGATCGACAATTAGATTAGGCTCTGTTAGACCAGGATTGACATACATGTGTCCCCACGGTGCCATATCGTTG
>UQLB01000035.1 GCA_900541725.1 uncultured Collinsella sp. | reverse complement strand
GGGTCAGCCCGTGGGAGGCCAGGGCGCCGCTGACCGGTGGACGGCACCGAGCCGTGCGCTTGAATTGAGAAGGGGGAGGCCTCGCGGCCTCCCCCTTTTTTGCGTTAACACTTCACAATGTAGTTGCATTTCACCTGTAACCCGGTTGGGCTTATGGGTAATGAGCTTTTATTTAAAGACGATAAATCGAATCACAAGGGCAACTACTATGATCACGATGATCAAAAGTAGGAATTGGAGTCGATGCTGCTTGCGTCGTTTACTTGACGAAACGAAGATTGATTTTCCCTGTTTTGGCGTTTCGAGATAACGAGCCGAATGCGTTAAGGTTTGCTTAGGTCGAGGACCTCTTTGCTGCCGAGTTATGGGCGTTTTCGTCGGGTCGTCATTGATTGCGCTGTTTTTTGATAACGGTGCATCTTTTAGATATACGGGATCGCCCGATGCAACGCCCATATGCTTACGTCCCGTTTGGGCATCCTCGAGCGTTTGATAGCGATTTCTCGTCACATACTCGGGCTCTGCATCATTAATGAGCTCTTGCGAGATGTGGGGGCGATGGAACCGTGGCGGCTGCGTGGAAGTATCTCCCTCCTGCGTCGGCATAAACATATTGTTCTGGTTTTGGTCGTCCATGATGCCCTTTAGCTCGTTGCCAACAACGTGTACGCGCTCATTGTAAGCCCCTTGTTATTTGTAGCTGTGGACATACTCGTTATTTAAGCTCTGGTTCAAAGAACCTTAACCTTCCTAAAACCTTAGTGCTACACACTTAGATATGCTTATAGTACTGGACTCAAAAAACTTTATAGTCGATGTATATATGAGCATCGGGTGGGCATATATAAGAGCGTCAAAAGAAGTCCCAGTCACCTAGAAGATGACTCGGCAGTCCTATAAAGGAGTGGTAAACATGGCAAGCATGGTTCCTTATCGTTCGGTTTTTGGCGTTCGTCCCTCTGCAAGCTCGCTGTTCGATCTGTTTGATGATATGAGTGACCTAGCGAACGGCTCGATTGCCTCTAAGGCGTTCCCCGTTGACGTTGAGGATAAGGGCGATGGCTATGAGGTCAAGGCTTATCTTACCGGCGTCGCCAAGGACGATATCGATGTCGAGCTTAACGAGGGCCGTCTCTCCATTAGCGTGAATGTCGAGGAAGACGAGGAGAACGAGGGCAAGAACTTCCTGCAGAAGGAGTTCAGCTCGTACAGCGCGACGCGTGGTGTGTATCTCAAGGATGCTTCGAGCGAGGGTCTCTCGGCTAAGTACGCCGACGGCATCCTTACCGTTACGGTTCCCAAGATCGTCGAGAAGAAGAACGTTACGAAGATCTCCATCGACTAACTTCGTTGGTGTTCTGCGCTATTAAAAGATAACAAAAGGGGCCGGGAAGCGATTCCCGGCCCCTTTTGCTGTCTAGGACAGTCTATTGAATGGTTGCTGGCCGATACTGGCTTGCGGGGCGTATCGAGAGATTTCGCGATCCTTGGAGAAGGGTGGCGGAGCTGCCGACCTCGTCATCCAGGGTTGCGGCTAGAGCTTTGGCATAGCTTTTGACGGTAAGACTCGGGCGATTGTTATCTTGGCTGATATGCATGGCAATGAGCTGTTCGGTGCGATCGGTAACAAGCTCGCGTGCGGCTTCGGCGGCCTGATCGTTGGACAGATGCCCTTTTGTAGATAGGATGCGCTCCTGAAGAAAGCGGGGATATTCTCCCTCGCGCAGCATGGTCACATCGTGGTTGCTTTCGAGCGCGAGGACTCGACAATCTTTGAGGGTGTTCATGGCTTGGCTCGATAGCTCTCCGGTGTCGGTGGCAAAGCCGATGGAATCATCGAGAGCATTGAATCGATAGCCGACAGGATTGATGACATCGTGTGATGTTGAGTAGGTTTGCACGTGGATGCCGGCAATGGATAGGGTGTCACCGGGATCGAATTCCTCGACAGGCAGATGTGAAAGATTTTCTTTGTTCGAAAGTGTGCCCCTGCTGGCAAAGAGGGGGCCGTGCCAGTGCTTGCACCAGACATCGAGACCCTTGATGTGATCGCTATGCTCATGAGTAATGAGAAGAGCCGAGACGTTGTCTGCCGAGAGCCCCAGTTCTGCCATGCGCTTTAATGTCTCGCGGCGAGAAAGACCGTCGTCAATCATGATGAGCCCCCGGGGGCCTTCGATGAGCGCGCAGTTGCCTTTTGAGCCGCTGCCAAGGATATGAAGGTGCAGACGAGACATAAGATTCCAAAGGATACAATGGGTGCGAACGAATAGAGGAGGAAGCAAATGCCAACGGTATCTCAGCATTATGGACACCATGTTGCATCGTGGGCTGATGATAAAGCCCTGGCAACGCGGCAGACGGCTGCCCCCGTGGTGCTCATGGTATCAGGTGGCGCGGACTCGACGGCTTTGCTCCTTATGGCGTGCACATCAAAGTTGGATATTCTGGATGGGCGTGGTGTAGCCCCCATTGCGCGCGAGCGACTGCACGTGCTGCATGTGAACCATCATCTGCGCGGCGAGGCATCCGATGGCGATGAGGCCTTTGTGCGCGGCCTATGCGCACAATATGGCTTGCCGCTGTGTGTTGAGCATGCCTATTTTGATGATGAATCGGGCAATATCGAGGCGGCTGCCCGCGAGGTGCGCTATGCCGCGGCGCGGAGGTATGTTCGCGAGCTCTGCGCCCAGACGGGGGCACCGCGAACGGCGGCTCGTATCTGCACCGCGCACACGTCTTCGGATCGCGCGGAAACGTTTTTGATGAACGCGATTAAGGGTTCGGGGCCCGCTGGTCTATCGAGCATTCCTCGCCGGAGGAATATCGTGGTGCGTCCCTTGCTCGACCTGACTCATGGCGAGCTTGTGGGCTATCTACAGGTACATGGTCAGCCGTGGCGTGAAGACGAGAGCAATGAGGATATCTCGTATCTGCGAAACTACGTGCGCCATCGGGTAATGCCAGTGGTGGCACAGCGTAATGCGAGCGTGTGCAAGACGATTGGCGCCGCCTGTGAGATCTTGGGTGACGAAGACGCGTTTCTATCCCAGCTGTCGGCGCAGGCGTTTCGAAGCTGCCTGCGCAAGGAGGCGGCGGGCGCGCTAGTGCTCGATGCCAGACGCCTTGCTGCGGCCGAGGTGGTAATCGCGCGGCGCATCGTGCGACTGGCGATTAAGCGCATCGATCCGGACGCTCGTCCAGAGATGCGACATGTGGAGCGAGTCCTTTCCTGCGTTGCCGAGGGCGCCGGCTCGGTCACGCTTCCGGCGGGGATTGACGCACGCATTGAGTTTGGCATGCTGGCGTTTAAGGCGCCGGCGGCTCGCGAGGGCCTGGTCGCGGACTGGGTTACCGTACCCGGTCGTTTGCCGTTGGGCGGGGGACGTATGCTGGTCACAGAACCGATGGCCGTTGAGCCGGGATGCGATATCGTGCGTCGCGCCCGTGAGCTTGCGGCTGCCGGGGAAGTGACAGCTTTGGTAGACGCGGCTGCCCTGGGTTTTGCCGACAGCGATAGTGAGCGGATCCTGGCGGGCTCGCGTGGCAAGATCCCTGTCGAGGCGCGATTGGCGCGCCTGTGGGTGGACGGTCCCGCACCGGGAGACGTGATGTGCCCGTTAGGGATGAGTGGCCGAAGCAAGAAAGTATCCGACTTGCTAGGCGAGGCTCGCATTCCCGTTTCCGAGCGCGCCGGCGTGCCCATGGTGAGGACGGCGCCGGGAGGTGCCGTGGTGTGGGTCGCCGGAGTTCGCGCGGACGAGCGTTTTAAGTGCACGGCCGCAACGCGCGTGGCATATCTGCTTCGTGTGGTCGATGCGGAATAGCGTCCTACGCCAGCTATTCTGTGCGGCGTTGACGGTATTCCCGCGCTGATGGTGCGCGGGCTGGAAAATATACCCCGTGCGCTGCTAGAATGTGTAGTTCGCGTCCATACGGCGGTGTGTGGGCGATTAAGCACAAGAAAGGGTTGTCATGGCTTCTCAACATCCGGATATCGAGAAGGTTCTGTTTACGCAGGAGGATATCGACGGTATCGTCTCTCGCCTGGGCGAGGAGATTACGCGCGACTACGCGGGTAAGGATCTGGTGCTGATTGCGGTCCTGCGCGGCGCCGTGGTCTTTATGGGCGACCTGATGCGTAAGATCGAGCTGCCGACCAACATCGATTTCATGGCTGTTTCGAGCTACGGCGACGGTGTGAAGTCCTCGGGTATCGTGCGTATCATTAAGGACCTGGATATCGACATCCGCGGTCGCGACGTGCTGATCGTCGAGGACATTCTGGACTCGGGCCTGACGCTCAAGTATCTGATGAAGAACCTCGAGAGCCGCAAGCCCGCTTCTCTGGAGGTCGCCGCCTTCCTGTGGAAGGACGTTGAGGACCGCGTCTCGGCCATCACGCCCAAGTATGTTGGAACCCATTGCCCCGATGCCTTTGTGGTGGGCTACGGCCTCGACTATGCCGAGCGCTATCGCAACCTTCCGTATCTGGGCATTTTGAAACCGGAGGTTTATTCGTAAGATGCCCGACGACCGTAACGACAACAATTCCCAGACTCCCCGGGACCCAAAGATCCCGGGGATGCCCGGAGGCAAGAAGCCCACGCGTACGGGCTGGCTGTATTTTCTTTTGGCTTGCGCGCTTCTGGGCTATGCCTTCTTTAATATGGGTTCCGGCTTTGCCAGCTCCAGCAATACCGTTAAGCTCGCGACGAGCGAGATGGTCAGCGCCATCAAGCAGGATCGCGTCGAAGATCTGACCTATACGGTTCAAGACGGAAGCGTGACGGGTCATTACTGGAAGACAAAAAAGGACAAGGGCGATACGAGCGAGCTCAAGAGCTTCTCTTCGACCTATGTCGGCTCCGATTCGCTTGCCGAGCTCATGGCGGAGCACCCCGATACCAAGTACATCGTCAACACCAACGATCCCGATTTTTGGGGCGACTTGGCGATGAGTGTGCTTCCGACGATCGCCCTGATCGCCATCATGTTCTACTTTATGCGCCAGATGATGGGCGCCAACAACAGGAACATGCAGTTTGGCAAGACCAACGCCAAGACCAACGAGGCCACACGCCCCAAGGTCAAGTTTGAAGACGTTGCCGGCGTGGACGAGGCAGTCGAGGAGCTCGAGGAGATCCGTGACTTTTTGAGCGATCCGGATCGCTATCGCAAACTGGGCGCCAAGATCCCGCGCGGCGTGTTGCTGGTTGGCCCTCCGGGTACCGGTAAAACGCTGCTGGCCAAGGCCGTTGCCGGCGAGGCGGGCGTGCCGTTCTTTAGCATCTCGGGTTCCGACTTTGTCGAGATGTTCGTAGGTGTCGGCGCCAGCCGCGTGCGTGACCTCTTTAAGGAGGCCAAGTCCCAGGCCCCGTCGATCATCTTCATCGATGAGATCGATGCCGTGGGACGTCAGCGCGGAGCTGGCTTGGGCGGCGGTCACGACGAGCGCGAGCAGACGCTCAACCAGCTGCTTGTCGAGATGGACGGTTTTGAGGAGAGCGAGTCGGTCATCCTGATCGCCGCCACCAACCGCCCCGACATTCTGGATCCGGCGCTGCTGCGTCCCGGTCGTTTTGACCGTCAGGTTACGGTCGACCGTCCGGATGTGAAGGGCCGCGAGCAGATCTTGCGCGTGCATGCCGAGAACAAGCCGATGGACGAGGACGTGAAGTTTGAGAAGCTCGCCCAGATGACCGTTGGCTTTACCGGTGCCGATTTGGCAAACCTGCTCAACGAGTCTGCGCTGCTGGCTGCTCGCCGCCATCGTTCCGTGATCTCGATGGACGAGGTCGAGGAGTCGATGGAACGCGTGATTGCCGGACCGCAACGCAAGGGTCGCGTGATGACCGAGGCCGAGCGCACCACGATTGCCTACCACGAGAGCGGTCACGCCCTGGTGGGCCACATCCTGGAGCACTCCGATCCGGTCCACAAGATCTCGATCGTCAGCCGCGGTCAGGCTCTGGGTTACACGCTGCAGCTTCCGCAGGAGGACCACTTCCTCAAGACCAAGAACGAGATGCTCGACGAGCTCGCCGTGTTCTTGGGCGGTCGCGTTGCCGAGGAGCTCATGTGCGATGACATTACGTCGGGCGCGAGCAACGATCTGGAGCGCGCAACCAAGATGGCGCGCGAGATGGTCACGCGCCTGGGCATGAGCGAGGAGCTGGGCACGCAAGTGTTTGGCGAGGCGCAACATCAGGTGTTCCTTGGTCGCGATTACGCCGATCACCAGGATTACTCCGAGGAGACGGCGCGCCGCATCGATATCGAGGTTCAGCGCATTATGCGTGAGGCCCATCGTCGTGCGGTCGAGATCCTGGACGCCCGTCGCGATCAGCTCGATCTGATGGCGAAGGTGCTGCTTGAGCGCGAGACTGTCGAGGGCGATGCCGTGAACGCCCTACTCGACAACGAGTGGAATGCCTACCTTGAGCGCGAGGGCGATATCCTGGCGGCCAAGGAGGAGCGCAATGCCAAGGCGGCCGGCATGCCGACCAAGAAGCGCGTGCCTCGAATGAGCGAGGAGGAGCTGGCGGCTGATGCCGCGGCCTTTGCGCAGGCGGCCATGCAGGAGGATGCCGAAGCCGCATCCGATGATGCTGACGATGACCATGCCGTCGTCGATGCCGACACCGACGCCGACAAATAGTCTTTGTGGCGAAAGCCTCCGCGGGGAAACCTGCGGAGGCTTTTTCTTTTGAGCGATATGGGGCCATCTGTTGATTGGGGACAGACTTAAATGAGCGTTTTCACGCATTTAAGTCTGTCCCCAATCAACATTGCTGCGGCACTTTGCTCGGCTAAAGCGTACAATAACGCCTATGCGAAAGGGGAACAGATGATCAACGAAACTATGTATGTTCGCGGTGCGGAAAGCTCCATCATCCGTGAGATTTTTAGCTATGGCCTTGAGCGCAAGGCGCAGATCGGTGCGGAAAACGTATTCGATTTTTCGCTGGGCAATCCGAGCGTTCCGGCACCCGCTGCTGTGGCGGAGTCCATTAAGAAGGCCCTGGAGCTGCCGAGCGACCAGCTGCACGGCTACACGCCCGCACCAGGCCTGCCGCAATGTCGTGCAGCTGTCGCCGAATCGCTCAACCGCCGCTTTGGTACGAGCTATGAGGGCAAGGACGTCTTTATGACCGTGGGCGCCGCGGCTTCGCTCACCTGTACACTCAACGCCGTTACGAATCCGGGCGACGAGGTTATTGTTATTGCCCCGTACTTTCCGGAGTATCGCGTTTGGATTGAGAAGGCCGGCTGCACGTGTGTTGAGGCGCCTGCTGATGAAGACACGTTCCAGCTGAGCGTGGACAACGTGCTCAAGGCGATCACCGATAAGACGGCTGCCGTCATTATCGACTCGCCCAACAATCCGACCGGTGCCGTATATCCATGCGACACGCTGACGCGACTGGCCAATGTTCTGCGCGAGGCCAACGCTCAGCGCGATTCCGAGAATCCGATTATGCTCATCTCGGATGAGCCGTACCGCGAGATCGTGTACGGTGCCAAGGTGCCTTGGGTGCCCTCGATCTACGAGCACACCATCGTGTGCTACTCGTATTCCAAGTCGCTGTCGCTGCCTGGTGAGCGCGTGGGTTGGATCTTGGTTCCCAACACCAATCCGCAGGCTGCCCGTCTGATGCCGGCTGTTGCGGGTGCTGCCCGTACGCTGGGCTTCGTGTGCGCGCCGGCGCTCTTTCAGCGCGTAATTATCGACTGCATCGATGAGCCGAGTGACGTTGAGGCCTATGCACGTAACCGCACCGCGCTTACCGACGCACTAGCGGAGTATGGCTACACCTATGTTGAGCCGGATGGCGCGTTCTACCTATGGGTGAAAGCGTTGGAGTCCGATGCGAATGCGTTTTGCGAGCGCGCAAAGAAGTATGAGTTGCTTGCGGTTCCCTCGGACAGCTTTGGTATGCCGGGTTGGTTCCGCCTGGGCTATTGCGTGAGCTACGAAACGATTGTCAATTCGCTACCCGCTTGGAAACAGTTGGCGGACGAGTATCGTTAAAAGTAAAGCGCTCTGCCTACAATGTTTTACGTGAAACGGGGTTTGGTGTTAAGCCGGACCCCGTTGTCATGGACGTTGTGTCTTTGGGATGGAGTGGTTTTACGACTATCGAAGGCTATGCGTACAATGAATATAAGCGACGGCCGTGCCAGATAAGGAGACCTGATGCCCTACCTGCTTTCTTGTGACATTCATACCCATACGATGTTCTCTGCGCATGCATATTCGACCATTGAGGAGAATGTGTACTGGGCGGCAGAGCGTGGTCTGCAGGTGCTCGGATCTGCCGACCATTTGAGCTCTATGATTACGGCTTGCCCCAATGACCTGCGCAGTTACCAGTTCTTTATCAACCAGGATATCTGGCCGCGCATTTGGAGTGGCGTGCTGGTGCTGCGTGGTGCCGAGGCCGATATCGTTTCGCTGGACGGAAGCCTGTTTGGCGAGGACACTCCTGTCACGCTCGATATTGCCGGCGATTCGTACAGCCGTCAGCATTCGCTGTTCGATTTGGTTACGCGTAATTTGGATTATTTGGTTGCAAGCGTGCATAATCCGCAGATTGCTGGGGGCGCGACGCTGGCCCAGACGACCGAGATGTATATCAATGCCCTGGAGCACCCCAAGGTGTTCATGCTGGGTCACACGGGGCGTTCGGGCGTGCCGTTCGATATCGACGAGGTGCTGTTGGCAGCTAAGGCCAAGCACAAGATTATCGAGATCAACAACCATAGTCTTGAACACGGTGTCGACACTGAGCATTGGGCCGTATGCCGCAAGATTGCCGAGCGCTGCGCCGAGCTGGGCGTGGGCATTGGCGTGTCGACCGATGCCCACATTGGCATGGCCATTGGCAAGCTCGATCACGCCCGCAAGTTGCTCGACGAGATTCACTTCCCGCTGGACCTGATCGTGACACGCGACCGCGAGACGCTGCTGCGCGAGATGGCGGCAGCCGGCGTGTGCGACCTGCGCAAGGGGATGTAGCGGAATTTATAAACCAAGCGAAGGGGGCGGCCCAGACGGGTCGCCCCCTTTCTTGTCCCAAAAATCTACTGAGGTTGGTTAGCGGCGTTCGAGGACCGCTACGGTTTCGGTGTGGTCGGTGTGGGGGAACATGTCGACGGGCGTGATCTTGAGCAGGCGATAGCCTCCGTCGAGGAGCTGGTGCAGGTCGCGCTCTTGGGTCACGGGGTTGCAGCTGATATAGGTGATGCGGCGCGGCTTAAGTGCGCAGGCAGCTTCGAGGAACTCGGGGGTAGAGCCGGCGCGCGGCGGATCGATGGAAAGGACATCGACCCGTTCGTTGTTGTCGGCGGCATCTAGGATGTAGTCGGTGGCATCGTCGGCCATAAACCAAGCGCTGCGGGTGAGGCCGTTGAGCTCGGCATTGCGACGTGCGTCGGCAATGCCCGCCGGGTTGCGCTCCACGCCGAGCAGCATAATGCCGATACCCTTGTTCTGGGCATCTTTAGCTGCGCAAAGACCGATGGTACCGCTGCCACAGTAGGCATCCATGAGCACATCGCCCTGGTGCAAATCCATGCCGTCGATAGCGAGCTGATAGAGCAGCTCAGTCTGTTGCGGGTTGGTCTGATAAAACGCGGTGGGGGAGATGTCGAATTCGCAGCCGAGCAGCTGATCGCGCATGCATTCGGCGCCATACACGATGCGGGTTTCCTCGCCGAGGATGGCGTTGCCGGGGCGTCCGTTGATGTTTTGGGCGACGGTGACGATGCGCGGATCGAGTGCGGCGACAGCCTCAAAGAACTCCTGCGCATGCGGCAAGTCGCGCTGAGCGGTCACGAGCGTGACCATGACCTGGTCGGTACGCCAACCGCAGCGGACGACGGCATAGCGAAGCAAACCAAGATGCTTGTCCTCATTAAAGGCGGGAATATGCAGCCGCTCAGCTTCGCGTGCGATGCCGTTGAGAATCTGACGGGCGCCTGGTGCCTCGACGGGGCATTCGGGTACGGCAACGATCTTGTGCGTGCCGCGCTCAAAGAAACCGCAACGGACGGCGCCCTCCTTACCGGGAGCAAAGGGAGTGGCAGCCTTATGACGAAAGCCACGCGGTGCAGGATATTTGCCCGGGTCGCCCAGGGTGACACCCATGCCACGAATAGGATCTACAGCAATGCCCTCACGCTCACAAAGCGAAGCAAAAAGCTCCTCCATAGCAGCCTGCTTGGCGGCGAGCTGCTTCTTATAAGGACGATTGAGCGCCGTGCACCCACCGCAAGCTTTCATGATCGAACAGGGGGACTTGGGGTCCACAGCCTTACGCGCAGACGAAACCCGATCTTTATGCGAGCGCTTGGAGCGAGTCTGAGATGCCTTATCCTCGTTCCGACGAGAGCCGGGACGCTTGGCCTTAGCCTTGCCCTTGGCCGACTTACCCTTCGCGTCCTGAGACGACTTGGATTTCTGAGAAGATTTTTTCTCCTCTGACCCCTCAGCCGCCTCGATCAAAGCACGACGAGCCTTACGCTCCGCACGAGATTCTGCCATGAATTAACCCCACTAATTTACAAATTGAAAGCTGAAAGCATTGTACCGTGCCAAGCTAGCGGACGATATACAAGCGCCTATTTCATGTCAGTGATAAGTCCAACGATGTTTGCCCGGCGTGGGCGGGGAGCGGCGCGTAATTAAGTTTATCGCGAGTTCCGCACGCAAAGGAAAGCACTTAATGTGCTTTCCGTCTTGCGCAGGACTGTAGAGCAGGAAACTTAATTACGCGCCGCTCCCCGCCCACGCTGGGCAAACCCTCCCTTGTACTCCATCTCACTAAAGTGTATGATTCTGGACGTTACACGAATCACTTTACTTAACTAAAGTGCCATCAAGGGGGGATACCATGAACACCGATATGTCTCGTCGTCAGTTTGTTGGTCTAGCCGGCTCGCTCGCCACGGTGCTTGGCCTTGGTCTTGTCGGTTGCGGCGGTGGTGCCGGCAAGGGCTCCGCTGCTGGCTCTGCCGCGGCCAAGGATGTGAAGGGTGCTGCGGAGTCCAAGAAGCTCGTGGTGGGCTTCGATAAGTCCTATCCTCCGTACGGCTTTGTGGGCGACGATGGCGAGTACACCGGCTTTGATCTCGATCTGGCCAAGGCTGTTGCCGATAAGCAGGACTGGGAGGTCAAATACGAGGCCATCGACTGGGACGCCAAGGATACGCTGCTTAACTCGGGCGCCATCAACTGCATCTGGAACGGCTTTACCATGGAGGGGCGCGAGGATGACTACACGTTCTCTGAGCCGTACATGCTCAACGAGCAAGTGCTCGTGGTCAAGAAGGACGCGGGCATCAAGAGCTGGGACGATCTTGCCGGCAAGACCGTGATTACCCAGACCGATTCCGCTGCGCAGGATGTGCTCGAGGGTGACCAGAAGGATCTGGCGGCGACGTTTGCCACGCTCGACACGATCGGCGAGTACAACACGGCCTTTATGCAGCTCGAGAGCGGCGCGGTCGATGCCGTGGCGTGCGACCTTTCGATTGCCCAGTATCAGCTTGCCGCCAAGCCCGATGCCTATACGCAGCTTGATGAGCCGCTGTCCAGCGAGCACTACGCCGTTGGCTTTAAGAAGGGCGACACCAAGTCGGCCGATGCTGTAGCCGAGTCGCTCAAGGCGCTCTACGAGGACGGCACGGTCAAGGACCTCTGCGATAAATATTCAAGCTATGGTTTGTCTTTCGATAATTGGGTGCTCAAGTAATGTCTATTCAGGTCATGATGCAGATGCTCGGCCAGGGATTCTTGGTCAGTTTGCAGCTGTTTGTACTGACGCTGCTCGGGTCGATTCCGCTGGGAATTCCCGTGGCGTTTATGCGCATGAGCAAAATTGCGCCGCTCCGCTGGATTGCGCGCATCTATATCTCGGTTATGCGCGGCACGCCGCTCATGCTGCAGATGTTTGCCATCTACTTTGCCCCGTACTACGTGTTCGGCATTTCGCTCACGCCCGATTCCAAGTGGACGGCGTGCGTCGTAGCGTTCATCATCAACTACGCCGGTTACTTTGCCGAGATCTATCGCTCGGGCCTGCAGTCCATTCCGCGCGGTCAATACGAGGCCGCCGAGGTGCTGGGCTACTCGCGCCTGCAGACGTTTTTGTACATTGTGATGCCGCAGGTTGCCAAGCGTATTCTGCCGGCGATGGGCAACGAGATCATCACGCTGGTCAAGGACACGTCGCTGGCGTTTGCCATTGGCGTGGGCGAGATGTTCTCGACCGCCAAGGCCCTGGTTGCCTCGCAGGTGAGCATGGTACCGTTTGCGATTGCGGCGCTGATCTACTGGGTTTTCAACTTCGTGGTCGAGATGCTGTTGGGCGCCGCCGAAAAGAAGCTGGACTATTATCATGACTAACTCGGTAATGAATATATCGAACGCGCGTAAGGCGTTTGGCGGCAATGAGGTGCTCAAGGATATCTCGCTCGAGGTAAAGCGTGGCGAGGTCGTGGCGATTATCGGGCCTTCGGGTGGCGGCAAGTCCACGCTGCTGCGGTGTGCCACGCTGCTCGAGACACTCGACGGAGGCTCGCTCTCGTTTGGTGACCTTGCCGTTGCGACGGATGCGGGTTCGGGCGCGGTCTTTGCGAAGGGCGATGTGCCCAAGCAGGCGCGCTCGCGATTCGGCCTGGTGTTCCAAAATTACAACCTGTTCCCGCACTATACCGTGATGAAAAACATCATCGACGCGCCGATCCGCGTGCTTAAGCGCCCGCGCGAGCAGGCGGAAGCTCGTGCGCATGAATTGATTGCTCAGATGGGGCTTGTGGGCAACGAGAACAAGGTTCCGTGTGAGCTTTCGGGCGGTCAGCAACAGCGTGTGAGTATCGCCCGCGCCTTGGCGCTCGACCCGGAGATCCTGTTCTTTGACGAGCCGACCTCGGCGCTCGATCCCGAGCTGACGGCCGAGGTGCTGCGTGTCATTAAAGACCTTGCCGCGCAGAATATGACGATGGTGATTGTGACCCACGCAATGCAGTTTGCGCGCGATGTTGCCGACCGCGTGGTCTTTATGGATGGCGGCCGCATTGTCGAGGAGGGTCCTGCCGAGCAGGTCATCGACCATCCGCGTGAGCAGCGCACCCGTGAGTTCTTGAGCCGTATCGAGGGATAGGCTCAGGTATTTACTCAACTATTAATTAAGGCGAAGCCGCCGCAGGTCTTACGGTCTGTGGCGGCTTTTTGTTTGCATCGACGGGGTTCAATAATCGCCTCACAAGCTTGTCTTTTCCTCTCGCCGCCTGTATTCATACGTGCGCCGAAAGGTATGCATGGACGGTCGCCCGTGAGGGTAGGGTGGTGGCATAGGACATTTGGAGGGTGAGTCGGCTCGGCTGCCGACCATGCTGCTCCCGGGATGGCACCGACCGCGAACTCTCCCCGTTGGCGTCGCGCATCGCGCGCGACCCTGCAAGGAGGTCATCATGGGTGCTCCCAAGACCGGCAACGTAAGGAACGTGGTGCTCGTAGGCCAAGGCGGGGTGGGCAAGACTTCGCTCGCCGAGGCCATGCTCCACCTTTCCGGCAAGACCGCCCGCCTGGGCGGCCACGACGGCACCAAGCCCACGCTCGACTATGACCCCGAAGAGGTCAAGCGTTCATTCTCCATCTCGACGACCATCGCGCCGATCGACTGGAAGGGCGCGCGCATCAATGTGCTCGATGCCCCGTGCTACCCCGATTTTATCGGCGATGCCTTTGCCGCGATGAGCGTCTGCGAGACGGCTCTGTTTGTGGTCGACGCCGAGGCCGGCCCGCAGCCTACGACGGTTAAGCTCTGGTATGCCGCCGAGGACCTGCGCCTGGCGCGTGCGGTGTTCGTAAACCGCCTGTCGCGCTCCGAGGCCAGCTTTGCGACCACGATGGACCTGCTGCAAGAGCGCTTTGGCACGCGCCTGGGCGCCGTGACCCTTCCCTGGGGCGAGGGCGAGGACTTTGACGGCATCATCGACCTGGTGCGCATGAAGGCGCGCCATTGCAACGGCACCGAAGCCGTTGAGTCGGAGATTCCCGAGGAGTATCGTGCCCAGGCCGAGGAAGCCCATGACCATCTGTGCGAGCTGGTGGCCGAGGCTGACGACGAACTGATGATGAAGTACTTGGAAGGCGAGGAGACGCTGACGCAGGAGGAGCTTGAAGGCCTGCTGTCGAAGGCGATCGCCGAGCGCATCTTTGTGCCGGTCTTTGCGGGCGATTGCATTAAGGAGCAGGGCGTCAACTCGCTGATGGACGACATCGCCACATACTTCCCGGCGCCGACCGACTACGGCGAGATGCCGCTTATCGACGGCGATTCGCTCAAGATTTCAAGCGACGATGATCGTCCGGTGGCGTTTGTGTTTAAGACCCTGGCCGATCCGCAGCAGGGTCGCATCAGCTTTATTAAGGTGCTGACGGGTACGCTTGAGCCGGGCCTTGAGCTGGTCAACGCGCGCACGCGCAAGGGCGACCGTCTGGCTCACCTGTATGTGATGTGCGGCCGCGACATGACCGAGGTCGGTCACGCCTATGCCGGCGACATTATCGTGGCACCCAAGCTGGCGGCCGAGACGGGCGATACGCTCTCGATTACCGGCAAGGTCGAGGCTGCGGCGTTTAAGTTCCCCAACTCGCAGTACCGCATTGCCATCGAGGCCGAGAATCGCGGGGACGAAGAGAAGCTCTACACGTTTATCGAGAAGGCCTGCAAGGCCGATCCGACCATGAGCATCGATCGTGACGAGGAGACCGGCCAGACCATTATCTCCGCCGTGGGTGAGGCGCAGGTTTCGGTGCTGCTCAACCGTTTGGAGGACCGTACCAAGGTCGTGGCCAAGAGCGTGCCGATCCGCATTCCGTATCGCGAGACCATCCGCCGCACGGCGAGCGCCCAGGGCCGCCACAAGAAGCAGACCGGTGGTGCCGGTCAGTACGGCGACTGCTGGCTGCGCGTGGAGCCGCTTATTGGGCCCGACGGCACGAGCGACGGCTACGAGTTTGTGGATGAGGTCGTAGGCGGCCGCATTCCGCGCTCGCTGATTCCCGCCGTGGACAAGGGCGTCCAGGAGACCATGAAGGACGGCATCATTGCCGGCTACCCGCTCACGGGCATTCGCGTGGCTGTGTACGACGGCTCGTATCACAGCGTCGACTCCAACGAAATGGCCTTCCGCGCGGCGGCCCGCATCGGCCTGCGCAAGGCGTGCGCCGACGCCGATCCGGTGGTGCTGGAGCCCATCGAGGAGGTCACGGTGACCATCCCCGAGAGCTATGCCGGCGCCGTGATGGGCGACATCTCCGCCTCGCGCGGCCGCGTGACCGGCATGGAGACCGACGAGCGCGGCGATACCGTGGTCATTGCCCAGGCGCCTCTTGCCGAGCTGACGGATTACTCGACACGCCTGCGTTCCATCACGCGCGGCACGGGCGACTTTACCATGAAGCCGGCTGGCTATGAGCAGGTGCCCTACGACGTTCAGGCCAAGCTGGTCGAGCGCTATGAGGAGGGTCGCGCCAAGTAGCGTGTGATTTTGCCTGCAATGTAGGTGCTGACGAAAGAGCCGCCTTGGGTAACCGGGGCGGCCCTTTTTGGTCCCCGGTGGGTTGCAAATCGGTTCTTGTCGTGGCTTGGGGCTAGTTCCCCGAGGCCTGGTTGCGGCCGGTGACGTAGTCGATCTGCACGTGCGGCTGCAGGTTGTAGCAATATACGTGGAAGCAGAGGGTCTTGCCGTGGTCCTCGACCGATTGCGCCTCAAGGCGCACGCCACGGCAGACAAGTTCCTCTTCGTTATACATGGGCGTGACGCGGTAGAGCACATGGTTGCCCGTGTCGCGGATGTAGCCGAGAATCTGCTCCTCAAACGGCAGCATGCCCGTTTCGTTGAGATAGCGCGTGCCGGTGAGGAGATTTTTGCGGTTGGCGTTTTCGCCGCAGAGCGACCAGGCGATAAGGTGGCAGCGGTTGTAGAGGCTCTGGCCCGGAATAAAGTCGTAGCGCTGCTGATGCCAACCGGCAGGATGGATACGCGAGATATCGCCGCGCTCGCCTTGACCGAGTGATTCGGGGCCCACGCAGGCGAGTGCTTTGCGGGTGCGGCCCAGGCTGTCGAGCTTGGAGAACTTCTTAAAGCAGCCCTCTTCTGTAGCGCGCTCGTATTCATCGAGCGTGAATGATGGTGTGCCGAGCGGGTGCGTGCTGTCGGCGCGAAGGGCAACGTAGGGGTTGCCGGCGTAGTCGGGAATGCTGCTGAGATAAACACCGCGGGCGCGGTTGAGGTTGGGGTTTTCCACCTCGTCGATGGGGGCGGTGGAGCTGTCCTCGGCAACGTTATCGTTGGTGTTGGTCGCGGCGGATTCAGGGCCATCGCCAGAGTCTTGGCTATTTTGAGAGTCCGAGGAACTCGCTGTTCCCGATTCGAGCCGGGCGACCAGGTCCGCCTCGTCGTCGGTGCGGCTGGGGCTCTCGTTTTGTTTTTCGGCCAGAGCCGCCGCCTGTTCATCGCTTTGCGGCGACAGCAGCTTGGGAGCTCCGTCGAGCGATCCCGTAAACAGCGCAAACCCCAGCACCACGGCGGTGCCGATGGAAAGTACTTGCTTGTAGGTGGACTTGCGCGACATTGAGGCTCCTGGATGGACGGTTGGGAATCTACCAGTCTAGCAGGTGCCGGCAGGGGCCGTTCTGTCGAACAAATACTCAAGATTTGGGACAAACGCTACCGATTCATTTGCCTCATATTTGACGTATGGCTAGATCGAGGTGGGGTCGAGCCAGTTGAGCTTGCACTCCGTTTTGGTTGAGAGCGGCTGGCAGCCAAGGGCATCCGCATGGGTTGCGGTGTCTTTTTTAGCGGGTAAACGGTCGAAAAATTCAGGTGAACGGTCAATACGGGGCATATCAAACGAAATATCATTCGGACAACCGAATATACGGACGTTTGTGATAATCTAAGGCTCTGTTAGACCAGGATTGACATGCCGACCTGCCGGCTAACTCGCCGTCTC
>UQLB01000034.1 GCA_900541725.1 uncultured Collinsella sp. | reverse complement strand
AGACGGCGAGTTAGCCGGCAGGTCGGCATGTCAATCCTGGTCTAACAGAGCCTTATTTAATCCCGTCCCAGAGAAATCAATTTGCGGGCAGAAGGGCAAAAGTAGTCAAAAAACCCTTCCCATATTAGCTACCCCTTGCACCGATTATTCGCCCGGGTTGATGTTCGCGTAGAACTCCGCCCCATCATCGAGCCGCAGGATGCCCACGCGACCGAACTCGGAGCCGGTGGCGGCAGCGCAGTCGATGTCGATGCGATCGGGCACACCGGCGGCATCCTCGCCGCCCAGGCGCACGATCTGCCCGCGGCCCGACTCCTCGTCGAGCCCCGCAAGACCACCGACCTCGCAATAACGCCCGAGCGACACCGTCGGCGTGTGACCGCTCACAACGACCGGACCCTTGCCCTCGGTAGAAAGCAGCCCGGTCGGCACATCCCAATAGCCGTGACGAATCCACAGCAGGTCATCGGACGACTGTACCGCGAGCATCTGCTGCAGCAGCTCGCGATCGGCACCCACCGCTCCAACGCCATCGGCACAATCGACGCCATGCTCAAGCAAAAACGCGCGCGCCGCCTTCATCTCGATTCCAGCATGCACCAGCAGATACGGGCGCTCCTCGGTCTCGACCACCGCGTAGAGCGGCAGCGCGGCCATCCATCGCACGAGCTCTTCGTATGCCTCAAATTCCATGTCGTTGAGCTGCTCGCGCGTCGTCCAGCCACCGTTGATATCCCAGGTCTCGGCATCGAGCGGATCCTGACCAATGATGGCATCGAGCATGATCTGCTCGTGATTACCCTTGAGCACGCGGGCGTTGGGCAGCGAGCGCACGAGCTTAATAACGCCGACCGGATCGGGCCCGCGATCGATCATGTCGCCCAGCACGTACAGCGTGTCGTCGGACGTCAACGAGATCTTAGACAGGGCCTCGTCAAGCGCACGCACGTGCCCGTGAGCATCAGATGTCACATAGATCGCCATGGTACGCCTCTCCTTGCATTGCGGCCGAAGCCCGGCTCCGCAACTAAAACTTCAAGTTGAACTTAAACGTTACCCATTGTACTCCGTTGCAATAAAGCTGGAAAGGGTTTCCGAGCAGAGGCAAAGACGGCAGTCGTCTATGACGATATCGCGCACGCCCGCAATCCAACCCCATAAACCCACCATCTTTGGGTACAAATAACCGCAGGCAACTGACCGTGCCACGCCAACCACCCAGGAGCGGACACCATCTATGAACCAGATCCTTCTTTTTATCGGCCTCGTCATCATTTTGTGCCTGACCATCAAACCCGTCGGCAAAAAGCTCCCCTTCCCCACCCTGCTTATCTTTATCGCGCTCGGCATGCTGTTGGGCGTCAACGGCCCGGCGCATATCGACTTTAGCGACTACGCGCTTACCGAAACCGTCTGCAGCACGGCGCTGCTGTTCATCATGTTCTACGGCGGCTTTAACACCAATATCGACCGCGCCAAGCCCGTCGCTGCGCCGGCGGTGCTGCTGAGCACGCTCGGCGTCGTCATCACTGCCGGCATCACCGGCGTGTTCGCCCACTCTGTGCTGGGCTTCGACTGGATCGGCGGCCTGCTGCTGGGATCGGTCGTGGCGTCGACCGACGCGGCAAGCGTCTTTAGCGTGCTGCGCGAGCACAACCTTTCGCTGAGGGGCGGCACAGACTCGCTGCTCGAGGTCGAATCGGGCTCCAACGACCCCGTCGCCTACCTGCTCACCGCCGTGCTCGCCACACTCGCGGCCGGCGGCGACATCAACATTCCCGCACTGCTGGCCAAGCAGATCATCCTGGGCGCGGGTTTGGGTCTTGCCATCGGCTGGGCGGCGGGCCGCCTGATTGAACGCGCGCACGCAACGGCCGAGGGCGCGCAGACCATCTTTTTGTTCGCCGTGGCCATCGTCGCCTACGCGCTGCCGAGCTACCTGGGCGGCAACGGCTTTTTAGCCGTGTACCTGGCCGGCATTGTGCTGGGCGCCAGCGACATCACCGGCAAAGTCGAGATGGCGCACTTCTTTGACACCCTCACCGAGATGGCCGAGATGACGATCTTCTTCTTGCTCGGCCTGCTCGTAACGCCCGCACGCCTGCCGCAGATGCTGCTGCCGGGCCTGGCACTCATGGCGTTCATGCTCTTCGTGAGCCGCCCCATCGCCGTCGGCGTGCTCCTAGCGCCCTTTAAGACGAATCCCCGCCAGGTCGCGCTCGTAAGCTGGGCGGGCCTACGCGGAGCAGCTTCGGTCGTCTTTAGTCTCTTTGCCGTAGTGGCCGGCGTTCCCGGCGGACACGACCTATTTGACCTGGTGTTTGCGATTGCCGTGTCGAGCATTGTGGTGCAGGGCTCGCTGCTGCCGGCGGTGGCGAAGAAGCTCGATATGATCGATGCGACCGGCGACGTGCGTCGCACCTTTAACGACTACCGCGACGAAGACGGCATGTCGTTCGTCAAGCTCAAAGTAGGCGCTGGACATCCGTTTGCCGGACGCTCGCTCGCCGACATTGGCAGCGCAACGGACATGCTGGTGGTCTTGGTGCTGCGTGACGGCGCCCATCCGGTGCTGCCCAACGGCGATACCGTGATCCAGGAAGGCGATCTGCTGGTGATGGCCGCCCCAACGTTCGAAGAGCGTGCCGAGGTTACGCTGCGCGAGGTCACCGTGACGCCCCACGGTCGCCTGGCCGGCCAGCGCCTGCGCGATGTGCCACAAGGCAAGCATCCGTTTATTGTGGTGATGCTCAAGCGCGAAGGCCAAACGATCATCCCCGACGGCAACACCCTAATATACGCCGGCGACGAAGTCGTCATCGCCACGCTAGCATCGTACTAACTAGGAGGTAGCTAATTTAGGACGAAGAGATCAAGCGCCTAGAGAACCTCATGTCTTCGCTCGCAGATTTGGATTTGCCTGAGGAGTAAGGTCGCCCCTCTCCCATGTAACCATACTGTAAATCATAGCGGCGCAGTCGAGTTTTACCGTGATGCGGTCGCGCCTGGCGCTCCACTGTGCTAAAGTATCCCGAACGTTCAAACGACTACGAGGGAGACTAGAAGATGGCACGTGTGCACAACTTCTCAGCTGGCCCGGCCGCACTGCCCACAAGCGTGCTCGCCGAGATCGCCGACGAGATGATGGACTACCGCGGTTGCGGCATGTCCGTGCTCGAGATGAGCCATCGATCTAGCATGTACCAGCAGATCATCGACGACGCCGAGGCAACCCTGCGTCGCCTGCTGAGCATCCCGAACAACTACCACGTCCTATTTTTGCAGGGCGGCGCCACGCTACAGTTTGCGGGCATCCCGATGAACCTCATGCGCCGCGGCCGCGCCGGCTACGTCGTGACCGGCAACTTTGCCAACAAGGCATACAAAGAAGCCGACAAGTACGGCGAGGCCGTGCTGCTCGCGAGCTCCGAGGACACCAACTTCGACCGCATCCCCGACATGGCCGACATCAACGCGCGCATTGCCGCCGAGGCCGCGGGCGACGGGCTCGACTACGTTTACATCTGCCAGAACAACACCATCTTTGGCACCATGTACCACGAGCTGCCCGCTTGCGGCGACGTACCGCTGGTCGCAGATGTCTCGAGCTGCTTTCTGTCGCAGCCGCTCGACGTCGAGCGCTACGGGCTCATCTACGCCGGCGCTCAGAAAAACGCCGGCGCCGCGGGCGTGACCGTGGTTATCGTGCGCGACGACCTCATCGCCGACGGCCCCGCCTTTGCGCAGACACCGCAGTACATGGACCTTAAGGCCCAGGCCGCCAAGGGCTCCATGCTCAACACGCCCAACACCTTTGGCATCTACGTGTGCGGCAAGGTGTTCCATTGGGTCGAGGAGACCGGCGGACTTGCCGCCATGGCCGAGCGCAACTGGGCCAAGGCCAACCTGCTCTACGACCTGCTCGAGCACAGCGAGCTGTTCCATGGCACCACGCAGGCCGACAGCCGCTCCATCGCCAATGTCACCTTCCGCACCGGCGACGCCGAACTCGACGCGGCCTTTGTCGCAGGCGCGGCCGAGCACCAGATTCAAAACGTCAAGGGCCATCGCCTGGTGGGCGGCATGCGCGCCAGCGTCTACAACGCCGTAACCATGGAAGACGTGCAGGCACTGGCCTCGTACATGAAGGACTTCGAAACGCAGCGTAGTTTGAGCCCGCGATCTAACTAGCCCGCAACGCGCGGGCCGACCAGCCACTTCAAACCACCTGTTTAAACCAAACCTGCTAAGGAGTTTTTCATGCGCAAGATTAAGACCATCGACGACATCACCAAGGACGGCAAAGTCGAGTTTGGCGAGGGCTACGAATTTGTGAGCACCGCCGAGGAGGCCGACGCCATCCTGATGCGCTCGACTGACCTGCACGGCTACGAGCTGCCCGAGGGCATCCGCGCCATCGCCCGCTGCGGCGCCGGCGTCAACAACATCCCCGTCGAGGAGTACGCCAAGAAGGGCGTCGTCGTCTTTAACTCCCCCGGTGCCAACAGCAACGCCGTTAAGGAGCTCGTCCTAGGCATGCTGGTGCTCTCGAGCCGCGGCGTGGTGCAATCGATGAACTGGGTGCGCGACAACGCCGACGATCCCGAAATTCAGGTCGACGCCGAGAAGGCCAAGAAGGCCTTTGTGGGCCGCGAGCTCAAGGGCAAGCGCATCGGCGTCATCGGCCTGGGCAACGTAGGCTCCAAGGTCGCCAACGCCTGCGTTGACCTGGGCATGGATGTCTACGGCTACGACCCGTTCATTTCCGTTGAGCACGCGTGGGTGCTGAGCCGCGAGGTGCAGCGCGTGGGCACGCTCGAAGATCTCTGCCGCGGCTGTGATTACCTCACGGTGCACGTGCCCAGCAAGGCCGACACCGTCGGCATGATCAGCACCGAGCAGATCAACCTGCTGGCACCCGACGCCGTGCTCATCAACTACGCACGTGAGACCATCATTGACGAGGACGCCGTTGACGCCGCCCTGCGCGAGGGCAAGCTCAGCTGGTTTAGCTGCGACTTCGCCACGCCCAAGACCGTCAAGATGCCCAATACGTTTATCACCACGCACTCGGGCGCCGGCACTGGCGAGGCCGAGGCCAACTGCGCCGACATGGCCATCAGCGAGCTTAAGGATTACCTGGAGAACGGCAACATCGCGCACAGCGTCAACTACCCCGCCTGCAGCATGGGCAAGGCGCGCGCCGCGAGCCGCATCGCCTGCCTGCACGCCAACGTGCCCAACATGATCGGCCAGATCACAGCAATCCTGGCCAAGGACAACGCCAACGTGCAGCGTATGACCAACGAGTCCGCCGGCGAGAACGCCTACACCATGTTCGACACCGACGAGCACCTGGATAGCAGCACCATCGAGGCACTCAAGCAGATTCCGTCGATGTATCGCGTGCGCGTGATCAAATAGCGCCGGCTGATCTGACGGGCAGTTCCCCATGTGGCCTGCCCGTCACTGACATTGAATGCCCACGGGGGCGCCTTTCGCACGAGAGGCGCCCCCGTTTTTGTGAGCGCTCCATTAAATGCACCGAGCCGCTTCTTGGCATACAATCTGTATGTTGACCTAACTATCTGTGAGGTGCCTATGGTTGATACAGATTTTGCTTGGCGGCTTACGCAAGGGCTCGTGCGGATCGACAGCTCAGACCCGGGCGCGTATGAGGATGAGATTGAACGCTATATCAAAGCGTTGGTTGAGGAACGGTTGGCGCAGCTGAGCCATCCGGTACTCGATGCCGTGCAGATTGCAGAGCTCGAAGTACTCCCCGGGCGCCGCAACCTCATGGTCACCGTGCCGGGCGTGAGCGACGAGGCGCGACTCGTCTACATCTGCCACATGGATACCGTCACCCTGGGAGATGACTGGGGCGCGGACACGCCGCCGCTCGGGGCGACCATGCGGGACGATAAGCTCTATGGTCGCGGTGCCTGCGACATGAAGGGCGGTCTGGCCTGCGCCATTGCCGCACTGGTCCATACGCTCGAGCGCGTGGCGGCGGATGGCGCGCTGCCCCGCCGCGGCTTTTCGCTCATCTGCTCGGTCGACGAGGAAGACTTTATGCGAGGCTCCGAGGCAGCCATCGATGCCGGCTGGGTCGGTTCGCGCGAATGGGTGCTGGACACCGAGCCCACCGACGGACAGATCCAGGTGGCGCACAAGGGGCGTACGTGGTTCGAGATTGAAATGACTGGCGTGACGGCGCATGCGAGCCAGCCCTGGAAGGGCGCGGATGCCGTCGCTGCCATGGCCGAGGTCGTGTGTTCGCTCCGTCGCGCGTTTATGGCGCTGCCCGCGCACGATGAGCTGGGGCCTTCGACCATCACGTTTGGCCAAATCGAGGGCGGATATCGCCCCTACGTCGTACCCGACCGCGCCAAAGTCTGGGTCGACATGCGCCTGACCCCGCCGACCGATACGGCCGCCGCGACGCGCATGGTAGAGCAGGCCATCGCCGTCGCCGAAGCCGCCGTTCCCGGTTGCCATGGCAGCTACACCGTAACGGGCGACCGCCCCGCCATCGAGCGCGACCCGAACTCTCCCCTTCTAGCAGCGCTCAAGCGTGCCGCCGATGACGTGACGGACGCGGACACGACCGTCGGCTTCTTTACCGGCTACACCGACACCGCCGTCATTGCCGGCAAGACAGGTAACCGCAATTGCATGAGCTACGGTCCCGGGTCGCTCGCGCTCGCGCACAAGCCCAACGAATATGTGCCCCACGCCGATATCGTTCGTTGTCAGCAGGTGCTAATCGCGCTCGCCGATAACGTGCTCTGGGACGCGAGCGGCCAAGTTGGGGCATAATAAGCCGCGAACAAACCGACTCGCGCGTTAGGACCGCCCATGAAAGCACTTCCGTTTCCCTGCATCCGCCCGGCTCAGGACCGCGTGCTCGAGGCGCTGCCTGCAATGGGCAGCATCCTAAGCGGCAACGATGCCCTGCGCGGAGCCATTGCCGATGGTCTGATGCTCAAGGACCCGGGTGCGGCGTATTACGTGTACGAATGCTCGGGCGAGCCGGGACGTGTGACGGGTGTCGTGGCGATCTGCCCGGTTAACGTGCTGACGGGTAGCGACGAGGCTGCCGCCGAGAGCGTCGACGCACTCGCCGCCGCGCGCGCGATCACCGAGCTCAAGGTGCAGCCCCGTCCCGTAACACTTGCCTACGAAGCCTCGCCCGTCATGGATATCATCCTCGGCGCCGCAAAAGAGGGCGCTTCACTCTATGCCGTCACCGACCCCGCCGGCATTACGCACCGCGTGTGGGAGGTCAAGCGCGAGGACGCCGTCGGCGCCATCCGTGCCATGCTCGACCAGGCACCGGAGCCGGCACTGGCCGACGACCCCGCCTACGCTGCCGCGCTGGTCGGGGCATCACAGCTCCTGGCCGACGATGCCCGTGCCGCCGGCACCTACACGGGCAAAGAGCCGTTCAACTTTACCGTAGCTGTGCTCTTCCCCGCCGCGCAGGTCAGCGGCGGCGCGCCGCAGGTCCCGATGGGCCTGCTCACCCACCAGATCGCGCGGTTCTAGCTAGACCAGACCGCCCGGCACAAAAATCGGCAGCCCAACAAACAGGGGGGCGGAGATGCAGCAGGTACATGCATCTCCGCCCCTTTTGCGTCGAGAAGTTATGCCGGCGACCCGTGCCGCCACGCTCGCGTTATCCGCGCTGCGGACCCGCAGTAGCCACGAGCGGTTCAAGCCCCAGCTCGCGCGCATAGTCCTCCTGCGTAAAGACTTCGACAAGTTCAAACGTATCGGCCGCATCGTCAAACGCAAAATGCAGCACTGAGCAGTTGCCCGGCACGCGTTCGCGCTCGTCTGCCGCCGCGCCCCGCACGTGGTCCAAAAACTCCTTGATAGCCGAGCCATGGCTCACCGCGAGCACGCACTCGTGGTCCGGACGTCGCATAAGATCGGTCAACGTCGCCGCCATGCGCTCGCGCACCTGCATCTGGCCCTCGCCGCCAAACTGGCGATAGAAGTCGCGCCACGGGCGCTTGGGCATGAGCGTCACGCGCTCGGCCTCAAAGTCGCCAAAGAACCACTCACGCAGGCCGTCCAGGCGCTCGTACGCCAAGCCCGGCCACAAGTTGGCGATAGTCTGCTCGGTGCGATGAAGCGTGGAGGTGTAGGCATGATCGGGCTCAATGCCGCGCGCGCGTAAAAACATGCCGGCGCGCGCCGCCTGGTCGCAACCCAACTGCGTAAGCGGCGAGTCACTCCACCCCTGAATAATGCGCTTAAGGTTGAATATCGTCTGTCCATGACGAACCAGATACAGGTCTTTATTCATAGGGGTCCTTTCGTTCGTTACCAATCAAGGAGCGAAAACGCACCGTCGCAATAGCCAAAATGAAGCACGGCACCGTTGTCGGGTAGCTCTCCCCTGCCAGTCACATACTCAAGAAACTCCTGGCAGGAAGAGCCGTGGGAGACTGCCAGCACACAGTCGTGCTGCGGCCTGGCCATGATGTGGGACAGCGCCGCGACCATGCGCGACTGGAGCTCGCCTTCAGACTCGCCACCAAAGGCCACCGGATAATCACCCCAGGGCTGCGGCGGCATCTCGCGATTTGATGTACCCTCCAGCGAGCCCAAATGCCACTCGCGCAGGTCATCGACCAGCTCTATCGAGCGGCCCTCACCAGCAATTAGCTCAGCCGTATGCCGCGCCCGGCCCAACGGCGAGGAATACACACGGTCAAAGGTCACGCCACGCGCCTCAAACGCCGCGCGCGTCGCCAGCGCCTGCTCGCGCCCGCGCGCCGTAAGCGGCGAATCGTGCCCACCCTGCAAAATGTTCTGCACATTGAGCTCAGTCTGCCCATGCCGCACCAAATACAAATCTGCCACACGTCCTCCCCTCGCACCACCGCAAGGGGGACAGGTACCTTTGTGGTGGTTTACCGCCGGATCACACCGCGGTGACGCTCAACTACACCAGTACGTCGACAAGCGGGCGCTTGGGTACGTGGTGCACCTGCGCCTCGTCGCGCCAATAATTGATGGAGCCGTCGGGGTTGGAATCGATCGCATCGATCACCTGTGTCTCGGCCGGAACGCCAAACGCCATGATCAGCTTGAGCTCATACTTGTCGCTATCGAGCCCCATGGCATCGATCGCGTGGGGCGTAAAGGCCTTGAACATGCAGGCAGCCACCTCGGGCGTGGCGCTGCGGGCGGCGAGCATCATCGTCTGCGCGGCAATGCCCGTGTCGACCTCGGTAATAGGAGCGGCGGGCTTGCCCGGAACGGCGCGCTCGGCAAGAATCGCGATGTAGCCGGTCGGGCGCTCGCCCTCGGCAGGACCCGACCAGTCCTTAAGCGCGCCGGCCCATGCAAGCTCGTCAAACACGCGAGCGCAGTCCTCGGAACCGCTTACCACATGAAAACGCAGACGCTGAGCATTGGCGCCGCAGGGAGCCAGGTGCGCCAGTTCCGCCAGCTCGAGCAAAAACTCGCGCGGCACGCGCATGGACTCGTCAAAGCGACGGCACGTACGGGCGCGGCGGACCAGCGCGTCAAACGTGTCCAGGCCGAGCTTTTCGCAACCTTGCTTTGCCATCGACTCCGCGCTAGACGGCGCCGCGGGAACTGTTTCGTTCATAGGGACCCCCAATTTCGGGCAATTGTTCTTAGGAAAATCTAACCTAAAACGTAGGCAATAACGAACAGGGCTGCAATGTTCTACACCTGTTGAATAGAAAATCGCGACGTGGGGAACAACGGAAACAATTCGGGGCCTTTGGGTTACGTTTCACCCTCCCCGACCCATACGTCAGCGCCTTTAGGCGATACTGGTCGTAACGATCAAGGCTTACGCCGCACGGAAAGGAGACATTATGGGCATCTTTAAGAATGATGACCAAAAATCGAGCCAGTTTGGATTTGACGAGAAAAGCATGGCAGGCAAGGCCGTCAAGGCCGTGCGCTGGATTTACGCCATCACGGGCGTCTTGGCGCTCGTCGCCGGCATCGCACTGCTGTTTGCGCCCGCCAAGTCCCTCGTCTTCTTAACGACCGTCTTGGGCTTCTACTTTGTGATCACGGCCGCGATCAGGCTGTTTACCGCTGTTTTCGAGCCACTGCTGCCCACCGGCTGGCGCGTGACGAGCATCATCTCCAACCTACTCATTATCTTGGGCGGCGTCATAATCCTGCGCAACCAGGCCTTCTCGACCGCGACGCTCACCACGATGGTGGTTATCGTGGCCGGCTTTGGCTGGATCGTCGAAGGTGTCATGTCCATTCTGGAGTCCGAGCTTTCGTCCAACCGTGCCCTCGCCATCCTGAGCGGCGCGCTCTCCATCATCGCCGGCATGTTCGTGTTTATCTATCCGCTGTGGTCGGCCAAGATGCTCGTCATCTTTAGCGGCGCCGCACTGCTGGTGTTTGGCGTAACGCTGATTGTTCGCGCTATTCAATTTGGCAAACTGGTGCACTAGATGCCGCGAACGCTCTTTATTGATGCAGACGCCTGCCCGGTCACGCGCGAGTCGATTGACTGCGCGCGGCGGGCGGGCGTCGCCGTCGTTATCGCCGGCAACAGCACACAGAACCTGGAACGCCACATTCGCCGCGACGATCCGCGCGACGTCGAGCATGCGCGACGCGGATTTTGGGTCACGACGCTCGATGTGAGCGTGGGCGCCGACAGCGCCGACTTTGCCATTGTCGAACGCCTGCAGGCAGGCGACGTAGTCGTGACGCAGGACATTGGCTTGGCGAGCATGGTGCTCGGGCGCGATGCCGCCGCCATCGGCGTGCGCGGGCGCGTCTACGATAAGGCGACCATCGACATGCAACTGTTTATTCGCCACGAGGAAAAGAAGGTGCGCCGCGCCGGCGGTCGCACTCGCGGTCCGGCGGCATTTACCAGCGAAGACCGGGCCCGCTTTAAGCGCAACCTCACCGAGCTGCTGCGCTAACCAAGGTAGATTTTCGGGACATGCCCGGAAATCTACCTTTTTGTTTTGAACGGTGTGAGCGCTCGGAATCCATGGCTCAACAAAAAACGGGCTTCAAAATGCCATGCGTCGCCGCATTGCGCAGGCGCCGAGCATGGCTATTTGAAGCCCATTTTTTAAGCCTACTTAGAGGCCGAAGGCGGATAGGATAAGGCCCCAGCCGGCGCCGATGACGTACATCATGACCAGGAACACGGCGTTTTCACGAGCGCTGCGGTTGGTGCGGAACAGGACAAGATAGCCCACGCCGGCGGAAATGAGCGTGCCAGCGAGCATCGGCGCCAATTGCAGCGCACCTTCCAGATATAGTTGCGTAATGACCACGCTCGCCGAGCAGTTGGGAATCAGGCCGACAAGCGCCGAGCCCAAGACGGCGAGCGTCTCGTTGCCACGCAGGAACTGCTCGATCGCGGACTCGCCGAAGGTCTCGAGCACGGCGACCAGGACCAGCGTCACCAGGAAAATAAAAACCGAAACCTGCACAGTGTGCGAGATCGCGCTGCGGATAATCGACAGAACGGACGCGCCCTCGTGGGAGTGGTCGTGGCTGTGGCCGTGGTGGTGCTCATGCTCGCCCGTGTGACCGTGATCATGGCTGTGTCCGTGGTCGCGCTCGTGTTCATCTTCATCATCGCAACCGCAATGGTCGCGCTCGCACAACTCGTGGATGTGGTCGGCGCTCACGCCCGCCTCGGCCACCTCGTCGATGATGTCACCGCCGCTGTGGTCATCGTGCGCGCAGTTCACATGGGCAGGATTGGCCGCGGTTCCCAGCACGGTACGGCGAATCGCCGCGTGCGCGCGGGCGTTACGGCGCAGGCCGCGAATGGCAGCGTCCACGATAAAGCCCGTGACCAGCGCGATCAGTGCTTTCGAAGCCAAAAGCATCGCCATGGTCTGCACGGGCACCTGCTCGGCGAGCAACAGCGGCAGCATCTCATCGGAGGTCGAAAGGAACACCGCCACCAACGTGCCCAAGGTCACGACGCGACCGGCGTACAGTGTGGCCGCCATTGCCGAAAAGCCGCACTGCGGCACCATGCCCAGCAACGAGCCAACCACGGGACCCGCGGCGCCGGCGCGCTTGATGGCCCCGTTAACGCGGTCACCCGCGACGTGCTCCAAGGTCTCGAGAGCCAGATACGTCACCAACAAGAATGGCACCAGCGAGAGCGTGTCCTTGCCGGCGTCAAGCAGAATATCAATCAGCAAATCCATGACGGATGGAACCTTTCGTGTCTTTCGGCAGCATTGTAAAAGTCCTAGCGGTCAACTAGGGTATTGTAGTTGTCCTAGGCGCGATGCCAATAGTTGCCCATGGTAAACTATCATCTCGCCACATCTCAATGAACCCGAGCCGCGCGGTGCGGCCCGTCCAAGGAGCAGTTATATGAACGTTTCACAAGCACTCGAATACGAGCGCCAGCCGTTTATTCCCATGTTTATCTATGGCGATCACGGCGCCATGGAGTCCGAGCGCCAGAAGGGCGAGGAGGCCCTTAAGGTGCTCGAAACCGAGTACTTTACCGCCGAGGGCGACCCCAGCTTCGACTTTGCCACCGTGCGCGACCTGGCTGACCGCAACCGCGACCTGTGCGACCAGATTGGCGAGGCACGCCTGCGCAACGTGACGCCCGCGACGCTTTCGCGCGGCCTGTCCGATGCCGACACCTGCGCCGCCATCGGTAAGATGCAAAATCGCACCGCCGCGTCGGTCATGCGCGAGATCCGCGGCGACCGCGACGCGCTCGGCGTGGCCTACGCCCGCAAGCCCATCCAGGGCACCGTGCTCGGTATCGACATCGAGACCACCGGCCGTGCACCCGAGCGCGGCTATATCATCAACGTGGGCTGGGAGATCATGGATCTCACCAGCGACGCCGTGCCGCATGACGCCGAGGCACACTACTGTGGCCTGCCCGACATCTACCGCGGCGAGGATGTGCCGTTGTCGAATATCCACCACATCACCTGGGACGACATTGACAGCAAAAAGCCGTTCCGCGAGAACAAGGAATTGCAGAAGCAGCTGCTCAAGCTTATGAAGAAATACCCGTACATGGCGCATAACGCCGCGTTCGAGGACAGCTGGTTCAAAATTCATCTGGACGGTTACGCCGAGGCACGCCGCGCCGGCAAGATTATCGTCATCGACTCGCGCCAGATCTGCCGCAGCCTGGATGCCGACGTCCGCTCGCTCCCCCGCGAGTCCGCGCCCGCCGCGCTCGAGAACTGGGCCCGCCGCCGCGGCACCCTCGCCGCCGACGCCAACGAGCAGCACCTGGGCCTCGACGACACCGACCTCATGCTCCGCACCGTCCAAGCCGAGTTCAACCTCAAGAACCTATTCGCGAAATAACCGATCCATCTGCGGGAGCGCCTGCCAGGCACAGCGCAATCCGTCTGGGCACACCGGCACGCAGTAAACTAGGGCGCAGCCTTATGGCTGCACCCTAGTTTTCATCAAAACGAGCAAATACGCGTGCTTCACATAGTCGGCAGGTTGGCCCACCTACATTTTTCGAGTTGTTCGGCCAGCTGAACCACTAGTCAAGGCCCCTTGAACCGCAATCGAAGCTATAGTCGCCTTAATTTCGCATCCAAGCCCCAGAAATCTACCTGAATCAATTCGAATAGGACGTTGCGATCGCACCATTTGTATAGGAGAAGGCCGAATAACTCAAATTATGTTGGTGAGGCATCTGAGCGGTCGGTAAAAACGCTTAGAAGCTACGAATCCGCAACTAAAGTTCATCAAAATAGGGGCAGCCGGCAGAAACCTCCCCAGCCAAAGCTGCTCCCTCAATACGACAGCTCAAAACCCACCGTTCGCAGAAGATAAGCCGCGCCCCAATACCGTTGCCCGAAGTTTCGGACGTATGTGGCGTCCGCTATGCCATCATGCGCGTATGGGAATCGTTCTGTCACATACCACGGCACGCGCTGTATACCAAACAGCCAACTCGCTCGCAAGCTACGCGACCGGTCCCACACCTATGGAAAAGATCAGGGTGTCTACGCCGACCACGTCCGACCTGGAAGCGGCACGAGCATGGCTCAACAGAAAGAATGTCGATTCTGAACGCGTCCATGTGCTGACGTTTTCCAATAATGCCAAAAGGCACCGCAAGGGCTGCATCTGCCACTGCACGCGCTATACGTTTGATGCAGAAAGCTACTTAGAACTCGAGCCGAACGTCTACATCGTCGATATCAAGCTGTGCGCGTTAGAAGCAACAGCCGACCTCAACCTTTCGGAGCTCGTTGAGTATTACTTTGAAATCTGCGGCTCCTACGCGCTTGGAACGTCCGACGAAACTCAATATCGCGAGCGCCCAGCCCTAACCAGCGTTGAAGAGCTCAGAGCCTTCTTTTCAGAGGCATCGGGGTATCGTGGATCTAATAAAGCGCTTAAGGCACTTTCTTATGTACGCGAAGGCTGTCGCTCCCCACTCGAAACGGCGTTTGTCATGATGCTGACAATGCCCAAGTCAATGGGTGGCTTAGCCATACGCGCTATCAAAACGGATTATCCGATCCCAGTCCCCAAAAGATACGCCGCCCTAACGCGACGGACGGTTTTCTACCTCGACGCGCTGCTCGAAAATTCGATGACCGATATCGAATACAACGGCTTTTACCACGACGAGCCCGAGCAGCAATCAATTGACGAGGAGCGCCGAAACACGCTGCGAAACATGGGATATGCCGTTATCACAGTTAGTCGTCATTCATTTTTCAAGCAGTCCGCTTTTAGGCGGGTCATGGAAGCGATTCGCATTCGCGAGAAGATCTGGCCCGGTCGACTCCCGGATAACTTCGCCATCCTGCAAGAAAATCTTCGTCAATTTGTCTTGCGGCGCTACTTCGAATACGGTCGCCGCGTCCTGGAGACACTCAAAGAAGAAGAGGCCGCCAAGCGCGAAATTGCAAGCCAATATCCGCAAGCTGATGACCCGAGCATCAACGATGTGCCCGAACCCGACGACATGCAACATGTCGGGGCCCTTGCTGAGGAAATCAATGGGCCTTGGGAATGCGACATGTTCGCAAAAATCGATGAAAACCGCACGGAAGACGACACGATTATTGATCTAATTGAGAATTCGCTCTTCTAAAGGCGATCTCTGCGGATGTCCACCTACATTTTTCGACTTATTCGGCCACCGATGTACCAGATTGGCTGAAGCAATGCTCGATATAACTTTAGATAAAACTGATTCTGCAGGAACTCCCGTAGAGGAAGAACTGATTCTCGCGGTATTTAACACGATAAAGTACAAATATGAACAGTTCTAATGCTTCTCAAGGTGGCTTTCTTAGCATGCTGGCCGAACATCTCGAAATATGTTGGCGAACATTGCGTCGATGTCTCCCAACCCACAGAAAATCGCAGAGGCGGCAAGCAGTCATCGAAATTAACGCAAATTGTATTGACATATGAACATGCGCTCATATAATTGGAAATTAGTTATATGAGCGCATGTTCATATGAAAGGATATTGCAATGAGCATCCGCGTTGATGAAACGAAACCCGACATCGAGGCCACCGAACCCGCAATCCCCACCACCTGCTCGCCCGAGGACCTTCCCGACGAGGAGCTTCTCTACGACCTCGCCGACCTGTTCAAGGTCTTCAGCGACACCACGCGCATCAAGATCCTCTATGCCCTCATGGGCCGCGAGCTCTGCGTGGCAGACATCGCCGAAGCGACCGAAACCTCGCAGTCCGCGGTGTCGCACCAGCTGCGCACACTCAAGCAGTCGCACCTGGTTAAATTCCGGCGCGACGGGCGCAATATCCTATACTCGCTCGCCGACGACCACGTCTACACCATGCTCAACCAGGGCATGAGCCATATCTGCGAATAGCAACCAACCACGGTACCAGCGCGGCCTGCACCCAAGCCGCAAATACGGGGAAAGGAATCCACCATGAAAAAGCAGTTCAAGCTCGACGAGATCGACTGCGCCAACTGCGCGCGTGAGCTTCAGGACGAGCTGGCCAAGCTCGAGGGCGTCAAATCCGTGTCCGTCAACTTTATGACCCAGAAGCTGACGCTCGAGGCCGATGACGCCGAGTTCGACGAGGTCCTTGACCGCGTTGTGGAGTTTACGGCCGACGCCGAGCCGGACTGCGAGATCATTCTCTAGCCCAGGTTTACGCCAACCCGCAAGGCCGCGCTTGCCGCGGCCTTTGCTCGCGAAATTATATGAGCGAGTGTTCATACATTCAAATGGAAGGATACGAGTCATGGCCACCGCCGACCCCAAGAAGAAAAAGAAGAAGCGCAAGAAAAAAGAGTCACTCGAGCATAAGCGCAACCGCATCCTGGTAGCGCTGGGCATTTTTGCCGTGGTGTACGCCCTCGATGAGCTCGGCACCCTCACTGCCGCATTCGGCACCCCGGGCGACATCTACGCCAGCTTCGCACTGTTCCTCGTGCCGTTTTTGATTGCCGGCTACGACGTGCTCCAAAAGGCATACAACAACATCCGCCGCGGCAAGGCGTTCGACGAGAGCTTCCTCATGGCCGTCGCGACCATCGGCGCGTTTGCCATGGTGCTCTTCCCCGACACCGATCCGCACATGGCCGAAGGCGCCGCCGTCATGCTGTTCTACCAGGTCGGCGAGCTGTTCCAGGCATACGCCGTGGGCAAGAGCCGTAAATCGATCAGCGCCATGATGGACATCGCACCCGACTATGCCAACGTCGAGCAGCCCGACGGCACGCTCGAACAGGTCTTTCCCGATGACATCGCCGTGGGCACCGTCATCGTCGTCAAGCCCGGCGAGCGCGTGCCTATCGACGGCGTCATCGTCGAAGGCGAGACACAGCTCGATACCGCCGCGCTCACGGGCGAGTCAGTCCCCCGCCCCGCCAAGTCCGGCGACGATATCATCAGCGGTTGCATCAACATGACGGGCCTCATCCACGTGCGCACCACCAAGCCCTTTGGCGAGTCCACCGTCGCGCGCGTCTTGGAGCTCGTAGAAAACGCCAGCGAAAAGAAGGCGCGCACCGAAAACTTCATCACGCGCTTCGCCCGCGTCTACACGCCCGCCGTCACCGGCGCGGCCGCGGTACTCGCGCTCGGCGGCGGCTTGATCACCGGCGCCTGGTCCGACTGGATCCTGCGCGGCCTGACCTTCTTGGTCGTCAGCTGCCCGTGCGCGCTCGTGATCAGCGTCCCGCTGAGCTTCTTTGGCGGCATCGGCGGCGCCTCCAAGCTGGGCGTTCTCATCAAGGGTTCTAACTACCTCGAGACGCTCGCCGACGTGGACACCGTCGTCTTCGACAAGACCGGCACGCTCACCAACGGCACGTTCTCGGTCGTGGCAGTACACCCCGAAGCCGGCTATACCGAGCAATCGCTGCTTGAGGTCGCAGCCCTTGCGGAGTCGTTCTCCGATCACCCCATCGCGCAGTCTGTGCGTGTCGCCTACCAGGGCGAGGTCGACCCCAAGCGCGTAAGCGACTCCACCAACGACGCGGGCCATGGCGTGACGGCAACCATCGACGGCAAGCACGTCGTCGTTGGCAACGCAAAGATGCTCGCCGCGACCGGCGTCGAAGCGCCCAATTGCGAGGTCGTCGGCACGATCCTCCATGTACTGGTCGATGACACGTACGCTGGTCACATCGTGATTGCAGACACCGTCAAGGCCGATGCCGAGCAGACGATCAGCGACCTGCACGCCGCCGGCGTCAAGCGCACCGTCATGCTCACGGGCGACCGCGAGGAGGTTGCGGCGTCTGTGGCCAAGCAACTCAGTCTCGACGAGTTCCACGCGCAGCTGCTGCCGGGCGACAAGGTCGAGCGCGTCGAGGCATTGCTGGCAGCCGAATCGGGCAAGGGCAAGCTCGCCTTTGTCGGCGACGGCATCAACGATGCGCCTGTGCTTACGCGCGCCGATGTTGGCATTGCCATGGGCGCTATGGGTTCCGACGCTGCGATCGAGGCCGCCGACGTCGTGCTCATGGATGACAAGCCGTCCAACATCGCCCACGCCATCCGTGTGGCGCGCAAGACCATGTCGATTGTTTGGCAGAACATCATCTTTGCGCTGGGCGTTAAGTTGCTGATTCTGGTGCTTGCGGCACTGGGCATCGCCAACATGTGGCTTGCCGTGTTCGGCGACGTAGGCGTGGCGATCATCGCCATCCTGAACGCCATGCGCGCGATGGGTGTCAAGAACCTGTAGCGTTCGTGGGCTGTCCGGTCTGGACCGGGCTTGGTTTTGAAAACGTCCTCGCGCATGAGGCCCGTCTTTCCTGCTCCTGCGGAGCAACGGAAAGGCGGGCCTCGCGCTGACGCTCCTATTTGGCAAGGTGTTTTTTAGAATCCATTTTGCGCTCGGCCTCG
>UQLB01000033.1 GCA_900541725.1 uncultured Collinsella sp. | reverse complement strand
GGTCACCAAGCACAACCTCAAGTACCGCCGCTACTACCACCAGTTCGACTACTAAGAGCTGGTCACGGGTCCGATATCTTGGCTGGTTGATATCTCGATCCTGCACAAGGGCGTCCGTGTTCGCGCGGGCGCCCTTTTTGCGTTGGGGCATGCCGGCCGCTAGTGCGAGTGGCTCTGCGGGGCTGGTCGGGAAAGTGCGTCCCGGAATTAGCGCCCAGAGTGGGATGCGGTTTCCGGTAGAAGCCTTAGCGGAAAGCTCGTCCCGGAATTAGGGCCTGGAATGGGGCGCCGTTTCCCGTTGGGATGGGTTTCGGAAAGTGTGTCCCGTTCTGAGCGTCTATTCTGGGATGCGGTTTCCCGTTGAGGCTTCAAGCGGAAAGCGTGTCCCGGAATGGCCGCTCGAAATGGGACGCGCCTTCCGTATGTTTCCAAATGAATACGGTGTGAGCTGCGGACAAGGATTTTCCCCGCAAGCACTCTAGTATGCTAAAGTACCCAAAAGACCGGCGGAGCTATGCCGGTCGTTTGTTCTGTATGCAACACAGCATGAGGAGGCTCACCAGATGACGACCACACCGTGGGGATTCCGGGACATATTGCCCGAGGAGGCTCAGGCGCGCGAGGAGATTGCGCTGACGGTGAAGGGCTGCTTTAGGGAGCATCATTATCTGCCGGTTGAGACGCCGCTGCTCGAGGACAAGGGCTCGCTCGAGGAGGGCGGCCGTATCGCGGACACGCCGTTTAAGCTTTTTGACGATGACGGCCGCTTGTTGGTGGTTCGTCCCGACAATACGTTGCCGATCGTGCGTTTGGTCTCGACCCGCATGCGCGCGGCCGACTTGCCGCTGCGCCTGCGCTATGAGGCGCCGGTGGTTCGTGAGTGCCAGCGCAATGCCGGCGGCTCGCGCCAGTTTACACAGTTGGGCTTTGAGCTTATCGGTGCGGGCGATACCGCGGGCGATGTCGAGATTGTCTCGCTCGTGGCCGAGGCGGTGCGCAAGCTGGCGCTGCCCGATGCACGCATCATCGCAGGTAGCGTACGCCCGTTTAAGGAGCTGCTCGCGGCGTGCGAGGATCGCGAGCTGGCTGCCGAGGCGCTGTGCTGCGTGCACGCCAACGACTTTGTGGGCCTCGATGCCCGCGTGGCGGCAAGCGTCGAGTCCGATGCCGTCAAGGCCGCCATTTGCGAGCTGCCGCGTCTGCACGGCGGTGCCGAGGTGCTCGACCGCGTGGACACGCTGCTGGAGGCCGCCGGCATCGTCGCGCCGCTGACGCGCGAGTTGCGTGCTCTGGTCGAGGGCCTGGCTCCCGAGGACGCCCAGGTGCTGTCGTTCGACTTCTCCATCATGAACTCTTTTGATTACTACACGGGCCTGGTCTTTAAGGCCTACGCCGGTGGCCTGCCCGATCCGGTGGGCTCGGGCGGCCGCTACGACTCCATCTTTACCGGCGCGTTCGGCGACGGCATCGAGGTGCCGGCGGCGGGCTTCGCCTTTTCGCTCGAGCGTCTGGAGGCCGCGCGCACCTCGGCCGAGGACGCCGCTTCCGACGGCGATCATGCGGTGGACCGTGGTGCCGAGGGCCCGCTGCGCATCGCCGTGCCCAAGGGCTCGCTTAAGGCTGACACGCTCGACGTGCTCGAGGCCGCGGGCCTGGACGTCTCTGAGCTGCGCGACCCCGGCCGTCACCTGATCGTGCGCGGTCACGACACGCGTGCCGGCGAGGGCACGGTCGGAGATATCGAGTTTGTCATCGTGCGTCCCAGCGACGCGCCCGCCTTTGTGGGCTGCGGCGGTGCCGATTGCGGCATCTGCGGTTGGGACTCGCTCATCGAGGCCGACCTCAACCTGCTGCAGCTGGTCGACCTGGGCTACGGCCTGTGCACGTTTATCGAGGCGGAGCCCGCGTGGCGCGCTGGCCAGGCCGAGCGCAACTATGCCCGTCGCGGGTCGCTTCGTGTGGCCACCAAGTATCCGCGCATCGCGAGCGCCTGGTATGCCGAGCGTGGCGTGAATGCCGATATCGTCTCGCTGCACGGCAATATCGAGCTGGGCCCCATCGTCGGTATGACCGACCGTATCGTGGACATTACCGCCACGGGCGCCACCCTGCGCGATAACGACCTGGTTATTACTGGTCGCATTATGGACTGCACGGCGCGCTTCTTTGTCAATCCGGGCGCCGCTCGCCTGGATCCGCGCGTGCGTAATCTGGCAGATCGCCTGGCCGCGGCCGTTAAGGACAAGCATTTTGAGCCCGTCGCGGGCTCGGCACAATAGCGCGAGCGCGCACGGGCGCCCCGACGTACGGGCTGCGGGCCGATTGGCGCCGCCGCCCGGCCTCTCGTTTTTCGAACACAACCTCGACCGATAGGGGATACCGATATGAAGACCATCAAGCTTGCTCCCGGTGAGCGCCTCGTTACC
Source organism: uncultured Collinsella sp. (assembly GCA_900541725.1). GTDB lineage: Bacteria > Actinomycetota > Coriobacteriia > Coriobacteriales > Coriobacteriaceae > Collinsella. Next base: position 16,336 of record UQLB01000033.1, on the reverse strand, counting down.
AACCAGCTCAACCGCAAGGGCGTGCTGCCGCAAAACATCGTCGACGCCGCCCGCGATATCGTGGCCAACGTGCGTGCCAACGGCGATGCCGCGGTGCGCGATTACTGTCAGCGTTTTGACGGTGTCGCGCTGCAGAGCTTCCGCCTGCCGCAAGAGCAGATCGATGTCGCGCTCGAAGGCCTCGACTCGGCCTTTGTCGCCGCGCTCGAGAAGGCCGCGCGCCAGATTCGTGAGTTCCACCAGCGCGAGGTCGAGCAGAGCTGGTTTACCACGCGTGCGGACGGCACGATGCTCGGCGTTAAGGTGACCCCGCTCGCGGCGGCCGGCATCTACGTGCCGGGCGGTCGCGCGCAGTATCCCTCCACGGTGCTCATGAACGCCATTCCCGCCAAGGTCGCCGGCGTCAAGCGCGTGGTTATGGTGACCCCGCCGCAAAAAGACGGCCTGATCAGTCCCTACACGCTCGCCGCGGCAAAGCTCGGCGGCGTGGACGAGATCTATATGGTGGGCGGCGCTCAGGCCGTGGCCGCGCTGGCGTACGGTACCGAGACCATTCCGCGTGTCGATAAAATCACTGGTCCGGGCAACGCTTTTGTTGCCGCTGCCAAGCAGATTGTCTCGGGCGATGTGGGAATCGACATGGTCGCCGGTCCCTCCGAGGTCTGCGTGCTGGCCGATGCCACGGCCAAGCCTATGGTGGCCGCGGCCGACCTGATGGCCCAGGCCGAGCACGATCCGCTGGCAGCCTGCTATCTGGTGACTTGCGACGAGCAGTTTGCGCGCGAGGTCGAGGCGGGTATCGACATCCTAGTGGCGCAGTCCCCGCGTGCCGAGATTACGCGCGCCTCGCTCGATAACGAAGGAACCATCGTGGTGGCCGCCGATATGGCTGCCGCCGTCGAGGCCGTGAACACCGTGGCGCCCGAGCACCTGGAGCTGCACTGCAAGGATGCGATGGGCCTGCTCGGCGGCATTCGCAACGCCGGCGCCATCTTTGTGGGCGCTTGGAGCTCCGAGCCGCTTGGCGATTATGTTGCCGGCCCCAACCACACGCTGCCGACCGGCGGCACGGCCATGTTCTCCAACCCGCTTTCGGTGGAGGAGTTCGTCAAGCGCTCGAGTGTCATTTGCTATACGCCCGAGGGCCTGCTCTCCGACGCTCCCGCCACACAGCGCCTGGCCGAGGCCGAGGGCCTGTGGGCACACGCGCTTTCCGCCGCTCTGCGTCGCCGCGTGTTGGAGCAGGGTGAGGATGCCGTGAGTGCCGAGTCGCTGGCCGCGGCCGACCTGACCAAGGTCGCCTGGCCGGGCGACGCCGTGGCGACGGTCGCCGAGGGCGTGGACCTGGCGGCTGCAAGCTCGGATGGCGCTGGCGCGACCGGCGAGGAGGCCTAACATGGCCGAACTCACGCCGCGCATGAAGGAACTCGTCCAGCCCTACCTGGCCGGCATCGAGCCCTATGATCCCAACTTTACGCCCACGCGCATCAACCTTTCGGCCAACGAGAACACCTATCCCGTGCCGGCTGGCGTGCGCAAGGCGGTCGACGCGGCCCTGGCTGCCACGCCGCTCAACCGCTATCCCGACCCCATGTCCAACGACCTGCGCGATGAGCTTGCTGCCTGGCATGGCGTGACGCGCGAGAACATCTGCGTGGGCAACGGCGGCGACGAGCTGCTCTATAACTACCTGCTGGCGTTTGGCGGCGCGGGACGGACCCTGCTCAACTGCCCGCCGTGCTTTAGCGAGTATGCGTTCTTTGCATCGCTCTGTCAGACCGAGGTGCGCGACGTGTGGCGCGACCCGGCGACCCTTGAGCTCGACCAGGCAGCGGTGCTTGCGGCGGCTCCCGAGTGCGATCTGGCGATCGTGACCTCGCCCAACAATCCCACGGGTGACGTGGCGCCGCTCGACTTTGTCGCGGCCCTGTGCGATGCGTGCCCCGGCATGGTCATGGTCGACGAGGCCTACGTTGAGTTTGCGGACGATTCGTTTGGCGCGGCTACCACGGCGCAGGGGCTTATCGCCGAGCATCCCAACCTGGTGATTCTGCATACGCTGTCCAAGGCGTTTGGCGCCGCCGGCACGCGTCTGGGCTACGTGATCGCGGCGCCCGAGGTCATCGATGTGTTTGCGGCGATTCGCCAGATCTACTCGGTTAACGTGCTGAGCCAGGCCGCCGCGCTTGCCTGCGTGCGTGCCCGCGATGCGTACGCGCCCGTGGTGGCACAGGTTGCATCCGAGCGCGAACGCGAACTGTGCGCCCTACGCGCGATGGCTGCCGAGGGTCTGCCCGTGGAGGCGTGGCCGAGCGCGGCGAATTTTGTGCTCGTGCGTACGCCGCATTCCACGCGCGTGCGCGAGCGCCTGCGCGACGAGTACTCGATTTTGGTGCGCGACTTTAGCTACGCGCCGGGGCTCGCGGACTGCCTGCGCATTACCGTGGGTACCCCGCAGGAAAACGACGAGGTGCTGGCCGCGTTTGCCACGCTGGTGAAGGAGGAGATGTAGATGGGCCGTTATGCCGAGGTGACCCGCAAGACGGGCGAGACCGACATTGTCGTAAAGCTCGACCTAGACGGAAGCGGCGCGTGCGATATCTCGACCGGCGTGCCGTTTTTCGACCACATGCTCAACGCCTTTGGCCGCCATGGCCTGTTCGATCTGACGGTGCACGCGGTGGGCGACGTGGAGGTCGATGCGCACCACACCGTCGAGGATACGGGTATCGTGCTGGGCGAGGCGTTTTGCCAGGCGCTGGGCGACAAGGCGGGCATTACGCGCTTTGCCGACGCGGCGATCGCCATGGACGAGACGCTCGTGATGGCTGCTGTTGATATTTCGGGCCGCGGGCAGGCCTACTGCGAGCTGCCCGTGCCGACCGAGCGCGTGGGCAGCTTCGATACCGAGCTGGCCGTCGAGTTCTTCTACGCCTTTGCGCGCGACGCCAAGCTCACGCTGCACGTGCGCGAGCTGGCGGGCGGCAACTCGCATCACATTATCGAGGCCGCCTTTAAGGCCGTGGGCCGCACGATGCGTCACGCCTGCGAGCTCGATCCCCACGTGCAGGGCATCCCCAGCACCAAGGGCTCGCTGTAACCGTCACAAGGGTAAAACCACCACGAAGGTGCCTGTCCCCTTTGCGGTGGTTTTGGATGATGAGAAGTGGAGGGTCGCGTGGGCGAACCGAAGATTGTGGTGGTCGACTACCACAAGGGCAACTTGTCGAGCGTCGTGCGCGGGCTTGCGCGCGCCGGTGCCGCCGCCTGCACGTCGGACGATCCGGAGCAGATCCGCAACGCCGACGGCCTGGTCATCCCGGGCGTGGGCGCGTTCTATGACGCGATCGCCTTTATGCGCCAGAGCGGCGAGGCGGACGCGGTGCTCGATGCCATCGCCGTTGGAACTCCGCTGCTCGGCATCTGCCTGGGGCTTCAGCTATTTTTTGAGCGTGGCAACGAGGGCGTGCCTGCGGACAAGGGCGTGGTCGCCGACGGCAACGCCCCCGAGCGGGCTGACGGTCCCTGGGTCGATGGCCTGGGTATTATGCGCGGCTCGTGCACGCGCTTGGAGTCGAGTCGCCTGAAGGTGCCGCACGTGGGCTGGGACCAGGTGCACATGACGTCCGCCGGTGCGGCCGATCCGCTGCTTGCCGGTTTTGCCGAGGGCGCCAACATGTACTTCACCCACAGCTACGCGGTGGCCGACGACGTCGATGCCGCCGATGTGTTGGCGCGCACGCACTATACACGGAGTTTCCCGTGCATCGTGCGCCATGGCAACGTGTGGGGCTGCCAGTTCCATCCCGAGAAATCCTCCGCGCTGGGTCAGCGCATCCTTAAGAACTTCGTCAACATCATCGAGGAGGTCGGCCGATGATTCTGTTTCCCGCAATCGATCTGATCGGCGGCAAGGTTGTACGCCTGGAGCGCGGCGACCGCAGCCGCTGCAAGGTATATTCCGACGACCCTGTGGCTGTCGCCCGCTCGTTTGCCGAGCAGGGCGCTAGCTGGGTGCACGTCGTCGACCTGTCCGCTGCCTTTGGCGAGGACGAGGACACCTGCGCTGCCAACTCGGCGGCGATTAAGGCCATCTGCGGCGTCGACGGTCTGTCCGTGGACGTGGGCGGCGGCGTCCGCTCGCTCGCACGCATCGACGAGCTGGCCGGCTATGGTGCTCGCCGCATTGCGCTGGGCACCGTGCTGGTGACCGAGCCGGGTTTTGCCGAGGTGGCAGCCCAAGGCTTTGGCGAGCTGCTGGTCGCCGACATTGCCGCGCGCGACGGCCAGGTTAAGGTGAACGGCTGGCGCGACGGCGCGGGCGTGGCACTCGACGATGCCGTGGCGCAGCTTACCGAGCTGGGCTTTAAGCATCTGGTGTATACCGACATCGCGCGCGATGGCATGCAGACGGGCATCGATGTGGCGGCGTATCGCCATGTGGCCGAGGTCGCGGGCTTTCCCGTCGTGGCTTCGGGCGGTATCTCGACGCTCGACGACATCCGCGCACTGGCCGCGGTGGGTGAGGTCGCGATTGAAGGCGCCATTACCGGCCGTGCGCTCTACGAAGGCAACTTTACGCTGGCACAGGCGCTGGCCGCCGCCCGAGGGGAGGAGTAGCCCATGCTTACCAAGCGCGTGATTCCCTGCCTGGACGTCAAGGACGGCCGTGTGGTCAAGGGCGTCAACTTTGTGAGCTTACGCGATGCGGGCGATCCGGTGGAGCTGGCGTGTGCCTATGACCGCGAGGGTGCGGACGAGGTCGTCTTCCTGGACATTACCGCCACGAGCGACGACCGTGCGACGACTATCGAGATGGCGGCGCATGCGGCCGAGGAGCTCGCCATTCCCTATACCGTGGGCGGCGGCTTTCGCGACCTGGCGGGCATGCGCACCATGGTTGCCGCCGGTGCCGACAAGGTATCGCTCAACTCGGCGGCCGTGCGCGACCCGTCGCTGATCAGCCAGGCTGCCGCGGCGTTTGGTAGCCAGGCCGTGGTCGTGGCGATCGATGCCAAGCGCGTCGGTTTGCCCGGCGCATCCGGTGCCGACAAGTGGGAGGTCTTTACCGCGGGAGGCCGCAACGCCACGGGTATCGACGCGGTGGCGTGGGCCGAGGAGGCGGCTCGTCGCGGCGCCGGCGAGATCTTGTTGACCAGCATGGACCGCGACGGCACCAAGGCTGGCTTTGACCTGGCGCTCACCCGCGCTGTGGCGCGCGCGGTGCCGATTCCGGTGATTGCGAGCGGCGGCGTGGGCACGCTCGAGCATTTTGCCGAGGGCGTGATCGAGGGCGAGGCCGACGCCGTGCTGGCGGCGAGCGTCTTTCACTTTGGGACGTTCAGCATTCGCGAAGTCAAAGAGTATATGGCCTCTCAAGGTATTCCTGTGAGGCTGGACTTCTAATGCTGCGGCTTGCCCAGGCACCCGACCTTCCGGCTCCAACCCTCCTCGCGTACTTAAGTACGCGTCGTCGGGCTTGTCGCTCGGAATCTCGGGCACCTGGACAACCCTCGCCGACCGGCGATGTTTAAATTGGGGAATTGAAATGAGAGAAATTACTACTCCAGCGGATCTTAAATACGACGCCAAAGAATTGATTCCTTGTGTGGTTCAGCAGTATGACACCGGCGAGGTGCTTATGGTTGCTTGGATGAACGAGGAGTCGGTGGGGCTGACGCTCAAGACCGGTACCACGTGGTTTTGGAGCCGCAGCCGTCAGGAGCTCTGGAACAAGGGCGCGACGAGCGGCAATATGCAAGAGGTCAAGGAGCTCTGGGCCGACTGCGATAACGATACACTGCTGGTCAAGGTCGACTCGCCGGGTCCGGCCTGCCATACCGGCAACCGTACCTGCTTCTTTAAAAAACTCGCGTAGGGCGGGCGCTCGATTAGACGCTCGGCCACCAGAAAGGATTGAACCATGGGTGTGCGCACCGCAAACGTTCAGGATGGAAATATCGGTGAGACGCTGACAGGTCTGGCCGAGGTGATTCACGGTCGTCGCGATGCGTCGCCACAGGAGAGCTACACCGCTCGTCTGTTGACCGACGTCGAGGACGAGCTGCTCAAGAAGCTTGCCGAGGAGGCGAGCGAGGTCATCATGGCCTGCAAGGATAACGACCACGATCACATTCGCTATGAGGCCGGCGACCTGGTCTACCACTTGCTCGTGACGCTTGAGCGCTACGGCATCACCCTCGACGAGTTGGCCGGCGAACTCAACGCCCGCCGCCACTAGTCATTGGGGACGTTCTTAAACGACTAGTTAGGCGAGGGGTGTGGGTTCCCATTCGCCGGTGGGGTGGGGGATGTCGAAGGTTCGGTAGCAACAGTCGTAGGCGTGTGCCTGGGCCTCACGGATGTTCCAGCAGATGTCGCAGGCGCGGTGTGCGTCTGAGCCAAAAGTGATCGGCACCTCGGCGTGGGCAAAGCAACGCAGCAATCCGGTCGTGGGATAGTAGTCGTCGAGGCCCTTGCGCGGTGCGGCGGTCGAGACCTCAATGCGGCGGCCCGTATCGTGGGCGCATTCGGCCATCTGCTGCCAAAACGGTGCGGGGTCAAAGTCGGGCGCAAAGCCTTCCTTCGAAAAGCGCATGACCAGGTCGGGGTGAGCCATTACATCAAAGTTGAGCGGGCTCTCGCAGGCGCGGCACCAGTCGTCGACGTAGCGCTCCCACACGCCGCGTACCCCCAGGTTTTCCCAAACGTGCAGGTCGGTGTCGTCGTCGATCCAACCGCAGCGCGAATCGGGCGTATCGGGGCGTGCGACACCCTCTGTCCCTGCCGTGCCCGCAGCGCCGGCCATGATATCGCCTGGATCGCCAATCCAGTGCACACTGCCCAAGCGTACTATGGCACCCGCGGACCAGCGCTCGACCAAAGGCTCGCAGCCCTCGTACCAATCGCATTCAAAGCCATAGATAAGCTCGAGCTCCGGCGCGATCTGCGCGGCAAGCTTGCGGGCATCCTCAAAAGCCAGATGATGTGCCGGCAGGTCGCCCTCAGTAACCTGCACTTCGCAGTTGGCATCCATGCTGGCGGGCAGGGTGAGATGGTCGGTCGAGACCATGACGCGGCAGCCGGCCGCAGCAGCGGCACGGACGTTGTCCTCAAACGAGGCATGCCCGTCCGAAAACGAGGTGTGGGTATGGCAATCGACCAGCGGGCACATGGGCATAGCGGCTCCTTTGCGTCAAGCGAATCCGCTTCATTGTAATGGCGCAGCTCTCAACACGCCGGGCACGCCGGGGATCGAAATCGATTGGAAAGGTTGCGCGGCGCGTGGTGCGGCCTCGCTTGCTCTCAAAACGTGTACGTCAGCCTCCAAAACCGACAAATAATGACATGTTTGGAGGCTGACGTACACGTTTGGATGGGGGCAAGGGCGGCGACGGACGAAAGTCACGCCTGTGCCACGTCCGATGTGCTAGCGTTTGAGTGAACAAAACGAGCCCATGCGGAAAGGAGCCGGACCGTATGCCATGCGATAGCACATCCCCGCTGTCTCGCGAGACCGATGCGCCCGAAACTATCGTCAAGCTGGAGTGCGACATCGACGACGCGTCGCCCGAGGTGCTCGCCTACGCCGCTGACCGCCTGCGCGAGGCCGGCGCCCGCGAGGTGCATTGGCTGCCGCTTTACTGCAAAAAGGGTCGCCCCGGATGGCAGTTGCAGGTGATCTGCTCGCACGAGGATATCGAGCGTCTACAGACGATTATCTTTTTGGAGACCACGACCAACGCCGTTCGCCGCCAGGTGATGGAACGCGTTTGCCTGCCGCGCCGATTCGAGCAGGTGACAACGCCTTGGGGCGAGGTGTCCGTTAAGGTGGCGACCCTGCCCGACGGCAGCGAGCGCGCGGCTCCCGAGTACGAGGATTGCGCCCGTCTTGCCCGCGAACATGACGTGCCGCTCCAACGCGTGATGCAGGCGGCTCAGAGCGCGGCGCTGCGATTCGAGTAACACGGTAGATGGGCTCCACATCCGCCGGACCCCGTATTCAGCTCCCATCAACCCCACTCCGAAAGGACTCCCCATGAAATACCTCATCGCTTCCGACATCCACGGCTCGGCATACTGGACCGAGCGCCTCTGCGCCGCCATTGAGTCCGAGCGGCCCGACCGCATCGTCCTGCTGGGCGACCTGCTTTATCACGGTCCGCGCAACGACCTGCCGCGCGACTATGCTCCCAAGCGCGTGATTCCGCTGCTCAACGCCCTAGCCGACCGCATCATCGCGGTGCGCGGCAACTGCGACGCCGAGGTCGACCAGATGGTCCTCGACTTCCCCGTCATGGCCGACTACGCCACGCTGTTCGACGAGAGCGGCCGCGAGCTGTTCCTGACACACGGCCACGTCTTTGGCGCCGGCATGCACAACAGCGTCGACCACGCGCCCGCGCTGCCCGAGGGCTCCGCGCTCGTCTACGGCCATACGCACATCAAGGTTAACGAGGAGAGCGCCGCGCACCCGGGCCTGTGGCTCTTCAACCCCGGCAGCGTGAGCATCCCCAAGGACGGCTCGCACAGCTACGGCATCTACGAGGGCGGCGCGTTCCGCCACGTGGTCATGGAGGAGGAATAACCATGGCGCAGCACATGGCTCAGCAAAATGCCGAGGGCTCGCGCGATCTGTCCACGCTGGTAGACGCGTCAGTCGAGCTGCAGCATCTGGTGCAGACCATCTGGCGTCTGCGTCAGCCCGACGGCTGCCCGTGGGACCGCGAGCAGACGCATCAGAGCATCGGCAAGAACATGATCGAGGAGGCCTACGAGGCGCTCGATTGCATCGAGGCCGACGATGCCACGCATCTGCGCGAGGAGCTGGGCGACGTGCTCATGCAGGTAGTGTTGCATGCGCAGATTGCGGCGGACGCCGGTGAGTTTACGCTGGCCGACGTGGCGCGCGATATCGACGCCAAGCTCATCCGCCGTCATCCGCACGTATTTGGCGATGCGGATGCCGATAACTCCGACGAAGTGCTCAAGATCTGGGATGAGGTCAAGCTTGCCGAGAAGGCCGCCAAGGACAAGGCCGTGGCGGCGGGCGAGGCTGCGCCCGAGGGACTGCTCGACGGCGTGCCCACGCATCTGCCGGCGCTGATGCAGGCTCAGAAGGTGTCGCGCAAGGCGGCTGCCGTGGGCTTTGAGTGGGAGACGGTCCAGGATGTGTGGGACGAGGTTGCCGAGGAGCGTGCCGAGTTTGAGGCCGAGGAGCCCGGCTCGCCCGAGCGCGAGATGGAGTTTGGCGACCTGCTCTTTGCCCTGGTCAACGTTGCGCGCAAGGAGGGAATCGACGCCGAGAGCGCCCTGCGTGCCAGCACGGCCAAGTTCCGCCGTCGCTGGGCTGCGATAGAGGCCGTCGTGCACGAGGCGGGCGATGACCTCGCCGCCTGCTCAACCGCTCAACTCAACGACCTGTGGGACCAAGCAAAAGCAAGCGAGTGAGGCCTTCGTCTCTCACGGCATCCATTCGTAGAGAGGTCTCTACAAGCAAAAAGCCATATACAACGGAAGATGTGCCAGCTGCGCTTCGGCATCCCACTCGAGTTGTTTAGGGTGCAACACGTAAGCCATCCCAATCTTCTTGTTAAAGCGCGCGCGGAATCGGTCGAGGGAGATGGTTCCGTATCTGCGTGGCGACTTAACTTCGATGGGGCTGATGCGCGGCTTTCCGGCGGCATTGACATAGGGTCGGGTAACGAGGAAGTCGATTTCCATGCGCTCCTCTCCCTCCTTCTTTCCGCTTTGGGAATAAAAGAAGAGCCTGTGTCCATTGGCCTTTAGAGATTGGGCAACGTAGTTTTCGGTAAGCATTCCTTCGTTCAATCCGATGTCGCCGCGAAGCACGGCCCTGTAAACGTCTTCATCGGTATCGTTGTTGTCAGAGAAGGCAAGCGTTACAAGCAGGCCGGTGTCTGCCATGTAGCACTTGAGGGCCGTTTGCTCCATGCTGAGTGAAAGGCCCACGCTCGGTTCGCTTGCGGCATAGCAGATATTGGCAATTCGCGCGTCTGCCAGCCAAAAGAAGGCTTCTTCGTAGGTGCGCATGCGCGCGTTTTTATCAAGTGAGGAAAGCTTGAATCGTTTTTCGTGCCTAGAGAGCTGACCCGGGATGCCATCGAGTACGGAGACGACTTTGAATTCGTAACCGGTTGCAAAACGAGAGATATCGTTGCGATAGAGCTGGACGATTCGGCGCTTCGAAGCGTCGACGGGCGCAAAAGCGCGCTGTTCAACATAGATGGATACCGGCTCAGGCATGCCGCCTACGAGCATGTATTCGCGCATAAGGGAGAGCGCTCTGCGATGTAGGGCATCGGGGAGCGGCTTCATCTTGTTAAAACTCATGCGAATGAGATCGGCCAGCCCCTTTTCGTCCATGCCCCAAAGAAACTCCTCAAAGTCGAGGGGCTCAAGTTCCAGAGATTCTTCCTCGGATGGGATGACGATATCTTTAATGTTCTGCTTGATGCTGAGCAGGGATCCAGTTTCGATGTAGTCGTAACGTCCGTCTGCAACGAGATACTTGATGAGTCCGCGTGCTTGCGGGTACATCTGGACCTCGTCAAAGACGATAAGCGTCTCGTGTTCATAGAGTTTGACGTTATAGAAAACCGAGAGATAGAGGAAGAGCGAGTCGAAGTCAGTGCGATAGTCCTCAAAATATTGCTTAACTTCGGCAGGTGCTTGAAAGAAATCAATGACAAGGCAGGATTTGTATTCGGTTTCTCCAAACGTGCGGGCAAGCGTGCTCTTTCCGACGCGGCGGGCTCCTTCAATAAGAAGTGCTGTTTTACCAGCGCTTTCATGCTTCCATTTTAGTAGTTTGTCATAGGCTTTTCGTTTAAGCATGGCTACCTCGTACACGATATCCAGAACTTTTATAACCTGATTATGCACGATATCCAGAACTTCAGACCATTAGAATTGCACGATATCCAGAACTTTGCACGATGTAAAAGCACATTATTGGCTCTTTCATTCGCAAGCCAGGTAAAGACGGTATGCCGATAGAAGAATTTAATGGGGGGGGGCGACCTCTAGAGATGAATGCTCGGTGCAAAAACAAGCGCCCAAAAGAATGATTTCTCCAATTCATTTGTATCCCTCGGTTAACTTAGGGCATAATGCAAAAAGTGCGACATGGCTAACTTACGGAGGCACACCGACGGTGCATGGTCAGCCGGTCGCCAAGCATTCAACCCGTTTCCAAGTGAGAGGGAGACAACATGAGCGATATTTTGGATGTTTACGGTCGCGAGGTGCTCGACAGCCGCGGCAACCCCACCGTCGAGGTCGAGGTCGTGCTCGAGGACGGCAGCTTTGGCCGCGCGATGGTGCCTTCGGGCGCATCGACCGGCGCTTTCGAAGCCTGCGAGCTGCGCGACGGCGACAAGGGCCGCTATCTGGGCAAGGGTGTCTCGCAGGCCGTCGAGCACGTCAACAACGAGTGCGCCGATGCCGTCGTGGGCCTCGATGCCTTCGATCAGCGCGCCGTCGATGCCGCGCTGATCGCCGCCGACGGTACGCCCAACAAGACCAAGCTCGGCGCCAACGCCATCCTGGGCGTGTCGCTGGCCGTCGCCCGCGCCGCTGCCGAGTCGGCGGGCCTTTCGCTGTACCAGTATCTGGGTGGTGTCAACGCCCACCTGCTGCCCACGCCCATGATGAACATCCTCAACGGTGGCGTGCATGCCGACAACAACGTCGACTTCCAGGAGTTCATGATCATGCCGGTGGGCGCCCCGAGCTTTGCCGAGGGCCTGCGCTGGTGCGCCGAGGTCTATCACACTCTCAAGGGCGTGCTGCACGAGGCCGGCCTGGGCGGCGGCGTAGGCGACGAGGGCGGCTTTGCGCCCAACCTCAAGACCAATGCCGAGCCGTTCGAGTACATCACCAAGGCCGTCGAGAAGGCCGGCTTTAAGCCCGGCGTCGACTTCATGTACGCCATGGACCCGGCGTCCACCGAGTTCTACAACGCCGAGACCGGTATGTACGAGCTCAAGGGCGAGGGCGTGGAGTACACGAGCGCCCAGATGGTTGATTACTGGGAGAAGCTCGTCGACACCTATCCCATCATCTCCATCGAGGATGGCATGGCCGAGGAGGATTGGGACGGCTGGGTTGAGCTCACCCGTCGCATTGGCAACAAGGTGCAGCTGGTGGGCGACGACCTGTTCGTTACCAACACCGAGCGCCTCAAGAAGGGCATCGAACTGGGCGCTGCCAACGCGATTCTGGTCAAGGTCAACCAGATCGGCACGCTCACCGAGTCGCTCGAGGCCATCGAAACCGCCAAGGAGGCCGGCTACGCTTGCATCGTGAGCCACCGTTCTGGCGAGACCGAGGACTCCACGATCGCCGACCTGGTCGTGGGCGTCAACGCTGGCCAGATTAAGTCGGGCGCCCCGTGCCGCAGCGACCGTATTGCCAAGTACAACCAGCTCATCCGCATCGAGGACGAGCTCGAGGGCAGTGCGCGCTACGCCGGCAAGGCCGCGTTCTACAACATTCGCTAAACGGGCGAATTTGGCGAGGGGGAGGCTGACTCGGTTCCTCCCCGCCTTGGCTGGATGCCGCAAAGAACTATGGGCGCTGGGCCATACGGCTCAGCGCCTTTTTTATGTCGAGCAAAGGCTGACGAAGGCGGTGCGGGCGCTCGTGCTATAACTAAAGGACTTAGCGCAAACAAACCTCAACCGCACAAGGCGCACATGGATCAGATTTACGACAACAGGTACTATTCCGCCGGTTCGCGTGAGCCGTCGTCTCGTCGTGCGCGTACCGCACAGCTTGGCGGGTCTGGTTATGCTGGTGCTGATCGCTCCAGGTATAGCTCGCCGGCGACTTCGCATCCCAATGCTCAGCCAAATAGTTCCTCGGATAGTCCGGTGCGCTCATCGCGTTCCAAGCATGCGTCGTGCCCTTCGACCCAGGCGTCCGACAAGCCGCGCCGTCCCTCAAGTCGTCTTTCCGGCTCGGACTTTATGCACTACGCCAACGATAACGCAGCGGTCAAGGCGATTTATGACTTTACCCACGGTCCTCAGCGAGGGCTATTCATCGGCATTGTCGTTGCCCTGGTGCTCGTGAGCCTGTATTTCCCCGTGCGCGATCTGTACGTGGCAAAGCGTTCGAGCGATATCTTGGCCAAGCAGGTCGAGATTCGTCAGCAATACAATGATGAGCTGCAAAAAAGCGTCGACAAGCTGCTCTCGGAGGAGGGTATCAAGGACGCGGCATCCGAGGACTTGGGCCTGGTGATGCCCGGCGAGAAGAGGATTGAAGTGCAGGGCCTGGACGACGATTCGGATTCGTCTTCGAGCAAGAAGTCGTCGAACGCCAAGAAGGCCAGCGAAGTTGCCAAGGAAATCGAAGAAGTCGGCAAGGACGCCCCGTGGTACATCCAGGCGCTCGACATGCTGTTTGGGTTTAACGGTGTCGAGGGCCAGACGGTCGTGTCCAACGGCAAATAGCGCCCGGAGGGGAGCCGGCAATGGCAGATTTCAAACGATATAAGGTAGCGGCGATCGATCTGGGAACGGTGTCATCGCGACTGGTGTTGGCCCAGGTCGAGGGGGGGGCGATCGTGGAATCGTCCAAGCATACCGAGATTACCGACCTGGGCGAGGGTGTGGACGCGACGGGTCGCTTTTGCGAGGCGGCTGTCGAGCGTGTGCTCGCTGCGTGTCACATGTTTGTGGATGAGGCCCGTGCCTTTGGGGCCGCGTGCATCTGCACCACGTGCACGAGCGCCGCGCGCGATGCGTCCAATGCCGCGCTGCTGCTGGACGGCCTGCGCGATCTGGGGCTTGAGCCACAGGTGATTCCGGGCGAGGTCGAGGCACGCCTGACGTTTTTTGGCGTGGCACACGACTTTGCCGGCGAGCGCATCATTGTTGCCGATTCGGGTGGCGGATCCACGGAGCTCGCGACGGGCGTCTATGCGCCGGAGCGTGGGGTCTTTGCGCTGGAGGGCACGCGTTCGCTGGACATCGGTTGTCGCCGCGTGACGGAGCGGTTTTTCTCGGCGCTGCCGCCTGCGGACGGCGAGCTTGCTGCCGCTGCCGCGTGGGCAGGTGAGCAGTTCGCCGCCTATTTTGAAGGCCTGCCCAGCGACTTTGAGCGCGCCGAACGCTTGGTCGCAGTGGGCGGCACGGTGACTACGCTGGTGGCTCTGATCCACGAGCTGGAGCCGTACGATTCGAGCTTTGTGCACCTGCGCGAGCTTTCGCTGAATCAGGTTTCGGCCGCTATTGAGCGCATGTCTGCGCTGGATGTCGCAGGCATTGCCGCGTTGCCAGGCGTGCAGCCCAAACGCGCGGGCGTGATCTTGGCTGGCGCCGTGGTGATCCGCGAGCTCATGCGCGCTGGCGGCTACAAGACGCTCACTGTAAGCGAGAACAGCCTACTTGCCGGCATGGCCGCCACCATCAACGAGGCTCTCGACGGTGCGACCCCCACCATCTCCTGGACCCCAGAGCTCAGCACCCTCTAAATAAGTTGCGGTGAAATACGGACTAAAATCGCCCTTTCGGGCACCAAACAGTCCCTATTCCACCGCAACTCAACAGCCGGCACCTGGGGACAGTCCTTGCGGGGCGTCCCCACAGCGCCTATGCCAGCTTGTCGATCTGCCCAATCTCCCAAAGCGGAATATTGATGAGCATGCCCTCGTCTCTATATGCCGCCAGGGAGCTCCTCACGCAACGCTCGAGTTTGAATTTTTCGCAGGCTACTTTCAGACTCTTCGCTTTAAGGTTCTCTGCCGCCTTGACCTCAAGCGGAAGCACGGTTCCCGCATGGTCGATGGCAAAGTCGGTTTCGGCATTGCCGGAGGTAGAGGACCAATACGCGGGAGTTTTGTCCTGGAGCAAAAGCTCCTGCGCGACGTATTGTTCGGTCAGCGAACCTTTGAACTCGGTAAAAACAGCGGATCCGTTAAGAACGATGGCCGGAGAGAGACCGGAGAGCGCTCCGAGGATGCCGGTGTCGATGCAGAACAGTTTGAAGCCCGAGAGGTCTTCGTAGCTCGAGAGCGGCGCCTTTAGAGCGGAAACACGTGGCACCTTATGAACGATTCCGTAGTCCGTGAGCCACTGGAGGCTTTCCTCGAAATCGCGTGCGCGCGCTCCGGGACGAAGGGCGCCATAGACAAACTTCTTGTTCTCCTTTGCAAGCTGGCCGGGAAGGGATTTCCAAACCAACCTCATGCGCTCGACGATGCGGGCGGGTGCATGTTTGCCAAAATCGGATTCGTAAGCCTCGATGATTTGTTGTTGAAGCCTTCGGGCTTCGATGAAGTCGCGTGTCTCGGCGAAAGTGGAGACAACTTCGGGCATACCGCCGACAACAAGGTATTCCTTGAGCAAGTGCTCGAGCTTTTCGGTAACGTTTGCTAGAAGGTTCATGTCTGCGGCAAGGATGGCGTCGGCGAGCGGGTTGCCGTCGACGGCACGAACGAACTCAGCAAACCCCATGGGACGCATGGTGAGCTGGTCGATTTTGCCGACGGGAAATGACTCGTTTTCGCGTCGGAGCGCGAGGCCCATATAGGAACCGGCTGCTACGATGTGGTATTCGGGCGCAAGCTCGTTGAAGTACTTGAGCGAGGTGATCCCGCGTGGCGCTTCTTGGATCTCGTCGAAGATGATGAGCGTGTCTTCCGGCGTTACGGTTTGGCCACGTAGGAGTTCTATCTGGGAGATGATGCGCTTGGGGTCGAGGTTCCCATCGAACAGCGAGCGTGTGCTCGGCTCGAGCATAAAGTCAAAACGAATGACGTTTCGATACTGCTGGCTTGCGAATTCGTTAAGAAGCCAAGTCTTTCCTGTCTGGCGGGCTCCCTTAAGCAAGAGAGGTTTGCGATTCGCCCTTGATTTCCAAGCGATAAGTTCACTCATAAGCTGTCGCTGCATATTGCCTCCCAACCCTCTCGGCTAGTATAAGGCCATTTGGGAGTTTCCATCGGAAAATGTGGGAGACAACCACGTTTTTCCATCGGAAAATGTGGGAGACAGCCACGTTTTTCCATTGGAAAATGTGGGAACACCAACCTAAGTTGCGGTGGAATAGTTCCTAAATGGGCTGGTAAACTGCCAAAACAGGAACTATTCCACCGCAACTTAGAGCCCCACCGGCGTGTAAAAGAAACGAGCCCGCATCCCTTGGGGACACGGGCTCGAAAGCTCCATATGGTAGGGGCGGTGGGACGTCCGCGCATTTGCTGCGCAAATACGCACCGGCTTCGGACGCCTGTCGGCGCCCTCGCCGGCTCGCTACGGACGCTGCGCGTCCGCTTAACGCTCGCCCCCTCGCGGGTTCGAGTCCC
>UQLB01000032.1 GCA_900541725.1 uncultured Collinsella sp. | reverse complement strand
GTCAATGCCCTCCTCTTTCACGTCACCTTGCTCGCTTAGGGGCGTTTTCGCTGTCCGCGCCAAAACATTGGCGTTGCCGTGATTGTTGCTGTAGTCATTGGGGACGTTCTTGTTCGACTAGTCGTTTAAGAACGTCCCCAATGACTACCTTGCATCAATCTAATAAGTTGCGGTGAGATAGTTCTTGAATTGGCCTTTTTGAGGGCTAAACAGGAACTATCTCACCGCAA
Source organism: uncultured Collinsella sp. (assembly GCA_900541725.1). GTDB lineage: Bacteria > Actinomycetota > Coriobacteriia > Coriobacteriales > Coriobacteriaceae > Collinsella. The sequence continues at coordinate 19,891 of UQLB01000032.1, read as the reverse complement.
CTGCGTTGAGCGTTTTTTGGCAGCTGGTTTACTTGCTTGCGAACAGCCAGACCAGGATGATCACCAGGATTGCGGCGACTATGCAGACGATGGCGCCGGTGAATTTGATGCGTGAGTCGCGGGTGCGCTCTCGTACGTCGTCTTCGGTGGCCTCCAGCTGGGCGACTTCTCGCTCGGTCTCGGTGTGTTCGGCTTTGTCTCGGGCCAAGGACCCTGCAAGCGACTCGGTGATCTCTGGGTGGTCGTGCACCTCGGTCGCCTGTTCGATGATCGACTGCGCATGTGCGGCATCTGCTTGGGCGTTGGCGATGGTCTGCTCCTGCTCGCGGCGTGCCTTGTCCTCCGCGGCGATCTTCTCGCGCAGTTCGCGCTGACGAGTCGCGGCGGCGGTCTTCGCCGTCTGCAGCTCGTCGCGCGCGGTATCGGCTTCGGTCGTCACGGCTTGGTGCGCGCGTTTTGCGTCGGCGATAGGGGCTTGAGCCTGCTCGACGGCCTGCTCGGCTGCGGCAAGCGAGTGCTCAAGGTCGGCGGTGATGCGCGGGACATCTTCTTCGGCTTTACGCAGGGCATCTGCCGTGTCGGAAATCTGCATCGAGAGCTCGCTGGTGCGCACCGTATAGTTGGCGGGATTTGCCGAGGGATTGCGTTGCAGCTCGGCATACTCATGACGCAGCGTCTCGAGCTGGGCGCGCGTGGCGTCGACGGTTTGTTGTGCGGCGGCAATGCCGGCGTCTCGCTCTGCCTTCACCTTGTCGCGGATGCGCTTGGAATCCTCAAGACGTCGAACGAGGCGGTTGCCGGTCTCGCGCGAGCTCGCCTCGCGGGCCTCCACGGCATCGAGCGCGGCCTTCAGGCGGAGCTCAATCGCGTCATCCTCTGTCTTCATTTGTTCGAGCTGACCCTTGAGCTCTGTCGCTTTGGAGGCGTGGGCATTACGGTCAATCTCGGCGGCCGCTGCAGTCTTTTGGGCCGTGGCGATCGCCTGGCGCTGGTCGGCGACAATCTGGTCGTAGCGGCCTGCGATATCCTGGCGCGTCTCGAGTTCCTCGGTCTGGTCAGCAATGCGCTGCTCAAGTTCGGCCAGGTGGGCACGGGCATCGGCAAGTGCCTTTTTCGCGGCGTTCATCTCGCGCATGGCCGAGGCGCCCTGGGCGATAAAGGTGCCCACGGCGTTCGCGGTGTTCGAGACGGCGGTCCCCAGATCGCGGCTCGCGGCGGGGGAGTGTGGGGCGGTCGGGCGAGCGGTGTCGGCGGCGTCCGCATCGGTAGCCTGCGGCGCGGCGATATTGCCGGTGCCGCCCTCGACCACAGAAAAGCCTGCTGCGTGCGGGTCGACCGCATCGGCGCCAATCGTGGGATGCTCGAGCTGCAGAAACGAGGGCATGGCGCTGCCCTGGTCGGCAACCGGAGTCTCGCCGGGTACGAAGGTCGAGGCTGCCTCGGCGGCCTCCTCTTCCTCGGCGTCAACGTCAGCGTCGGCCACGGCGTCTTTCATCGCTTTGACGGCATCCATCATGGAGTCCATGACGGCGTCGAGCTCTTCTTCCGAAGAAACCTCGATAGGGCCCGTAGCTTGCGGAGCGGCATCCTGTACGGGGTCGTCGTCCTGAGCGGGCGCATCGTCGTTTTGCTCGTCTGCATCTTCGGCGCCAGGGGTTTCCGCCGTAGCGCTTTCGTCCAAGAATGGGTCGTCGAGGTCAATATCATCGCAGGTCACAGCGTCAGCATCTGCGGTGACGTCTGCGGAATCATCAATATGCTGTTGAGTCTGGGGGTCCAGCTCGTCTGTCATAGGCATGTGCTCCTCATCGTTGTTTGTTACCCTATGATAAAGTCTCGCGTCGACATCCCGCGCGCTGCAGCAAAGTTTCAAAACGTGTTCGATGGCTCGCGTCGATAGCAAAAACTCGGCCACTCTATCCAATTTTTACTTGACATTCCCTTCGCCGAAAGACGTTGCGCCGTTCGCCTGCCATGGGCTTTATTTTTCGCTTGAACCCGTTAAAGTTGCATTTCAGCTTTTGGCGCGTTTATTTGGATGCGCGCAGTCGGCGGGTGCGCCCGTCGCGATTTGAAAGGACTTTATATGGGACTTTTCACTGGTAAGACCGTGATTGTCACCGGCGGCGGCAAGGCCACGCTTAAGGACGGCTCCGCTGGCTCCATCGGTTACGGCATCGATATCGCTTTTGCCAAGGAGGGCGCGAACCTCGTTATCACCGGCCGCAACGTCGCCAAGCTCGAGGCCGCCAAGGAGTCCCTCGAGGCCGAGTACGGCGTCAAGGTTCTGCCTGTTCAGGCCGATGTCTCGGCTGGTCAGGACAACGAGGCCGTCGTCCAGAACGTCATCGACAAGGCCATTGAGGAGTTCGGCCGCATCGACGCCGTCGTCAACAACGCCCAGGCCAGCGCCTCGGGTGTGACCATCGCCGACCACACCATGGATCAGTTTAACCTGGCCATTTACTCCGGTCTGTATGCTACCTATCTGTACATGCAGAAGGCCTATCCGCACCTGAAGGAGACCAAGGGCTCCGTGGTCAACTTTGCCTCGGGCGCCGGCCTGTTTGGCAACTACGGCCAGTGCAGCTATGCCGCCGCCAAGGAGGGCATCCGCGGTCTGACTCGCGTTGCCGCCAACGAGTGGGGCAAGGACGGCATCAACGTCAATATCGTTTGTCCGCTTGCTTGGACCGCTGCGCTCGAGAACTTCCAGGATGCCTATCCCGAGGCGTTCAAGGCCAATGTCCACATGCCGCCGGCAGGCCACTACGGCGACGTCGAGAAGGAAATCGGCCGCGTGGTCGTTCAGCTCTGCGGTCCCGACTTTAAGTACATGAACGGCGAGACCGTCACCCTCGAGGGTGGCATGGGCCAGCGTCCCTAGGGGTTACGCGGTTCTACGAACCGCGTAACCAGTTGACGCTGCAAACCCGCCAGAGCGGCAATCTGCCTTTCAACTTCGGCGGCATGATCAAAAGATCAATGCCGCCTCGTTTCAAGGCACCTTGCTCGCTCTGGCGGGTTTTCGCTGTCGGTGCCAAAACATCGGCGTTTGCGTTGCTGGCGAAAAGTAGTCGTTGGGGACGTTCTTAAACGACTATGACCCCTTTGCACCAGTTTCTGTCGAGTCGGTGCTTCTTGCGGGTTGCCCGTATAATGGTTTGCGTATGAACCGCAACCAAGGAGTTCCAGTTTATGGACCAGAACCTTTTTAAATTCGACCTGATCGCCGAGGACCCGACGACGCACGCGCGTGCCGGCGTACTGCACACCCCGCACGGCGACATCGAGACGCCGATTTTTATGCCCGTGGGCACCAAGGCAAACGTCAAGGGCATTCCTACCGAGACTGTCAAGAAGCTCGGCGCCCAGATCGTGCTCGCCAATACCTATCATCTGTCCATGCGTCCCGGCGAGGACACCATCGCCGAGCTGGGCGGCCTGCACAAGTTCATGAACTGGCACGGCCCCATCCTCACCGACTCGGGCGGTTTCCAGGTCTTCAGCCACAACGATGCCGTCAAGCTCACCGATGAGGGCGTGCGCTTTATCGTCAACGATTACGACGGCCGCCACGTGTTTTGGACGCCCGAGGACAACATGGAAATCGCCATGAAACTCGGCTCCGATATCTGCATGCAGCTCGACCAGTGCCCGGGCTATCCCGCCACGCGCGCCTACGTTGAGCGCGCCGTTGAGCTGTCGAGCATGTGGGCCGAGCGCTGCTATAAGGCGCATACCCGTGATGACCAGGCGCTCTTTGGCATCGTTCAGGGCGGCATGCACCTGGATCTGCGCCTGCGTTCGCTGCGCCATCTGGAGGAGTGCGGCGACTTCCCGGGCTATGGTATCGGTGGCTATTCGGTGGGCGAGGATCACGAGACCATGTTCGAGACCCTGGCGCCGCTCGTGAGCGAGTACATGCCCAAGCATAAGCCGCGCTACCTGATGGGTGTCGGCAACCCCACCACGCTCGTGCGCGGCGTGGGCGTGGGCATCGATATGTTCGACTGTGTGCTGCCGACGCGCACCGGTCGCATGGGTACGGCGTTCTCCAGTGAAGGTCGCCTTAACTTCCGTAACGCTCGCTTTGCGCACGACGACGGCCCCATCGACCCCACCTGCCCCTGCCCGGTGTGCACGGGCGGCTACAGCCGCGCGCTCATCCGTCACATGGTCACGCAGAAGGAGATGCTCGGCGGCATTCTGCTGTCGATGCACAACATCTACTACCTGCTCAACCTGATGCAGCGCGCCCGCCAGGCCATTATCGAGGGTCGTTACGGCGCGTTCGTGAGTGACTGGATGAACAGCCCTGCGGCGGTGGATTACTAAGAGCGACAGACACGCTTGCAGAGCGTGGGCACGGCAATGGTCGAGCGCCAACCGGTCGTCACATTCGCTGACACCGGTTGCGCGACCGCTGATCGATAGCTTGCAAGTGCTTGATGCATCGTGGGTACCATACCGAATAGTTGATGTTCGGGCGGGTGTTTGACGCATGGCGTCGACCCCGCCCGCTTTTCTTTTTCTCGATAGGAGTACCCATGATTAAGAATGAGAACGTCGAGGGCGAGCCTGCCTACGACGAGACGTACCGCCGCGGCCCCGTGGTCATGCGCGGCCCCATGATTCCTAAGGACAACACCTACGCCAACCTGCTGGCGCCCGAGGAGTCGACTGACTGGCTGCACGCCGACCCCTGGCGCGTGCTGCGAATTCAGGCAGAGTTTGTCGATGGCTTTGGCGCGCTTGCCGAGCTCGGGCCCGCGGTGACCATCTTCGGCAGTGCCCGCACGCCCAAGACCGATCAGCTCTACAAGGCGGCGCGTACCGTCGGGCGCAAAATCGCCCAGCGCGGCGTGGCGGTTATCACCGGCGGCGGTCCCGGCGTCATGGAGGCAGCCAACAGGGGAGCGGCGAGCGCCAACGGCAAGTCGGTCGGCCTGGGTATCGAGCTTCCGCACGAGCAGGGGCTCAACAAATACGTGAACCTCGGCATGGACTTCCGCTACTTCTTTGTGCGCAAAACCATGTTCGTTAAGTACAGCTCGGGCGCCATCGTATTTCCCGGCGGCTTTGGCACGCTCGACGAGATGTTCGAGGTTCTCACGCTGGTGCAGACGCACAAGGTCAAGCGCATGCCGCTCGTGCTGGTGGGCAGCGAGTACTGGCAGGGCCTATTCGACTGGCTCAACGGCCCGGTGATGAGCGCCGGTATGATCAGCCCGCTCGATCCGGATCTGGTACACATTACCGACGACCTCAACGAAGCGGTCGACGTCGCCCTGAGCGGGCTGATGTAGAGCAATCGTGCCGCTGCGACATGAATATGCATGGCAATCTGATGCTATCTAACATCAGATTGCCATTTTTATTGGGTATACTGATGCAAAAGACGAGGGCGAGGAGGTCGCGTATGTCTACTGCAACGATTAAGCCCACGACGGTCCGCATCGAGGAGGGGCTTAAGGAGCAGGCGACTGAGTTTTTAGATTCGGTTGGCCTGAACCTTAATTCGTATCTCAACCTTGCTGTTCGGCAGCTTGTGAACCAGCGGAAGATTCCGTTTGAGATTGTGGGGCGGCCGGAGGTACCCAACGAGGCGACGAGGCGCGCTATGGTGATCGCCGAGGCTCGTGAGCTGGGGATTCTGCCAGACGACAGCCCGTCATTCGATAACGTTGATGAGTTGATGTCGTTCCTCGATGAGGATTAGACGATGTTTGAAATTAAGGTCGAGGCTCAGTTTAAGGCCGACTATAAGCGAGCGATGCAGAGCCACCCGCAGCTAAAAACCGAGTTTAAGGCGGCAGTTGCCGAGCTTGCGGCACACGGCGTGCTTCCGGCAGAGTACGGTGCCCACGAGCTCTCCAACCCGGGCGGCAATTACAACGGTCACATCGATTTTCATCTTTCCGATGGCCTGGTCGACGTGGTCGTTCTCTACCTGCCGCATAAAACCAATCCGGTGATTCGACTGGTAAGAATGGGTTCGCATCAAGAGTTATTTCAGGGCCCACTGAGCTAGCCACTCACTTCTAAGTTGCGGTGAAATAGGGATTGATTTGCGGCTTATAAGCCAAAAACAGTCCCTATTTCACCGCAAGTGATGGAGATGTTCCGTCTGTTGACGCGGCATCTGGCTTCCCCTTGTGGCTGACTTCGTCTAAGAGCTCCGCTGCGATCTCGCTGTTTTTGAACCTGATGCTGCAGTCTTCGTTCTTTGGGAAAGCTAGCAGCGGGATCGTTCCGTACCAGACAGTTTCTTCGTCAATTATCACTGCACACAAACGCCCTTCTGCTCTAATGGCATACTCGACGTTCATTTCGGCCAAAGTCTCTTTTGCATCTTCACGCGGAGTCGAGGCAAGGTAAATCTCAAGGGCAATCCCTCGGGCAATGGCATCTCTGATTGTATCGCCGAGCTTTGCGAGGCAGGCGGCGGATGCGTAGGGTGCGGCAATGAAGATGCTCTTGGCGGCACCGACGATGTCTTCAACTAGAGTCTCTATGGCATTAGCCGGTTCTATGAGAATGTTTTGATCGGACTGCTCGCTGCCTCCGGTCGCGTAGACTTCGTACCCGAGCTTGGCGTAGGTCTTGAGTCTCTTCTGGTACATGCGGGCGAGCATGGGTATCGACAGGTCAACGTAGTCGAATATCTCAACCCGCCGCTTGCCCTCGTGACTTCTATGCAGTCTGCCCGCCTGCTGCGTGATGCTGCCGTCCCACGATATCGGCGTGGCAATGAGTAGGGTATCAAGGTAGGACAGATCGAATCCCTCGCTCAGAAGGCTTTCGGTGGCGACGATGATTCGATGTTCATGCTCGAAGCAGGGAAGACTGTTCAGTATCGCTCTTCTTTCCTTGACGTCGATTTCTCCGGTCAGGAGAATGGGTTCGTGTCCTCGATCTTTAAACAGTCTGAACAGCTCCTCAGCATGCTTTTTCCTTTTAGACAGCACGAGCGGATGCCGACTGTTTGACGCGGCTTCAAGAGCGTCGTTGACAATCAATTCGTTTCTAGCTGCATGCGCGCACAGAAGGTCGAGAATCTGATTGAAGCTTGCACCTGGCTCGTAGGCGGGTAGTCGAATTCCGGTAAAACGAGGCCGTACGATGCGCTGGATGCCCTGCTGGATCGCTTGCGTTTTTGGATCGATGACATAGCGAAGCGGGCCGCAAAGCATGGAGAGCGCCCTCGTAAGGCCGTCGGAGCGCTCGGGCGTTGCGGAAAGGCCGTATACGTATTTGGCCGGGGCAGACTTGAGAACAAGCTCGAGCTGTGGCGCGGCGGCGTGGTGACATTCGTCGCAGATAATGAGGCCGTAATTACGAACAAGGTCCTTAACTATCGGCTCCCCGGTTTGAGGGTCTTTGCCAGACAGCGACTGGAACGAAGCGACGTCGACGAGGCCGCTTACGGCATTTTTGCCTCCTCCTATTTGTCCGATGACCGGAGGCTGCCTCTTGCTGATTCGTCCTTTTGGGGTTCGGACGGGTTCTCTGTTGTCCGTAATGTCGATAAATCGCTCGAGCTGGGATTTCCATTGGGTTATGAGTGCAGTCTTGGGAACGATGACGAGCGTTGGAAGACCAATGGCGGCAATAAGATAAGCCCCGATGACGGTTTTACCGAAGCCCGTCGGCGCTGACATGATTCCATCTTCGTACGAGAGCATCTGGTCAGCGGCGATTTGCTGTTCAGGGCGAAGGGCGCCTTTAAATGTCATCACAATTTGATTATCGGATTGGCGTTCGTCTAAATAGTGGGCAGTAACGCCGGTTTCTTGGAGCAGCTGCTCAAGCTTGGTTTTGCAGCCTCTGGGAATCGCGACACAGCCGCCTCTAAGCTCACTGAGGTCTATGAGCCGCGGTTTACCGAATACTGATTGATGCATAGATTGCGCGCGGAAGAATTCCGGGTTGGCGAATGTTGCGAGCCCGCGGATTTCCATCTGAGCCGCTGGACTCAGAGACTTCTCGGGGATGTACAGCATATCGGCTTGTGTGACGGGCAGCGATGAGGGAAAGTCTCGCGATGTGAGCGGTAGCCGCTTTCGTGGTTTTTGGGCATATCGTTTGGTTTTGTTTGCCACCGCAACTGTTGCTAGCCCGTGTGGGTTGTTTCCAGTGGCCTCGATCAAATTATGCACCGTCGAGCGCGGAATCAGCTGGATTTGGGACAGGTAGAGCCATTGGTCGGGAAAGGGCTCGAATTGCTCGTCTACAAATACGCTGTTTCCTTCACGTTGTGCCTTGCCTTGAAAGGGAAGTGCGATGAGGTTTCCAAAGCCTCCATCGGGGATAGTGACCTGAGCGGGGAGCATTCGATCAAAGGCCTCGAACGTGATTGTTTTATTAAGCGCCGCGGCTTCGGTTATGAGGTAACTTCCAAACTCTCTGGCAGCCTTTGCGTCGATTGGCTCGAGGAAGAAAAACCAGATGTGTGCGCCGTTGCCGGACCTTGAGCGCTCAACGGCGGCGTTAATGCCCCGTCGTTTTGCAACAAGCCGTACGGCATTTGTTGCCTCTTTCCAGTCCGCTTTGTCAAAATCGATGACGAGAACTTTCGTGTTGCAGTTCCTGTCGAGCACATATTGCCCGAGGACGTCACGGAATCGGTCGTCCTTGCCTTTAAAGTGAGCGATGATTGTGGCATCGCTTAATTCGGGGAAGACGCGATTTGTGCACTCCGCGCATCTGATTCTTTGTTGGGCTGCTTTGGGGCAAATTCCCGGTTTCCACTCATTTGCGCAAGCGGGCGTATAGCCGATGCCCCCGTCTTTTCTGCGATATCCATGAGCGTAAACATCTTTGCGGCAAGTAAAGAGACTGCGAAAGAGCTCGAGTTTGTCACGTGCTGGGCTCGCGCTGGTGACGATGCCCTCGATTTGCGCTCGTTCATCGAACAAAGCGCCAGCTTCTTCCCACTCTTCAAGAGTGACGTAGCGTACGTCTGAACCGTTGTTGCAAATGACGATTTGTCGGTGTTGGTCCGATATATGCGTGATCGTCTGATCGTATTTAAATTGTGCGGTCCCAAAGAGGGCGTATTGATGCATGGTGTTGCCCATTTGAATGCCGTCCTTGTACTGGAGTTGTTGAGACGAGGGTACGGCATTGCGGCTTTTTGGGATATCTAATTTCGATTCAAGTTCGCTAATGGCGAGGGATTATTCCGCGAGCGGCTTTCGGTCGATGTCAAAGCGCGCGACGGCCCTTGATAACCAGGATTTGCGGTCATGTGGGTAGCCGGAGGCATACAGAGCGTGCTTCATTCGGACCTGGTGGGCAAAAAATGGCAAATATGAGTACTGTTGCTTAGTTAGTACCATATTATTTGGAAAGTTTTTAAGACCAATTGACTGCGATTTAATATATACAACCCCCTAAACATGACGATTCGGGGCTTTATGGAGCTTGAAATCGGTGGAAGGGGGCAATTTCAGCGAGATTTTGCTGCTACTAAAATGGTGGCAGTACTCATATTTGGCATTTTTTGCCCACGGGGTATCGTTCGGGGCTAATCATAGCTCCCCAAACAGCTGGGAACGCGCCGATTGCCAGCAATATCTTGTATTTGGATGGCGCAGCAAAAAAGTTGCGGTGGAATAGGGTTTGATTGGCGGCTGATGAGCCAAAAACAGTCCCTATTTCACCGCAAGTGGTATGGGTGCTCTTAGCGGGTGGGCTGGTAGCGGGGGCAGTAGCTGATGGCGATGGCATCGACGCCTACGTGGGTGGCGATGGTGCAGCCGATGGGGCCGGTGCCGGCGTCTACGTAGTCCTGGCCCGCGAGCGCCTCGTTGACAAGTTCCTGCTCCTCGGCGGCGCCGGTCGTGAGCACGCGCACGCTTGAGCCCGGGTGCTCGGCCAAAAACGCGAGGCAGTCGGCCATGGTGTTGGCGACGATGCGCTTGGCGCCGCGGCCCTTCTTGATGGCCTTGATCTCGCCCGACTGCCACTCCGGCGAAACGGCCAGGCGAATATTGAGCATCTGCGTGAGCTGGCCGGCGAGCTTGGGCGCGCGGCCGTTCTTAACGAGGTTCTCGAGCGTGCGGGGAATCAGCAGCAGGTGCGCGTCGGGCAGGGTCGCGCGGATCTGTGCCTCGGTCTCGTCCAGGCTGCGGCCGTCCTCGCGCATGGCGAGCGCGTACTCCACCAGCAGGCCCTCGGCACCCGAGCCGGTGCGCGAATCGATGCAGCGCACGTCGAGCTCGTGGGTCTCGGCGACCAGGCATGCATTGGAATAGCAGGCGGACCACTCGCTGCACAGCGAGATAAAGATCGCGCTGTCGTGGCCATCGGCGCGCACGCGGTCAAACAGCGCCTTGAACTCGCCGGCACTCGGCTGCGAGGTATGCGGCAGCTGCTCGGAGCCGGCCATGCGGGCGACGTACTCCTGGGCGGTGATCTGTACCTGGTCGAGCAGGTCCTCGCCTTCGATAATCACATGCAGCGGAATGACGTAAATGCCGAGCTCTTGGGCGCGGGCGGGGGAGATGTCCGACGTGGAGTCGGTTATGATGGCAAAAGACATAATTGCACCTTTCGTTGGGGCGCGGCAGCGCCGCCTTCTGAGAGCAAAGTGCGACAAGTATAGTGGAGTCGTTCCACATTTATAGGTTCAATTGTTGAATAGTCAACAGTTTGAAGTGTCGGTGTGGAAATCGTCAACTGGGGAAGAGGGATGCCGATGGAGGCGCTGGAGATATGCAAGCGGCCGGTCGTGCTGTTTGATTTCGATGGCACGGTGGCAGATACGGGTCGAGCGGTGATGACCTCGACGCGCAAGACGTTGGCCGCGCGCGGGTTTTCGGAGGCGCAGATGGGTGACCTGCGTCGCATGATCGGGCCTCCGCTGTGGAAGAGCTTCCACGACTTTTACGGCTTTACACGCGAGGAGTCGCTTGTGGTGGCCGACGAGTACCGTGCCTTTTTTGATGAGCTGGGACCGGAAGAGTATCCCGTGTTCGATGGAATCCCCGAGCTGCTCGATGGCCTTGTCGCGCAGGGGCATCGCTTGGCCGTGGCGACGTCACGCATGGAGGCAAAGTGCATTGACATGGTGGACGAGCTGGGGCTTTCGCAGTTTGAGGCGGTGGTTGGCATGAATCCGCCGCAGGGACGCGAGACCAAGGCCGATTCGGTTCGCGATGCCCTGGCGGCGCTCGGCGCGACGGCCGACGATGCCGTGATGATCGGCGATCGCTTTAACGATGTGGAGGGCGCGCACGCGATGGGCGTGCCGTGCATCGGCATCTATTCGGGCGCGGCAGCGCCGGGGGAGCACGAGGCCGCGGGCGCCGATGCGGTGGTGCACTCGGTGGCCGAGCTTGCTAAACTTTTCGCTATCTAATAGACATAATGTGAGGGGCGGGCGTACCCGTCGCTCATTGGTAAGGAGGTCGTCCATGAATCAGGTGGAGCAGAGCGTCGCTGAGTATGTCGACGAGGTCTGGGAGGATGTTGTCGCCGATATCGAACAACTGGTGAGCTATCCGTCCGTGGCCGTTGCTGCCAATGCAGAGCCCGGTGCGCCGTTTGGCCGCCCGGTCCGTGATGCGCTCGATTGCGCGCTCGGCATTGCGCAAAAGCTCGGCTACCAGACGAGCGACGACGAGGGCTATGTGGGCATTGCCGATATCCCGGGTCGCGGCGACAAGCAGCTCGCGACCATCTGCCACGTGGACGTGGTGCCCGCCGGCCCCGGCTGGAACACCGACCCGTTTGCGATGGAGCGTCGCGAGGGCTGGCTGCTCGGCCGTGGCGTGATCGACGACAAGGGCCCGGCGGTGTTGTCGCTTTATGCCGGCGCGTACCTGCTCAAGCACGGCATTGTGCCGCGCTATACCTTCCGCGCGCTGCTGGGCTGCGATGAGGAAGTGGGCATGTCCGACGTTCACCATTATCTGGAGAACCACGCAGACCCCGACTTTCTGTTTACGCCCGATGCCGAGTTCCCGGTCTGCAATGCCGAGAAGGGCCAGTTTGGGGCGACGTTTGTGAGCCCCAAGATCGATGGAGGACGCATCGTATCGTGGAGCGGTGCCGAGGCGAGTAACGCTATCCCGTCGCAGTCCATCTGCGAACTTGCGATTGCCGCCGATGAACTGCCGGCGCCGGTCGAGAACGCCGACCGCCTGGAGATCACGACGCTCGATAACGGGCATGCGCAGATTTTTGCCCACGGCATTGGCGGTCATGCCTCGATGCCCGAGGGCACCATCAACGCCGTCGGCCTGATCGTGTCGTATCTGCGCGAGGCCGAGGACGCGTTTGGTGCACGCGACGAGCGCCTGCTGACGCCTGCCGAGCACGAGTTTGTCAAGTTTTTGGCCTTTGTGCATGCGGACGCCTATGGCCGCGGCCTGGGTATCGACGCGACGAGCCCGGCGTTTGGCCCGCTCACCTGCAATCCCGGCGTCATCCGTGTGGTGGATGGCCACATCGAGCAGGTCATCGACGTGCGCTTCCCCGATAGCACCAGTGCCGATACCATCCGTGAGCAGCTCGAGCCGCTCGTGGGCCGTTTTGGTGTGACGTGCCAGCTGGGTCGCGCGAAGGTGCCGTTCTCGGTGTCTGCCGACGATCCGGCCGTGAAGGCGCTTATTGATACCTATAACGAGTTTACGGGCAAGCATGCTGAGCCCTTTGCCATGGGCGGCGGTACGTACGCGCGCAACTTTGCCCGCGCCGTCTCGTTTGGCCCCGAGGAGACCGGCTTGGAGCTGCCCGCATGGGGCGGCCAGATGCACGGCCCCAACGAGTGCGCCAACGAGGAACAGCTCAAGCAAGCGCTCAAGATCTATATTGTTGCGATCCTTCGTTTGAATGAATTAGAGCTTTAGGGTTACGCGGTTTTACCAAACCGCGTAACAGCTCGACGCTGCAAACGCCCCCAAGCGGCAATCTGACGTTCAATCGTCGGTCGCGTACAAAAGTACGCTTCCCTCCTCTTTCACGTCACCTTGCTCGCTTAGGGGCGTTTTCGCTGACTTATGCTCAACCTGTGGGGTTTCCAAGGTAGTCCTTGGGGACGTTCTTAAATGACTAGTCAAACAAGAACGTCCCCAACGACTAGTCGTTTAAGAACGTCCCCAACAACTACCTTCCTCTGGTGTAAAAGGTGCGCCATGTTCGGCGCTGGATTGTTATCCGTTTGTAAAGGCTGGGCAGAGCTTGCGGTAAGGGTCTATCAAATGACCGTAAGAAACCGCAGTTGGCGCGGGCACTGCCCGATCGAGGCCGTATCTTTCCAAACAGCAAAGCGGGCAGGGTGCCCGCGAATCGCATGTATGAAAGGAAGATCATGCTCGATCAGGCTTATTCTCGTCGTCAGTTCCTCGGCCTCGCTGGTGGTCTTGCCAGCATCGTCGGTCTCGGTCTCGTTGGGTGCGGCGGCTCCGGCGCATCCGATGCCGCCGACAAGGGTAGCGCCGCTGCTGCCGAGTCCGTCTCCGGCGAGGTGACCTACGACGGTGCCTCTTCGTTCCAGGCTCTCGTCGAGGCCGCTGCCGAGAAGTTCATGGACGCCAACCCCGACGTCTCCGTCTCCGGCTCGGGTAACGGTTCGGGCAAGGGCCTGACCGCTGTCGCCGCCGGCACCGTCACCATCGGCAACTCCGACGTCTTCGCCGAGACCAAGCTTGAGGCCGATCAAGTCAAGAACCTCGTCGACCACGAGGTCGCCGTCGTGGGCATGGGCCCCGTCGTCTCCAAGAACGTCAAGGTCGACGACCTGTCCCTCGAGCAGCTCAAGGGTATCTTCTCCGGTCAGATTACCAACTGGAAGGAGGTCGGCGGCGACGACGCCACCATCGTCGTCCTCAACCGCAAGGCCGGCTCCGGTACCCGCGCCACCTTCGAGGCCGCCGTCTTTGGCGACGAGACCGTCGACTTTAAGGGCGACGCCGAGCTCGACAAGTCCGGCGACGTCCAGACTCAGATGGGCAGCACCGACAACGCCATCTCCTACCTCGATTTCTCGCACTTTGATGACTCCAAGTTCAACGCCATCAAGGTCGAGGGCGTCGAGCCCAAGAGTAAGAATGTCACCGACGACTCCTTCAAGATCTGGGCTACCGAGCACATGTACTGCGCTAAGGATGCCGACGAGGCCACCAAGGCCTTCCTGGAGTTCATGCTTTCCGATGACGTCCAGGGCAAGCTCGTCGAGGAGCAGGGCTTTATCCCCGTCTCTGCCATGAAGGTCGTCAAGGACGCCAGCGGCAAGGTCTCCGCTAAATAAGTAATCGTCCCGGAAAGGTTTGCAATGGCAAAACAGCTGCCAAAGCGCGACCTTGAGAACGTGGGCCTGGGCGTCACGGGCGCGTGCGTTGCGCTCGTGACGCTTGTCGTTGCCGCGCTCATCTTTATGGTCGCCCAAAAGGGCCTCTCGGCTTTTCTCAAGGACGGCGTTTCGGTCGTCGAGTTCTTCACCGGCACCAAGTGGGACCTGGCCAACACAGCCGAAAGCGGCCTGCCCTACACCGGCGCCCTGCCCCTGATTGTCACCTCGTTTGCGGTCATGGTGCTCTCCACGCTCATCGCGCTGCCCATCGCCATCGGCTCTGCCATCTTTGCGGTCGAGATTCAGCCTAAGTTTGGTTCCAAGGTCTTTCAGCCGCTTATTGAGCTTTTGACCGGCATCCCCTCGGTCGTCTTTGGCCTGATCGGCTTTCACGTTGTCGTCGGCCTTATGAAGAGCGTCTTTCACGTGAGCACGGGCCTGGGCATCCTGCCCGGCGCCATCGTGCTGGCCGTCATGATCCTGCCGACCATGACCACGCTTTCGGTCGACGGCCTGCGCGCCGTGCCCGATAGTTACCGTCAGGGTTCGCTCGCACTGGGCTACACGCGCTGGCAGACCATCTGGCACGTGGTGCTCAAGTCCGCCATGCCGTCGCTCATGACCGCGGTCATCCTGGGTATGACCCGTGCCTTTGGCGAGACGCTCGCCGTGCGCATGGTCATCGGCGGCATCGAGGCCATGCCAACGTCGCTGCTGTCGCCGGCTTCGACCATCACGACCACGCTCACCACGTCCATGGCGGTCTATGCCGAGGGCTCGGCCCAGGACGACGTCCTGTGGGCACTCGGTCTGCTGCTGATGGGCATGAGCCTCATCTTCATCCTGATCATCCATCTCATTGGCCGCAAGGGGGCGAAGGCTCGTGGCTAGCACGCGCATCCATATCGACGAGGCGAGACTCGGGCGTGTCCAAAAACAGGACCGCATCGCCACGGGCGTGTTGACGGCAATCGTCGCCACCGTCATGCTCATCGTCGTTTCCATGGTGGCCTACATCCTGTTCGAGGGCATCTCGACGCTGTTCCAGCCGGGCTTCCTCACGGAGCCGTCGCGTGCCAACGGCACCCAGGGCGGCGTGCTCTACCAGCTGTTCGACTCGTTCTACCTGCTGCTGATCACCTTGGTCATCTCGGTGCCCATCAGCCTGGGCGGCGCGGTCTTCTTGGTCGAATACGCACCCGATGGACCCATCCGCGACATCGCCTCCACCGCCATCGAGACGCTGTCCTCGCTGCCTTCGATCGTCGTCGGCATGTTCGGCTTCCTGGTGTTCTCGGTGCAGTTGGGCTGGAAGTACTCCATTATCTCCGGCGCCGTCGCGCTCACCATGTTCAACATCCCCATCCTGGTGCGCGTGATCCAGCAGGCGCTCGAGGACGTGCCGCAGGCCCAGCGCGATGCGTGCCTGGCCATGGGCCTCACCCGCTGGGAGGCCACGCTGCACATCCTAATCCCCGAGGCCATGCCCGCCATCGTGACCGGCATCGTGCTTTCGGCCGGCCGTGTGTTTGGCGAGGCCGCAGCACTGCTCTTTACCTCGGGCATGAGCTCGCCGGTGCGTCTGAACTTCTTGAGCTTTAACCTGTCGAGCCCCACCTGCGCCTGGAACGTGTTCCGCCCCGGCGAGTCGCTCGCCGTGCACATCTACAAGATCTATGGCGAGGGCAGCCCCGAGGCCCAGCAGATCGTTTGGGGCACCGCGGCGCTGCTGATGATTTGCGTACTGCTGTTTAACGTAGCCGCCCGTATTGTGGGCAAGCAACTGGCAAGGAAGATGACGGCCGAATGAGCGAGATGAATGCAATGCCCGCAACCGAAGCGGCATCGTCCGAGACCCAAGACTTCCTGTCGAGCGTGGGGGAGAGCGAGAGGCGCATGCGTGTGAGCGGCAAGGCCGTGAGCGACGAGGTCATGCTCTCCGCCAAGGACGTCAACGTGTACTATGGCGACCACCATGCGCTGCACGATACGTCGCTCGACTTTCACAAGGGCGAGATCACGGCGCTCATTGGGCCTTCGGGCTGCGGTAAGTCGACCTTTTTGCGTAGCCTCAACCTTATGAATCGCGAGATTCGCGGCTGCCGCGTGGAGGGCGAGATCAACTATCGCGGGCGCAACGTGAACACCAAGACCGAAAACACCTACGAGCTGCGCCGTTCCATTGGCATGGTGTTCCAGCAGCCCAACCCGTTTCGCAAGTCCATTCGCGACAACATCACGTTTGCGCCTAGGCGCCACGGCATCACCGACCGCGACGAACTCGACCGCATGGTCGAGGAAAGCTTACGCGGCGCGGCGCTGTGGGACGAGGTCAAGGACAAGCTCGACAAGAGCGCCTATGCGCTTTCGGGCGGTCAGCAGCAGCGCCTGTGCATCGCGCGCACGCTGGCGCTCAACCCCGACGTGATCTTGTTCGACGAGCCCTGCTCGGCGCTCGACCCCATCTCGACGCTGGCGATCGAGGACCTGATGTCATCGATCGTTGCCGACCGCGCCATCGTCATCGTGACGCACAACATGGAGCAGGCGTCGCGTGTGTCCAACCGCACGGCGTTCTTCTACATGGGCGATATGGTCGAGTACGACGAGACTGACGAGATTTTCCAACGGCCCAAGGATAAGCGGCTGAATGATTACCTCACCGGCATGTTCTCCTAGTCCGGGACATGCTTGAGGCCCGCGGCGGCCACGGTTGCCACGGGACTGATTGGAGAGGCGGGTCATCTCTTTTGGGAGATGGCCCGCCTTTTTGTGTCGTGTGCGGCCCGCCTTTTCGCTGCTATTATGGACAACGTTGAATTTCTACGAAGGAGCAGGGCATATGGCGATTCTTTTGGGATGCGATTCCGTCAGCCTAGAGTTTCCCACCAAGCATATTTTCGATAGCGTGACGCTCGGCGTGGGCGAGGGCGACCGTATTGGTATTGTCGGTAAAAACGGCGACGGCAAGTCGACGCTGCTGAGCGTGCTCGCCGGCACGCTGGAGCCCGACGACGGCCGCGTGACGCATCGTCGCGGCACCACGATCGGCCTGCTCGGCCAAAAGGACCAGCTTGTCGACACCGACACCGTGCACCATGCCGTCGTGGGCGACACGCCCGAGTATGAGTGGGCGTCGAGCCCCCGCACGCGCCAGATCCTCGCCGGTCTCATTAGCGATGTGCCCTGGGAGGGCACGGTGGGCGAGCTTTCGGGTGGCCAGCGCCGCCGCGTGGACCTCGCGCGCCTGTTGATCGGCGACTACGACGTGCTCATGCTCGACGAGCCCACTAACCATCTGGACATGCGCACCATCAACTGGCTTGCACGCCATCTTAAGGCTCGCTGGCAGCGCGGTCAGGGCGCCATGCTCGTGGTCACGCACGATCGCTGGTTCTTGGACGAGGTCTGCACCAGCATGTGGGAGGTCCACGACGGCCAGGTCGATCCCTTCGAGGGCGGCTACTCCGCATATATCCTGCAGCACGTGGAGCGCGACCGCATGGCCGCGGTTACCGAGGAACGCCGTCGCAACATGGCGCGCAAGGAGCTCGCGTGGCTGAGCCGCGGCGCCCAGGCGCGTTCCACCAAGCCCAAGTTTCGCGTTGATGCCGCTCGCGAGCTGATCGCCGACGTGCCGCCCGTGCGTGACGAGCTGGAGCTCAAGCGCCTCGCCGTGAGCCGCCTGGGCAAGCAGGTTATCGATGTGGTCGACGTGGACGCCGGCTATGCGGATACCGATGGCGCGCCCAAGCAGGTGCTCTCTGACGTGACCTGGCTCATTGGTGCGGGCGACCGCTATGGCCTGCTGGGCGAGAACGGTGCCGGCAAGTCGACGCTGCTCGACGTGATCCAGGGCAAGATTGAACCCACGCGCGGCCGCGTGAAGATTGGCCAGACAGTGCGCTTTGGCGTGCTGTCGCAGCAGCTCGAGGAGCTCGAACCCTACATGGGCGACACGATCCGCGAGGTGCTCGGCAACTATAAGAAGTACTACGTCATCGACGGCAAGGAGACTTCGCCCGAGAAGCTCTGCGAGCGTCTGGGCTTTACGACGCAGCAGCTCTGGAGCCGCATCGGCGATCTTTCGGGCGGCCAGCGCCGTCGCCTGTCGCTGTTGCTGACGATTCTGGACGAGCCCAACGTGCTCATCCTGGACGAGCCGGGCAACGACCTGGATACCGACATGCTCGCGATTGTCGAGGACCTGCTGGACGGCTGGCCCGGCACGCTGATCCTGGTGACACACGATCGCTTTTTGATGGAGCGCGTGACCGACCAACAGTGGGCACTGCTCGATGGCCATCTGACGCATATGCCCGGCGGCGTGGACCAGTACCTGCGCCTGTGCAACGCTACCGCCGAGGGCGAGCCCGTGGGCGCGCCGAGCGCTAAGACCGGCACGTTCGACACCGGTGCGGCGGCTGCTGCCGACAAGCCCAAGTCGAGCGGTCAGCCCAACGGCCTTTCCAACGCCGAGCGTCAGAAGCTCCGCCGCGAGGTGAGCTCGCTCGAGCGCAAGATGGAGACGCAGCGCGCCCGCGTGGAGGAGGCCGAGGCCGCCATGGCCCAGGTCGATCCCACCAACTACACGGCGCTCGGCGAGCAGCAGGCAAAGATCGACGAGGCTCACGCCGCCATGGACGAGCTGGAGATGGCGTGGCTCGAGGCGAGCGAAAAGCTCGAGGGCGAGGAGTAGGCGAGAATGATCAAAGCCGCGTTTTTCGATATCGACGGTACGCTGCTGAGCTTTAAGACCCACCGGATTCCGGCGTCGGCGCAGCAGGTGCTCGACAGCTTTCGCGAGCAGGGGATTGCGTGCGTGATCGCCACGGGCCGTCCGACCTACCAGATGCCGGACTGGCTGTTCGACCTGGGCTGGGATGCGTACATTACGCTTTCGGGCCAGCACTGTTTTGATGCCAAGGGCGTCTACCGCAGCTGCCCGATCGATCCGGACGACGTTGCGGTGATTGTGGACCAGGTGGCGCAGGGGCGCTACGACTCACTGTGCATGCAGGGCGAGAACTCGTTTGTGAACCGCCTGTCCGAGCGCGTGGTGACGGCTGGCAGCAACGCGGGAATCGTCTACCACGAGGAGCCGTTTGAGCATGCCTTTGACGCGCCGGTCTATCAGTTCTGTGCCTTTGTTGACCCAGTTGACGAGCATATCGTGACCGATGCCGTGTCGCATTCGCTCACCACGCGCTGGTGCGACCTGTTCTGCGACATTATTCCCGCTAACGGCGGCAAGGACCTGGGCGTGGCGGCGACGCTCGAGCGGCTTGGTATCGACGCGAGCGAGGCGATTGCCTTTGGCGACGGCGAGAACGACCTGTCGATGTTTGCCGCCGTGGGCACGAGTGTGGCCATGGGCAACGCACAGGACACGGTGAAAGCTGCGGCGACCTATGTGACGACTGCCGTGGACGACGACGGCATCTACAACGCCGCGAAGCACTTTGGATTGATGTAACTGCGGGCCGGCACCTGGCACCTGGGGACACTCCTTGCGGGGCGTCCCCATTTTGTTTGGCTCTGTTAGACCAGGATTGACATGCCGACCTGCCGGCTAACTCGCCGTCTCCC
>UQLB01000031.1 GCA_900541725.1 uncultured Collinsella sp. | reverse complement strand
CGAGGCCGAGCGCAAAATGGATTCTAAAAAACACCTT
Organism: uncultured Collinsella sp.; assembly: GCA_900541725.1. GTDB lineage: Bacteria > Actinomycetota > Coriobacteriia > Coriobacteriales > Coriobacteriaceae > Collinsella. The sequence continues at coordinate 20,261 of UQLB01000031.1, read as the reverse complement.
GCCAAATAGGAGCGTCAGGACGCAAAGGGGCTCCGCAGCGCGAAGCGCGATGCGGAGCCCCTTTGCATGTCCGAGGACGTTCCGGAGAGAAGCCCCCGTCACGCCCCGGATTCCCGGTGGGAGTTCTAGACCTTGTCGGCCTTAGTACATACCGCCGCCCTGCTGACCAGCGGTAGCAGCAGCGATAGCGTCCTCAAGCTGAGTGTTCTTGGGCACATCGGAGACGGTAGCCTCGGTGATGAGGATCAGGCTGGCGACAGAAGCAGCGTTCTGCAGGGTGACGCGGCTGACCTTGACGGGGTCGAGGACGCCCATCTCGATCATGTCGCCCCACTCGCCGTTGGCAGAGTTGAGACCCTGGCCGGCGGGCAGCTCGGCAACCTTGTCGACCACGACAGCGCCCTCAAAGCCAGCGTTCTTGGCGATGGTAGCGACCGGAGCGGTCAGAGCCTTCTTGACGATGTCGACACCGATCTTCTCCTCGGGGTCGTCAAGCTCAACGGCGTCGAGCGCAGGAGCAGCGTCCATGAAGGCGACGCCGCCGCCAGCGACAATGCCCTCCTCGACAGCAGCGCGGGTAGCCTGCAGGGCGTCCTCGACGCGATGCTTGATCTCCTTGAGCTCGGACTCGGTAGCAGCGCCGACCTTGATGACGGCAACGCCACCGGAGAGCTTGGCCAGGCGCTCCTGGAGCTTCTCACGGTCGAAGTCAGAGGTGGTGTTCTCCATCTCACCCTTGATCTGAGCGATACGAGCGTCGATGGCCTCCTTGGAGCCAGCGCCGCCGACGACGACGGTGTTGTCCTTGGAGATGGTGACGGACTTAGCGGTACCGAGCATATCGGCGGTGATGTCAGCGACCTTCACACCCAGCTCGTCCAGGGCAGCCTGGCCACCGGTGAGGACGGCGATGTCCTCGAGGATGCGCTTGCGGCGATCGCCGTAGCCCGGGGCCTTGACGGCGCAGACGTTGAGGGCGCCACGGATCTTGTTGAGGACCAGGGTCGGCAGAGCCTCGCCGTCGATGTCCTCAGCGATGATGAGCAGGCCACGGCCAGCGCGCTGGACAGCCTCGAGAACGGGCATAATGTCCTGAACGCTGGAGATCTTCTGGTCGGTGATGAGGATGTACGGGTCCTTCATCACGGCCTCCATGCGGTCGTTGTCCGTGACGAAGTAAGCGGAGACATAGCCCTTGTCGAACTGCATGCCCTCGACGGTGTCGATGGTGATATCGAACGTCTGGGAATCCTCGACGGTGATGACGCCGTCCTTGCCCACGACCTCCATAGCCTCGGCGATCTTCTCGCCGACCTCGGGGTCACCGGCGGAGATGGTACCGACGGAAGCGATCTGCTCCTTGGTCTCGACAGGCTTGGCCTGCTTCTTCATCTCGGCGACGGCGGCGTTGACGGCCTTGTCGATGCCGCGACGGATGGCCAGCGGGTTAGCGCCAGCGGCGACGTTGCGCAGACCGTCGTTGACGATGGCCTGAGCGAGCAGGGTTGCGGTGGTGGTGCCGTCACCCACGGTGTCGTTGGTCTTGGTAGCGACCTCCTTCACCAGCTGAGCACCCATGTTCTCGATGTTATCCTCGAGCTCGATCTCCTTGGCGACGGAAACGCCGTCGTTGGTGATGGTCGGGGCACCGAACGTGCGCTGCAGCGCAACGTAGCGACCCTTGGGGCCCATGGTGACGGTAACGGCGTCGGCCAGAGTGTTGACGCCCTTGGCAAGCTTAGCGCGGGCATCGGTGTTGAACGTAATGTTCTTTGCCATGGTAGGTAATCCTCCAAAAGAAATGTGACTCGCGTCGCCGCTTCCGAGTCCTATGCGGCGGGCGCGTTCAAAGACGAATCAGAGATTCTGACGAGACTAGGCCTCGACGACAGCGTAGATGTCGTCGGCGCGCATCAGCAGATACTTCTCGCCGTCGACCTTGACCTCGTTGCCACCGAACTTACCGTAGATGACAACGTCGCCAACCTTGACGTCCATGGGGATGCGCTCACCCTTGTCGTTGACCTTGCCGGCGCCCACGGCAACGATGGTGCCGCGCTGCGGCTTCTCCTGAGCGTTGCTGGCGATATACAGACCAGAAGCGGTCTTCTGCTCGGCCTCGTCGGGCTTGACCAGAACACGATCTGCAAGCGGCTTCAAAGACGACATGCTTGTCTCCTCCTTTTTGGGCCGCGTGGTTATGCCACGCGAATTAACCCTTTTTGTTTGCGTACGCGTTGAATGGTACCCACGAATGGCGGGTTATACAACACGGAGTCAAAAAATCTTATTTTTTGGCACTTAGATTTTCTGAATGCCGGGGGATAACTTAGCGGTGGCTCCCGTGTGGCTCCGGAGGGGCGGGGCATAAGGTTTCCTGCTCGGGCAGTCCTGCTCGCACGAAGGCCACATTAAGTGGCCTTCGGCTCGTGCGGAACTCGCGATAAACCTTATGCCCCGCCCCTCCGGAGCCACACGGGAGGCAGGTTAACTAATTCGAGCCCGGCATTCAGAAAAGTTAGTGCAGCAAAATGGCGATGCGGATAGCGACATGGGCATGGTTTTCGTTGCGCGCACGGGTCCCCTGGGGAGCACTGTGCATTTTTGGGAGTTTTCAGCAGGCCGGGACAAATGCATACGCACCGGGCGCATCTAATTAGTCCCACGGTAGCCTTCGGCCGGCGATTTGGGTCGGCAGACGGGCCTCGTCGAGACAAACAAGCATGCCTCGCGCCACGTCGGACCCCAAAATGACGTCGATCTCCGCAATGCCACCCGACTGCAGCGGCACCGGCAGAGCTCGCGGTGCTGAATACTCCGTTTTTTGCACGGCACGGGCGGGGGTACATCAGGATCAGGAAGAACATCCCAGCCTTTTTATGCAATCTGTAATGGGAAGTATGCAAAACACCAAGAAACAGCATTGCTGATGTCCGAATTGAGCGCGGGGCAGCGGCGCCTCCGCCCCGCGCCCAAATCCAGCAGAGCGGGGACGCTCCTAGCGGACCCCCATTGGCAAACAAACGCGGCTCGAGCGCCATCCCAAAATAGGCTGCACGAGCCGCGTTTAACGGTACGACATGAATATTAGCGCTCGTAAATCAAGTTGCCCGCCAGGTAGGTGGCCTGAACCTTGGTGGCCTGGAGGTCTTGAGGGTCAATGGTGAGCGGGTTTTGGTCCAGGACTACCAGATCGGCGTATTTGCCGGGCTCCAGGCTGCCGAGGTTTTGCTCGTCGCCCGCTGCATAGGCGCTGCCCAGGGTGTAGTTACGCAGGGCTGTTGCTGCATCGATGCGCTCGCTCGGCAACCAGCCACCCTCGGGCCAATGGCTTTTGGGGTCTTGGCGCGTGATAGCCGTGTAGAGCACGTTCATGCTGGTAACGGGCGTGATAGGGCTGTCGGTACCGAAGGCTTGGCGAATGCCGCGCTGTTTATAGGTCGCAAACGGCCACATGATGCGGCTGCGCTCCAGGCCCAGATCGCGCTCGGGGCCGCCCGGGTCGAGTGTAATGTGACAGGGCTGGCTCGAAGCAACCACGTTGAGCTTGTGCAGGCGGTCGATGTCCTCGGGCAAGAGGTTCTCCAGATGCTCGAGCGTGTTATGACCGTGCTGGGGCAGGCCGTACAGTTCGGCGGCCTCCTCAAAGATATCGAGCGCGGCATGGATGGCACCGTCGCCGATGACGTGGATGCGCACGGTGTGACCGCGCTCCGCGGCAGCGAGGACCAGTTTGCGCATACGCTCGGCCGGAACCGTCAGACGGCCCTGGTCGCCCGGGAAGCGCGGGTTGGCATAGGGCTCGGTGAGATAGGCCGTGTGTTCGCTCGACACGCCGTCGAAGAACTGCTTAAAGCCTGGCGCCGAGAGCAGCGCGTTGTTCGCGTAGCGGGTCTGCAGCTCTTCCAAGCGCGACTGATCATCCAACAGCGTGGGGAACAGATGGGCGCGGATGCCCAACTTGCCGGCTGCCTGCAGTTTGTCGTAGACGTCGTCGCGGATAAAGTCGCAGCCCGGCATGGGCATGAGCGACATATCGCAGATTGAGGTGATGCCTTGTTCGGCCATACGCTTCATCTGGTCGGCGTAAGCGCTCGCGATGCGGTCCTCGCCCAGCCACTCAAGACAGCGCGGCAGCAGCTGCATGGCCGCAGCCTCGTGAGCGATACCCGTAAGCTCACCGTTTGAGTCTTTGTCGTAACTGCCACCCGCCGGAGGTTCGCTGTCGCGCGTCACGCCGAGCGCCTCGAGCGCGCGGCTGTTGAGCCACAGCGTATGCCCGTCGCCCGAGTACATAACACAGGGGCGATCGGGAAAAGCGGCATCGAGCGACGCCTTGGTGGGATGCTCGGGCGGATCCCAGCGGTAATCGCGCCAGCCCTGGGTCACGACCCAGGCGTCATCGGACAAGCCTTGGGAAAACTCGAGCGCATGCTGCACCAGTGCCGCCTCTGACGTGCCCATATCCATGAGCATGTACGGCGAGGAACCGACCGAGGTATGGAAGAAGTGCAGGTGCGCATCATGGAAACCGGGGCAGATAAATTGTTCGCCGTAATCGACCACCGGCGTGGCGGCAGGGGCGGCGGCAACCACGTCATCGGATGCGCCGACCGCGACGATGCGATCGCCCGCAATGGCAATCGCCAGCTCGCGGGCGGTATCGATGCCGTCTTGGGCGGTAAAAACGTTCTTGGAGCGGATAATCCGATCGATATGCTGCATGGGCATCCCCATCTCTGGCAGGAAATTCAACACTCCCGAGTGTACTCCCCCGCCCTTGCAACAAAACCCCAAGCGGCAAACGGCAACTTTACCAGCCCTAGCGGCAGGTGACATACTGGAGAGAGCCTGTACGATTTTGCGATCGAGCCAACAAGGAGCAAATCGACCATGACGAAGACCAAGGCACAGCAGATTATGGCGGCAACCGAGGTTCGCGCGGCAGACGACGTTACCGCGGCCATCCAGGATATCGCCGCCGAGTTTGAACCCTATATCATCAAGCAGCGCCGGCACTTCCATAAGCACCCGGAGCTGAGCCTTGCCGAGGAGCGCACGACTTCCGACATCGCCAACCAGCTTGACGCCATGAATATCCCCTACGAGCGTCCGCTCAAGACGGGCCTGGTGGCGACGCTTCGCGGTACCGCGCCCGATGCCTACCGCGAGGACGGCACGCCACGCCGCCGCATCCTGCTGCGCGCCGACATCGATGCCCTGCCCGTCACCGAGCAGACCGGCGAGGAGTTCGCCAGCGTCAACGAGGGCTGCATGCACGCCTGCGGCCACGACTGCCATATCGCCATGATGCTCGGCACGCTGCAGATCCTGCGCCATATGACCGACGACATCCACGGCGAGGTCCGCATCGTCTTCCAGCCCAGTGAGGAAAACGGCCAGGGCGCGAAACTCATGATCGGCACGGGCGTGCTCGACGGCGTCGATGGTGCCTACGCCGCGCACATCTGGAGTGAGGTCGACGCCGGCACCGTGAGCTGCGAGCCCGGTCCGCGCATGGCCAATACCGACTGGTTCCGCATCGACGTCCGCGGCACCTCGTGCCATGGCGCCATGCCCCAGCGCGGCCACGACGCCGTCATGGTTGCCGCCGAGATTGTCAACGCCCTGCAGACCATCGTCTCGCGCGAGATCAGCCCCTACGAGCCGGCTGTCATCACCGTCGGCGAGCTGCACGGCGGCACCGCGCGCAACGTTATCGCCGGCACGGCCTACCTCGCCGGCACGGTGCGCACCTATGGCGACAAGACGCACGAGGAAATGCCCGAGCTTATGCGCCGCATCGTGGAGCACACCGCGGCAGCCCTGGGCGCAGAGGCCGAACTTACCGACTACACCATCGCCAACTACAAGGTCGAAAACGACGTCGCCTCGAGCGAGCGTTGTCGTCAGGCCGTGGTCAAGTGCTTGGGCCCCGCGGGCGAAGGCCATTATCGCGGCACGCTTTCGGGCGAGGACTTCTCGGAGTACCTGCGCCGCGTGCCGGGCGTGCTCGCCTTTGTTGGCACGCGCAACCCCCAGATTGGCGCCACGTACGCCCAACATTCTTGCTTCTACAAGATTGACGAGACCGTGCTGGCAAAGGGCTCCATGGTGGCCGCCCAGTATGCTATCGACTTTTTGGCCGAGCCCACGCAAGAGGAGCTCGACGGCCCCACGATCGCCGCGGTTGCCGAGACCAACCCCGACTTGGCCGCCAAGCTGCGCTCTGCCAAGGCCACGGCCGCTGAGGCGCGCGACGCCATGCACGATGCTCGCACCGCCCGCCATGCTGCAATCAAGGGCATCCACGATGCGCGGGCTGCCGCTCGCCACGAGGAAAAGCGCGACGAGTAGCCGTCACGCCCATCCATAACAGCCTGGCTAAAGCAAAGCGGGGGCGGACGTTATCTCAACGTTCGCCCCCGCTTATGTGTCGACCGTTTTTCTAGCGCGTCCTCCGTCACGCCAGGTAAGAGCGAAGGATGGTGAGCCAGCGTGGGGGTTCGAGGTGGATGATATCGTCGGGAACTCCGGCGGGCGCATAGCCGCCAAAGAGCAGACCGGCATCTGCCGGATTGATGAGGCGCACGATCCATACGACGACGACCAGCACGCACAACACGGTGACCGCAATGTCGATACCACGCTTTAGCTTGCTCGATGCCACCTCCTCGCGCACGAACGCGAGCACAAACGCAATCGGCACCACCCAAAACAGCGGATGGTAGGCAAAGGCAGCCGCATAATCGAGGCGCAGCGCCGCCAGCCACGCCCTCGTCATGCCGCATCCCGGACAAGGAATGCCCGTCATCAATCGAAAAATGCAGCCAATGTCGAGCAGGTAGAGCGCGAGCCAGGCGACAAAGAGCGCGCCGGTGCAAAAAAGGGCGCGGCGAAGGAGCTCTGCCGTGCCCCTATGTCCCTGGAAGCTGTTCACGCCGCCCTTATTGTTAGGCACGAGCGCCAAGGCGAGTGTTGTAAGCCGTTGCCATGGCATTGGTATTATTGATGACGATGTTCATAGCGAAGATGGGACCAAGGCCGCACAGGAGCGCGCCGAAGATCTGCCACAGAAGAACGGTGGTGCCGTTTTCCTGGAACACCAGGCCGTAGCGAGGAGCGTTGGCCTGCAGGCGGTTGCCAATCTTGTAATACCAGTAGTACGCGTAGAAGCCGCAGGTCACAAACGATAGAAGGATGAATTCCGCCAGACCCGGCGTGTAATCGCCGTCATCCTGACACAACGTGTTGACGTCGCGTGCCAAGCAATACAGGAAGTAGAACGAATAGATACCGCAGGTCACAAGAGAGAGCAGCAGCCAGCCGATCAGGCTGCGGTCAGCCTTAATGGGGTCATAGCCCATCGGAGCGGATGCGGACTGTTGGGCGTATTGACCGGTGTACTGCTGCTGAGGCTGGGGCGCGGGCTGAATAGCCTGGGCCGGAGCGGGCTGGGGCTGCGGGGCCGCAGCGGCAGAAGCGGCACCAACGGCGGATCCGCAAACAGGGCAGAATTTGGCATCATCCGAAATGGGAGAACCACAAGTGGGACAGAACATGAGCCTCTCCTTTTCCTAAGGCGTCGCACGCCTTCAAACCTTACACGTCTACGTTCTCAACAATAGCCGCGACGTTGTTGCGCAACATTGACCAATTTCCGAGAAATTTTGCTGCAACCGTTTTCCCAGGCATTTTCTTGCTTTCGCAGTAGAAAAAGGCACCCCGGGCTCAGTTGCCCAGGGCGCCTCGACCGGCTATTCGGTTTGATTGTTTTCGGCAGCAGGATTATCGCCCGGCTCATCCGCCGGCGTGGCAACGGCATCCCAATCGGGCTCCGCAGGCGTCGCCTCGGACGCCGGTGCGGGGACAGGAGCAGGTGCCGGGGCAGGGGCAGGCGCGGGTGCCGGGGCAGGTGCAGGCGCGGGCGCCGGGGCAGGCGCAGCACCAGTGGCTGCCGTGGGATTGAATCCCGCAGGAGCAGGCTTCTTCTCACCCGGGAGCACAAAAGTCAAAACGTCGTCCTTGTCCTCATCGGCCCATTCGCTTGCATAACGTGCAGCCCAATAGCCAACGGCACGGTGCTTGAGCATCTTGCCAAAGACCGTAAGGAACACCGTGACGAATGCAATCAGCACCAGGAACAATACGAGCGTGACACCACCGGCGGTAACAATCGCCTCGATACCCGTGGGGCGATAGTAATAGCCGTACGCGCCAATTCCGGCGATGGCACCAAAGACAGCTGTCAAGATCCACGTAATGGCGTTGGAAACCAGGCCCGTCAAAAACTCGGGAAGGAACGAAGCACAGAACAGCTTGGTCTTGTTGTGCTTAAAGGCCGCCCAGACCTTATCGAGCGAAAACGCGCTCTCGACGCGCCCGGTCACCGCAAAGTGCATCACGGCAATGTCGGCGAACATCTTAAAGAAGACACCCAGAATCGCCGAGGCAATTAGCGCCAGGACAAGCAGGCCAAGCGAGCCAAACAGCGCAGCTTCGAGCGCATAAGAGCCGTAATACGAATACGAGCCTGCGGCGCCAATTACCGCGCCCTCCGCCAGCGAAAGCACTACACCGATAATGGGAATGGCAGCGATAAACTCGAGTACGACCGAAATAACGCTCGAAAAGATTCCGAGACCAAACGACGTGGAACGCATCAACGGACGACCCATGCCGTCATCGATCTTAAGCGACAGGTCGCGACCCCACTCGATGCCAAAGCCCGAACCGCACACGCTCGCCACGTAGGCAGCCAAAAAGCCGATGGCAGCCGCAATACCGCCGATAACGGGGATGAACAGCACGAGTACCGACACGACACAGATAAGCGCCGGCAAAAAAGCGATCTGGCACACGCGCTGCAGCACGCCCGGAGTCTTGGTCATATCCTCAAACGCCTGAGCCACACAGCCCTTTGGCGCATTCGCCACGGGCGGTTGCGGAACAAACTGCTGGGGCTGAGGCTGTCCCTGGGGAGCGGGGCCAGCGGCACCGGCATTAGGAGCACCACACACGCCGCAGAACTTGTCGTTATCGCCCATGGGGGCGCCGCACTGCGAGCAGAACATAGAATCATCCCTTCGTATCTTGAACGAATCACTTGGATCGCAAACGTTGTCTTTAGCATCATTATTGCCCAATGTGGGGTCAAATACTCAAAGATGACCGATTTGCAAGGTACACGGCGCCAGCAGGCGGTTCGTTGAATATGTCTGTGCTAGTTCGTTCCGCGGAAGCCCTTGCCGACGATCTCGGAGCTGTCGACGATCGTGATAAAGGCACCCGGATCGACTTCGCGCGCATAGCGGCGTAGTTGCACGGCCTCGCGACGGCTCAGCACGCTCATGATCACCGTCACGCACTTGCCCGAGAAGGCACCGTAGCCGCGACTGATGGTCGCTGTGCGGTTGAGATGCTTGACGATAAACTCCTCGACTTTGCGCGGCTCGGAGCAAATGACCGTGCAGACTTTGCGCAGGTGAATGCTCTCAATGGCTTTGTCGACCACAAGCGTCTTGGCAAACAGGCCGAGCACGCAGTACAGACCGACACGCGGGCCATACAAAAAGGCCGCGATGGCCACGATGCCGATATCAACCAACAGCAGCGCGCGGCCAATCTCGAGCGTCGTGCGGCGCTTGAGGATCATGGCAAGAATGTCCGTGCCGCCCGTCGAGGCGCCAATATCAAAGACAATAGCGCTGCCGAGCGCCGGCAAGATGACGGCAAAGCACAGGTCGAGCCACATATCACCCGTCAGAGAGACATCGGTCGGAATAAAAAGCTCAAACAGCGAAACATAGGCCGAAAGCGCAAACGAGGCGAAGACGCTCCACAGGATTGCCTTGCGCTCCAAAAAGATAAAGCCCAAGACGACGAGAACCGCGTTGATAATCCACATAAAAACGCCGACGGGCAGGGTCGGGAACAGCGTGGACAGAATGACCGACACGCCCGAGGTGCCGCCAAAAGCAAAGTGATTAGGGGTTTTAAACGCAACGATGGCGAAGGCCGTAAGAATCAGGCCCAGATTGAGCTCGGCAAAAAAGCGCGGGAAGCCCGGCTCCTGGCTGCGCTTTTGACCGACACGCTCGCCGCGCTCGATATCGGTGCGATCAACCACGCGCTCCATCGGCACCACGGGAGGACGATGCACCTCCTCGGCAGCACGCGATGCCGCCTCTGCCGCGGCGGCCTCAATCGCCCATGCCTTGCTTTCTGTTTCGTGCTCGTCGGCCATTACGGCAACCCCTCGTTAACAATTTGGAAACAATGCGCCCATTAGGGTAACGCGGAACGCGACGATTGCAACCCCTAGTTAGACGAGCGGTATGCCCACATCGGGGGGCATACAAATAACGGCCGGCCACGCTTTTGCTTGCGCGGTCGGCCGTTTAACGTTTTCGCAGATAAAGCCTGCCAAAACAAACCTGTCCCTTTTTGGAAGGTTACTCGTGCTGGCTGGTGCGGTGCTCGTACTCCTCGGGGGTGATGACGTCCTCGATGCGCAGGTTGACGCCCGCCACCTCAAGGCCGGTCATCGCGGCAAGGCGCTCGGTGACACGTGCCTTGACATCGTCGAAGATCGCGGGCGCATAGGCGCCGTACTCGATAATGACGGAGATGTTGACGACCACGCGATTATCATCGGTGACTTCGACCGTCACGCCCTTGGTCAGGTTCTCGGCACCAAACTGTTCCTGCACAAAGTGCATAAGGTTACCCTTCATGCCCAGAACGTGCGGAACCTCGCGGGTGGCCATGGCGACGATTTTCTCGATCACGCCGTTGGAATAGGTCAGCGAGTCCTCGGACTCGTCCGCCTCCTCGTCCATCTCCTCGTTGTCCTCGTCCGTATCGGACTCGGCCTCGACGAGCGCCTCGTCCTCGAGCGTTACGTCCTCCGCCTCGGCGGCGACGGCCTCATTCGCCTCGAGCTCGGTATCGGCCACATCGACCTTCGTGTTAAAAGCCATGGTTCCTCCTTATGCCTGCCGCAGATGCGACAGTCGAATACATATTAGCGGCCGCTAAACAGACGGCCGAAGAAGTTGACGATACCGTTCTCGCCATCGCGAATCTGGCCGATCACGGCACCGATCAGCACAAAGAATGCGATGACGAGCGTGTCCCACAGGCCCAACGTAAGTACCAGCACGGCGAGGATAAAGCCTGCCAAGGCGCCGAGCGTAGTATTGGGGTGGCGCACGGCGTAGCTCCAGATAGCAGCGCCCGTACCTTTGATGAGCCCCATGGCCTCGTCAAAGTCGTTGGCGGCGCTGTCGTGCTGCTCGCCGGCCTCGGGCTTGGTGTCGGCGGACTCGCCTGCCGGCGTAGCGTTCTGGTCGATCGTCAGGCGCGGCGTGCGGGCGGTCTTGTCTTGGTTGGTATCACTCACCGGAAACCTCCACGGTCTGGACGGTAGTCTTGGACGGCAAAAAACGGACGCGCGCGGTCGTGCCCGGCGTGCCGAGCATGGTGTCGCAGGCCTTCTCGATGCGCTGCTGCATCGCGGTGGCAAGAGAGGCGACGTCTTTATCATCCAGCGCGATGGCCTCGACCTTAAAACGAACGCGCGACTCGTCGGAGCCTTGAACGCGCGCCTCGATATGCTCAACCATCACGCGATCATCGCACTCCGCCGCGGCACGGGCGCACGAGGAAAGCGCTGCGAGCGTAACCTCGATATTGCGCTCCCCCGCCGGATGCACGCAGGACGGCTCGTGACGCGCGAACATCAGGCGGAAAAACCCGATAAGCACGCCAAGTGCCACAATGGCGGCGCACACCGTAACGATGACGCGAGGCATGGTGTCACGCAACAGCAGCATAAAGCGATACGTATACGGTCCCCAGAACTGGCAGACAAGCGTACCCAGCGCCACGATGGCGGCGGCAAGATACACAATCGCAAGGGCTCGTTTGAGTACGCGCACGCGCGCTCCCTTCAGGTTTCGGTCCACAGAATGCAAAACGATTCGCATCATTATAAAAGAGCCGGGTCCGGTGCTGTACGCACGCGGATCCGGCTCATCTATTCCACGAGGCTTGCATGCTCGCTTCATTATGCCCAGATATGCACGGCTTAACCCGTGCAGGCGCTACTCCTCCTCGAGGGCAGCGATGACCTCGTCAGTCATATCCATGGTGCTGTAAACATCCTGGACGTCGTCGAGCTCCTCGAGACGGTCGATGAGGCGCTGGACCTTCTTGGCGTCGGTACCAGAGACCTCGGTCGGGGTGGTCGGGACCATGGTGGTCTCGGAGCCCTTGACCTGGATGCCCTGCTCCTCGAGTGCCTTGGAGACAGCCATGACGTCGTTAGCAGCAGTCCAGACAATCCACTCCTCGCCGGCGTCCTCGTAGTCCTCGCCACCGGCCTCGGCGATAGCCATCATGAACTCATCCTCGTCACCGGCAGCACCGTTGGCGATCATGGTCTCCTTCTTGGCGTTTTCGTCCAGGATCTCCTTGGCGACGACGATCTGGCCCTTGCGCTCAAACTGGAAGGCAACGGAGCCCGAGGTGCCCAGGTTACCACCAGCGTGGGAGAAGGCGGAACGGACATCAGCGGCGGTGCGGTTGCGGTTATCGGTCAGGCAGTCAACGTAGACGGCGACACCGGCGGGACCGTAGCCCTCGTACACGATGTTCTCGTAGACGGCGGCGTCGGCACCCGAACCGAAGGCCTTGTCGATAGCGGACTTGATCTTGTCCTTGGGCATGGACTGAGCCTTGGCCTTAGCAACGGCAGCAGCGAGGCTGGCGTTGTTCTCAGGCAGCGGGTCGCCGCCGAGACGGGCAGCAACGGTGATGTTGCGGCTCAGCTTGGAGAAGAGGGCGGAACGCTTGGCGTCCTGCGCGCCCTTACGATGCTTGGTTGTGGCCCACTTAGAGTGTCCGGACATACGTGTCTCCTATCGGTTTCGACCTAAAGCCCAGCGCAGATGCTCGGGCAATATAAACAAACGTCGTTATGATATACCTACTGGCCTGCGAGATAAACCCCAAAATGAAGGCGTCGTGATGATACAGCCCCTTGGTGCAAAGTAACCTGTCCCCTTTGCACCAAATTAGGACCAGAGGAGGTCGCTGCGGGTGATGGTGGCGCCGATGGCAAAGGGCATGCAGGCGATGACCGGATACAGGTAGCGCATGTAGGTCGAGCCGTTGCAGGGACCGATCAGGCACACGGCGAGCACGCCCAGCAGCGGCACCCAAATGGCCAGCCCGCGCCACGAATGACGACGTAGCAGATAGACCACCACGGCGATCATGATCCACACATAGGTGGCCGAGCTCATGGTGAGCGAGATAAACGGGATGCGCTGCACCGCCACGCGATACAGGTTGATCAGGTGGTCGCACCAGCGCACAACCTTGCTATCGACCGGATGGAAGTCGAAGTACTTGAGGTTATCGGGCTTTGCCATAATCTCGGCACTGCGCGCCGTGCTGTAGACCCACGCATCGCGGGCACTCGGATAAAAGTAGCCGTAGTAGTTATTGATGAGCGCCGAGATATAGCACTCGGGATCCTTTTTGAACATCTGGGCCCACACCTCAAAATAGGCCTTGATGTCCTCCTGCGAGGCGTACTCGTTGAAGCAATTTTTGACAGCGTCCGACTTATCCGGGTTGTAACGGCGGCCCAGATTCTCGTACTTGAGCACACGGTCGATCACGGCACGCTCTTCGTCGGTCACCAAGCCGTCGCAAGGAGCCTCCACGATGGTGCCGTCCTCCTTAACCGTGGGGTTGACACCCGAGTTGAGGCCGTCGTGCTTTTGGACGAAACGAGCCGTCTGCTGGAACGGAATCGAGAGGATTTCGCGCTTGGAACCAGGCGTGATGTCGTGCGCCGGCATAAAGACCTTGGTGAAGTACATATTGGAGGCAAGACAGAGCGCAAGCACCGCAAGAACGCCCACCCAGCGGAAACGCGGGATGGCGCCCGAAGGCTCAGCACCAGCCTGTTTGGCCGCACGACGAGCCACATGCGCGTCCCACGCGCAAAACGCCGCCGCGATCACGCATGCCGCCAGGGGAAACACCAGGCCGCCATTGCGCAGAAACGTGGAACCCATGGCGCCCAGAGCGAGCAGCAGCCAGTCGTGGCGCGCAAAGAGCACAGGCCTCTGTTCGCCTGCACGCTCGACATTGGCATCGCGACGGGGCAGGCCGCAGGCCACGAGCTTCACGGTCTGCACCAACAGCACCAAAAACGCGTCGGCAAACAGCACGTCTTTGGTAAGCAAGGCCGCGTAGTTGGAGAACATGGGCATAAACACAAAGAACAGCAGGATTACGCCGCGGACCGGCAGGCTCACGCCCAGCTTGCGCAGCGACGAGATGGAATAGGCCATGCAGGCGGCCGTAATGACGAACTGAGCGCAGGTGTAGATGGCAAGACCTGCATTGGCGCTGTTGAACAGTGAAAGCCCCAGCTGGACGCACGAACCGATGATAGCCGTATGCACCACGGGGTGATGTCCGTTGAGCAGCACATTGGGATTGAGCAGACGCAGGTAGTCACTCGTGCCGTTGGGGTAGTTGAACCACTGGCGAATCTGCGCACCCGTATCTCCCATAAAAAGGCCGGGCAGCGAAGCGATGAGCGTGGGCGCCCAGGCGACCATAAGCACCAGGAAGGGCCCGGCAAAGGGATGGACCGAGAGCACGGCGTGAGCCACACGCCATACGCGGCCAAAGTGCGCTTCAGAAAACGGAATGCGCCGAGAGCTCAGCCAATCTAGACACTCAAAAGCCAGATAGAAGGCAACGACCGCCAAGAGCATCCAGCCCGCACCGCCTATCCAGGCACAGATAATGCGGGCCTTGTCGCCGAGCACGATCTCGGCCGAATCGGTGAGGTCGTAGCTGCGGCCAAACACCATGCAGACGGCAAAGAACAGCGACGGAAGGATCACCGAGGGACGCCAGGCGTCGCCGCGGCCAAAGAATACGTAGCGAAACGGCAGCGTGAGCAGGCAGGCAAGCGCAAGCAGCATGACCGCGTCGGTATGGCCGGCAAACGAGAGGAGCACCTCGTAGCACACGTACAGCATGCCCGAGGCTTTGGGGTCAATTGCCAAGACTGCGTTGCTCGACACCGGGGCGGGATCGATGGAAAACGCCGTGGTCGCCAACAGCGCGAGCAAAAATGCGATGAGCGTCTGCTTGGCGGGGTAACGCTTAAACCAGACGATGCGGGCAGCGTCGCGCGCAGCCGTTGTGGAGAGGTCGGAATCCTTCACAGTCCGAAAGCCTTTCTAGAAACCTATCAAACTCGGCAAGACCACCACAAAGGTGCCTGTCCCCTTTGTGGTGGTTTTGGTGGTTAGGCGTCCAGGTAGACGCGCTGGGGCTGGTTGCGGTGTCGGGCGAAGATGATGAGCGCCAGGCCCGCGATTACGAGCGGCAGGCTCAGCAGCTGACCCATGGTGATGACGCCGCCCAGCAGATAGCCCAGCTGCGCATCGGGCACGCGCACAAACTCAATCAAAAAGCGAACGATGCCGTAGCCCATCACAAAGACGCCCATAAACGTACCCTGGGGCAATAGCGGCTTTTTGCGGCTGAGCACCTGCAGGATGCAAAAGAGCACGATGCCCTCAAGAAACGCCTCGTAGAGCTGGGAGGGATGGCGCGGCATATCGCCCGCGGTGCCGCCAAAGATCACGCCCCAGGGCAGATCGGTCGGCTTGCCCCACAGCTCGCCGTTGACAAAGTTGGCGCAGCGTCCCAGACATAAGGCCAGCGGAGCACCGATAACGGCAAGGTCGGCGATGGTCCAGGCGTCGAGCTTGTACATGCGGCACACGAGCACGCCGCCGATGATGCCGCCCACCAGGCCGCCATGGAAGCTCATGCCGCCTTCATTGGTAGCAAAGATCTCGAGCGGATGCGCCCAGTAGTAGCCGTCGCCGTAAAAGATGACGTAGAACAGGCGGGCGCCAATGATAAGGCCAAAGACCACGCCGACCACGACACTCGTCAGGTCGTCAACCGTAATGTCAAAACCCCAACGGCGCTGCGTGCGGTACATGACGACCGCCGTGAGCAGAGCTCCGACCACATAGGCCAAGCCGTACCAGTAGATGGTGATGGGCCCCGCCGAGATGGCGACGGGATCAAGCATATGGTAGAGGTCGTTGAGCATATCGGTCCCCCTGCTCCCTACATACAAATGCGGCCGCGGGCCTTGCGCTCGCAGCCGCATATTCGGGCGTGACGTCTATGCGGAGCATATCGCCCGCAGCTTTCACTTCTTAGAACGGCGCATACTCGTCGTACAGGTCATCGGTCTCGCCGGAGGCATTGACCTGCTCGACACGCGTAACGCCGGGCACGTGCTCCTTGAGGATACGCTCGATGCCCATGGAAAGCGTCAGGGCGCTCATGGGACAACCGGCACAGGCGCCCTGAAGCTCCAGCTTGACGACGCCCTCGTCATCAACGCCTATATACTCCATGTCGCCGCCGTCGGCCTGTAGGTTGGGGCGAATCTCTTCAAGAACCTTCTTAAGCAGCTCTTCGTTAACAGCCACAGGGGCTCCTTTCTCACAATAACGCGGGCGCGCCCGCGGACAGAGCTATGTTACTACAGCCGTGTACCCGCTCACGAGCCGTCCATGCGCGCAGACGCGA
The DNA here is from genome assembly GCA_900541725.1 of uncultured Collinsella sp. Lineage (GTDB taxonomy): Bacteria > Actinomycetota > Coriobacteriia > Coriobacteriales > Coriobacteriaceae > Collinsella. The sequence goes on along the minus strand of UQLB01000031.1, from coordinate 3,605 downwards.
CTTTCACGAGTAGTCAATTTGGGACGGGGCTCTTTGAGCTGCTTTTGCCGGCGCCCGACGCTAACACAGGCTGCCGCTACTGCTGAGTTTGTCCCCCGGTACCAATATGAACATCGACGATAACCTGGCGGTAGCTGATGCCACAGGAGTCGAGGATGCGGCGGCTGATGCGTCCGTCATCGGTGTCGGCGTACTTGTTGTCCAGGTAGACGACCTCGCCCACGCCCACCTGAGCCAAAATCTTGGCGCAGTCGTGGCACGGGAACAGCGTGACGTAGACCGTGGAACCCTCGAGGTCCTTGAGCGAGCCACGGTAGTTGAGCACGGCGTTGGCCTCGGCATGGACCACGTAGTTGTGCTTGTCCTGCAGCGGGTCGTCGCTCGTACCCCACGGAAAAAAGTCGTCGTTGAGCGCCGAGGGTGTACCGTTGTAGCCCACCGAAAGGATGCGGTGGTTGGTGTTGGCGATGCACGCACCCACCTGCGTGTTGGGGTCCTTGCTGCGACGCTGCGCGGCGATGGCCACGCTCATAAAGAACTCGTCCCAGCTAATGACGTCCAGGCGCTTGCCTGACGAAGTTTGATGAAGATCGTCCGACATGGCAGACACCTCCGTAATCGCAATAGTTTGACCCATTGTAGCAGGTGAAAGGTGGGGGCGTTTGTCCCACCGGCGCCCTCACCTTTACACGCGGCGGGGCTTTTGGTTGATGCGGTAGAGCTCGGCGAGACCCCGCAGCGTCAGCGCGTCGTCTACCGTCAGGCTATGGCCGACCAACGCCGCGAGCGCCTCGGCGTCGTCGCCGGTAATGACGATGGGCACGTCGCCCTCCCCCGCGGCCTTGGTCGCGCGCATCTCGGCGAGCACCATGTCGAGCATGCCGTCGATGCGGGCCACCTCGCCCAAGACCACGCCCGAGCGCATGGCCTCGCGCGTGTTGCGACCGATCACATGCGTGGGTGCCGAGGGCTCGACCTGCGGCAGGCGCGCCGCAGCGGCCGAAAGCGACCGGGCACCGAGCGCCAGACCCGGCGCGATGACGCCGCCCACAAAGGTGCCGTGCGCGTCGATGACCTCAATATTGGTCGTCGTGCCCAGGTCGATCACGATGCACGGAGAGCCGTAGACGGCGCGGGCCGCCACGGCATCGGCGATGCGGTCGGGACCGATCTCGGCCGGATCGTCGTAGTGCACGGGCATGCCAGTCTTGAGGCCCGGTCCCACGGTAAGAACGCGCCCCGTGCAGGTGCGGGAAAGTGCCGCCTTCCACGGGCGCTCGAGCGCCGGGACCACGCAGCTCAGCACGGCCGCGGCGGGTACGAGCACACCCGGCATGCCCGCATCGGCCGCCAGTGCGGCCATGACCTGCACGAGACGCATGCGCGCCTCGTCTGCTGTGATGCTCGACGGCGTGGTGATCTCGCACGTCGCAAGCGGACATTCCTGCGCCGCGGCCGAATCCTCGGCAAACAGGCCAAAGCGAATGAACGTGTTGCCCACGTCGACCGTCAATATATATGCGCACCCATTAAGCATCGTCGGCGCTCCTTTCGTCTGCCCAGCAGTATATCGCCTACCTAAACCAGTCATCCCAAAATGACTACCTTGCCGCTATACTGGTGCGCGGTCGTGCGCGAGCTCACGCGGCGGCCCTTGGTAACCCGACTTCCCGCGCCGTATCCGTAGCGGCGCTCCCGGGGGAAGCGGATATACGCAAAGGAGTTCAATATGAGCAATCCCTCGAACCGCGCTTCGATGCGCGGGCAACTCACGCTGCGCGGCGTCGTCATCGGCGTCCTTGGCTGCGTGATCATCACGGCAAGCTCGGCCTACACGGCCCTCAAGATGGGCGCCCTCCCCTGGCCAATCATTTTCGCTGCCGTCATCTCGCTGTTCTTCCTGAAGCTCATGGGCAACGCCAGCCTCAACGAGGCCAACGTCACCCACACCATCATGTCCGCGGGCGCCATGGTCGCCGGCGGCCTGGCGTTTACCATCCCGGGCGCCTGGATGCTGGGCTATGCCGACCAGATCAGCTGGCTCGACATGTTTATCGTGGCGCTCGCCGGCACCGTCTTGGGCCTTCTGGCGACAGCGCTCATCCACCGTCACTTTATCGTGGACGCCGCGCTGGAGTTCCCCACCGGCAACGCCGCAGCTCAGACCCTGCGTGCTACCGAGGCCGGCGGCAAGACCGGCAAGCAGCTCTTTGGCTCCATGGCCATCGCAGGCATCTACAGCGTGCTTCGCGACGCTCTGGGCGTGGTGCCCAGCATGCTGTGCACGCTCAATATCCCCGGTGTGACCTTTGCCATCTACAACTCGCCCATGTTGCTGTCCATCGGCTTTTTGGTGGGCTTCGCCCCCGTCGCGTTCTGGTTTGCCGGCGCGCTTCTGGGCAACTTTGGCATCATTGTCGGCGGCACCGCTGCCGGTCTGTTTGACGTTATGACCGCACAGGGCATTGTTAAGTCCCTGGGTATGGGCCTCATGATGGGCTTTGGCGTCGCCGTCGTCCTCAAGGACATCTTGCCGCAGGTCGCCGGTATCGTCCGCGGCCTCGCCGCCGACAGCTCCACCGACACCGACGAGCAGTCGCTCATCTCGGGCTCCCTTAAGCTCGACGCCGGTATCATCGGCCTGGGCGCTGCCGCCATCGCCGTGATCATCGCCATCGTGCTCGACCTTGGTCCCGTCCCGGCCGTCATCGTCACGCTGTTCACCTTTATCACCACCATCATGAGTGCACAGAGCTGCGGCCAGACGGGTATCGACCCCATGGAAATCTTCGGCCTCATCGTCATGCTCATCGTTGCCGCCTTTGCGCAGCTCGCTCAGGTCAAGCTGTTCTTTATCGCCGGCATCGTGGCCGTAGCGTGCGGCCTTGCGGGCGACGTCATGAACGACTTTAAGGCCGGTGCCGTGCTGGGCACCAACCCGCGCGCACAGTGGGTCGGCCAGGCCATCGGCGGCATCGTGGGCGCCCTGGTCGCCGCCGCCGTCATGGTCGCGCTCGTCACCGCCTATGGTCCGGACGCCTTCGGCCCCGACAAGAGCTTCGTTGCCGCGCAGGCAAGCGTGGTCGCCACCATGGTCTCGGGCATCCCGAGCGTGCCGTGGTTTGCGGGCGGCTTTATCGCCGGCATCGTCATGTACTGGCTCGGCATTCCGGCCATGATGATCGGCCTGGGCGTGTACCTGCCGTTCTATATGTCGCTCACGGCTTTCTTGGGCTCCTGCGTCAAACTCGCCTACGACAAGTGGGCCGCACAACGCGACGCCGCCGCCGGTCTTTCGGACGAGGAGAAGGCCGCCAAGGATGCTGCCTTCCAGGAGCAGGGCTTGGTCGTCGCCAGCGGCCTGCTGGGCGGCGAGTCTATCGTCGGCGTTATCCTGGCGTTTATCTCTGTTGGCCTGAGCCTGCTGGGCTAAACCAAACAACAACGCACCAGCGCAGAGCGCGGGGTCGGAATCAAACCGGCCCCGCGCTTTTTTGTCTATTTGACTCTTATGATCCTCACGGCGTTTTTAGTCATGCCGATTGGCCTGGGTTGATTTCCGATCTCAGCCGAACACTTTGAGCGGATAGGCCGTTCCCGCAGCT
>UQLB01000030.1 GCA_900541725.1 uncultured Collinsella sp. | reverse complement strand
CCCGCCGGCATCTAAAAGAAGCGAGCCCGCATCCCTGGGGAACACGGGCTCGCAAGCAATCACATGGTAGGGGCGGTGGGACTCGAACCCACAATCCTTGCGGCGAGAGATTTTAAGTCTCCTGCGTATGCCAATTCCGCCACGCCCCCGTGAGACTAGAAGTCTAGCACAAGCCGTCCGTTACGCGTTGACGGCCATCGAGTGTTGGCCCGACTTCTCTAGGAACTCTTGGAACTTTGCCTCGTCGCCCTTGTTTTGGTATTGCAGGGCCAGCAGGTACTCCAAGCGGCAGCGCTTGACCGGGTCGTCGCCGACGTCCTCGAGCATGCGCTCCAGCTCGGGAATATCGTTGTGGCGCTTCAAGATCATCGTGTCGTACATCAGCTGGCACTCGTGTGCGACCGCCTCGGCCTGACCGCCCTCAAAGCCCTTGATCTCGTGCAACAGCTCTTTGGACTTTTTGCGGTCCTCCTGGCCAACATAGTAGTTAAAGGCTTTGATCACCAGGTCGACGCGCTGCATCTTGGGGAGGTTGAGCCCCAGCAGCAGGTCGAACATCTCGCTGGCACGCTTGTGGTCCTCGCGCAGCAGATAGGAGTTCAGGCGCAGGTAGTCGCGGTTGTAGCGTGGGTACAGCATGCTGGTGAGTTTGCCGTCGAGCAAACGATCGAACTCGTCCCACTGCTTGGCGGCCATCAACTGCTGCAGACGCTTGAACGTGGTGCGTTTTTTGACGCTAAAGAACACCGACACGGCGATGCAGATGATAACGACGGCGGTCCAGAGGGTGCGGGAATCGGGCATTTCAGAGTCCTTAGTCGCTCTTAAAGCGAGCGGTATGACAACACGTACTAGATGTATTATACGCAGCGTGCAAGCAAACTGGCATAAAAGCTCATCGAGGCTGAGTGCCATCGCTCGCTGCGGTACACTTACCTAAAGTAAACCATGAAGGGAGACATTACCTATGAAGAAGATCGTTTTGGCTTGCGGTGCTGGCGCTGCTACTTCCACGCTCGTTGCCCAGAAGGTCGCCACCATGCTCGACGCCAACGGTTACGCCGACAAGTACGAGATCGTGCAGTGCGCCATCTCCGAGGCCAAGGACGTTTGCGACGAGGGCGCCGATCTGCTGATCGCCACCACCGTTGCCCCCGAGGGCCTTACCTGCCCGTACGTGAGCGGCGTGCCCTTCATGACCGGCATGAACCGCGTCGCTGCCGAGAAGGCCGTTCTTGACGTCATGGCTCAGTAGGCGCTGACTGCATGAGTGAGCAGAACGCCAATCCGGTCGAGCTCTTTGGCATGCGCGTTGCCCATGTGGGCATTAACGCCACCGACCCGGCAGACGCCCTGGAGATCGCGGAGCTGTTCTCGACGATGATGGGTCTGCCCGTTATCGAGACCCCGGTTTCGTACTTTAACGATTCGCTGGTCGAGGTCATGAAGCAGAATGGTCGTGGCACCAAGGGCCACATCGGCTTTGCCGTCAACGACATTGATGCGGCCGAGAAGTGGTTTGCCGAGCGCGGGCTCGAGGTCAACGAAGAGTCGCGCGCGCTGCTGCCCGACGGTAGCACCAAGCTCGTGTACTTTAAGCGCGAGTTCGCCGGTTTCGCCGTGCATCTGTGCCGCGAGTAGCGCACAAGCTGCCATAGCTAGCAAAAAGGGATAGGGCCGTGTGGCCCTATCCCTTTATTTATGCCGAGGGGCTTCCTAGCGCGGCAGGCGAATCGTAAAGCGGCTGCCGACGCCCTCGACTGAGGTCACACCGATGACGCCGCCGTGGCTGTCGACAATCCACTTGGCAATGGCAAGCCCCAGGCCCGAACCCTGTGCGCCGGCATCGCGCGCGTTGTCGGCGCGGTAGAACCGCTCGAACGCGTGAGCCGCGGATTCCTGGTTCATGCCGATACCTTCGTCCTCAACGCTTATGTCGACCGTGCCCGTGCCCGCATCCGGCGCTACGCCAAACGAGATGGGCGTGCCCGCGTCCGAATACTTGGCGGCATTCTGCACGATTGCGCGCAGAGCCTGCTTTACAAGCGCCACGTCGACAGATGCGTTGCAGCGCGGGTCGCTGGTAAGTGTGGCATCGTACACCAGCCGATATGTGTGCGCGCCATCGATCATCTGCGATTCCTCGCATACCTCGCCGACCAGTGCGGCCAGGTTGGTATTCGCGCGCCGCAGGACCGTGCGGCCGGCATCGCCGCGCGCCAAAAACAGCAGCTGCTCCACGAGCTCTTGCATGTGCTCGCTTTCGGCCTTGAGGGATGCGATGGACTCCGCCAGCACGTCCGGGTCGTCTTTGCCCCAGCGGTCGAGCATGTTTACGTAGCCCTGAATCACCGCGATGGGCGTGCGCAGCTCGTGGCTCGCGTCGTTGACAAAGCGCATTTGCTGCAGCTTTGCCTCTTGCATCTGGCGCAGCAGGCGGTTGAGTGCGACCTCGATACTCGCCAGATCGGCGTCGCCGGTGGTGACGCTCGGCGAGTCGACGCTTGCGCGCTCGATAGCCTGCTCCAGCGTTTCCATCTTGCCGCCGGCGAGCTGCATACGTCCGAGCTCGTCCACGCGCAGGGCCAAGTCGTTGAGCGGTGCCATGGTGCGGCGCACGCGGCGGGCGCCGCCGAGCATGTTGAGCACGCTGATGACCTGCCAGCCTACAACAACGATATAGAGGGGCCACAGCGCGGCGAGGTCCTGCGCGAGGGGAAAGGTCTTGGTGGTACGCGCAAGCTCGACGGTATAGGTGAGCGTTGTCAGGTCCCAGCCACGCGCAGGCGTCAGCGACATGCCGTGAACGGCGGCGCTGGGGATCCACCCCGCGGTAAACGCGCCGTCGGGCAGCGTCTGGTTGTATCCATAGACGAGGATCGTCGCCGCAATCACCACTAGTAACAGATCGAGCCAGACGTAGCTCGCCAAGCGGCGCCACATGTAGCTCCAGTTGATGGCACGGGCGATGGAGGTGACGCGCTTGGTCTCGGCGTTACGCGCGGCAGACATAGCCCACCCCGCGCACGGTCTGGATGATGCGGGCGCTGCCGCCGTCCTCGATCTTGGCGCGCAGGTGCGCGATATGTACGTCGACGTTGTTGGTGTCGCCCACGTAGTCGTAGCCCAGCGCTTCGTGCGCAATGCGCTCGCGCGTGAGCACGGTGTCGGCATGTGCCATAAGCAGGGCGAGGACGTCGAACTCGCGGGCGGTCAGCACGATGGGCGAGCCGCCGACCGTGACTTCGCGGCGGTCGGGATCGAGCGCAACCGAACCCACGGTGAGCGCGGCGGGGGAGGGCGCGGCGGAAGCCTGGGCCGAGTCGCTGACCGGGGGTATCGCACCGGCGCCGACGCCCGCACCGGCCGCCATGCCCGTCCCGGCGCCGGCGCCGCCAACGCCCGAAGCCGCCCGCACGGCCTCCGAGCGCTTCAACGCCACGCGGATCCGTGCGAACAGCTCCTCAATCGCAAACGGCTTAGTCAGGTAATCGTCAGCACCGGCGTCAAGCCCAGCCACCTTGTCCATCACGGCATCGCGAGCGGTGACCATGATTACCGGCACGTCCTTGTGCTTGCGGACGCGCCGCAGGACCTCCATGCCGTTGAGCTGTGGCAACAGCACATCGAGCAGAATCAGATCGTAGTTGCGCTCCAGCGCCAGGTCCACGGCGGTGCGGCCGTCGGCGGCGTGCTCCACCTGATAGCCCTCGTGCTCCAGCTCGAGCGTCACAAAGCGGGCGATTTTCTCCTCGTCCTCTACGATCAGGATCCGTGCCATGTGTGCCCCCGTCTGCGATTATTTGTCGTCGTTCAGATTTTGCTTGATGTCGTCCGCGGCATTGGCAGCGCTGTCCATCAGGTTGTTGATGCTGCCGGGTACGTCGCCGTCGCTATCGATGCGGTAGCGCATGCCAAGGAACAGGCCAAGCAGCATCAGCCAAATCGTGGCGCCCCAGGCAAACAGCGCGACGATGGGAATCAGGATGGGAATGTTGAGGATGATGGCGTCGCGGCGCGTGGCGATAAACTTGGTCTCCAGGCTCAGGCGGAAGAGCTTTTTGAGGTACTCCCACACGCTGTCCATCTTCTTGGAGAAGTCGGTCTTTTCGCTCGACTTTTCGTAGGCAGCCTGCGCGGCGACCATCTCGGCCGAGGGTTCGTCGACCGGCGCGGACTCGGTGGCGGCGTGCGCCGACGTGGTCTGGGTCTTGCCTTGCGACTCGAGCCAAATGATGGCGTCCAAAACGTTGCCGTCGGCGGCGTCGAGCGCGGCTTTGGCATCGGTGTAGCTCACGTTGCACTTGGTGCGGATGGTTTCAACTTTTTCGAGGTCGTCCATGACCTGTCCTTTCGTTCGATGGGCGCGACGCCGGGCGATCTGCCCGGGCGCGAGCGTTGCGTTCGGCGGCCTGCGTTGCGCGGCGCCGCCCCGCCCTTGGTCGAACTCTATAGTGCAGGTTATAGATTAAGCGATTCTTGAGCCAAGATTAACGTTGGATGAGTTTTTGGGTAGCGGTGGGAAAAGTATTAGACCTCGATAGCGGGGGATGGGGTGCCGGTGCAAAACGGCGTCAAGGGTTGGTCGAGCAGGCGGTTTCTCCATTGATGTCTGCACGGCATGTGACACTTACTCTGCCGCTTCGTTCTGCCACGGCGGCATGCATCTGAACAACGACCCTCTAAGGAGTTCGATATCGATGGGTGACAACGCAAAGCATCTCGCAAAGAAGTGCGTTAAGGACGCAGGACCGTGCCTTGCGCTGTGCGTAGCCGGCGCAGCGGTCGCGCTGCTGGCTGTTCTGGGGCCGTTCGACGTGCTCCGAAGTGCCAGCTCTCTGCACATTTGCATGGCCCTTGCCGGTGCCATGATGACCGGCGGTGTGCTAGATTTGATTTTTTGGGTGCTCGACCCGTTTGGATGGAAGAACGAGGGGTAAGCCCTAAGGGATGGAAGGACTGGAACGGTTGGCTTAGTGATCGTGCAGAATGTGGGCTAGCGACTTACAGGGAAGTGGTGATCCGGTGACAGTCTATGTGACGGGCGATATTCACGGCGGCGTCGACATGCAAAAGCTGCGCGATTGGGAGCTTGGGGATAGCCTGACGAGCGACGACTATCTGATTGTCGCGGGCGACTTTGGCTTTCCGTGGGATTTCTCTGCCGAGGAATGCGCCGATATCGCTTGGCTGGAGTCGCGCCCCTATACGTTGCTGTTCGTCGACGGCAACCACGAACGTTTCGATCACTGGGCGGAGCGTCCCATGGAACTGTGGCACGGCGGTCTGACGCAGCGCCTGTCGGATACCTCTCCCATACGGCGCCTGACGCGTGGCGAGGTTTTTGAGCTCGACGGCTCAACGATCTTTACCACGGGCGGCGCCACGAGCGTGGATAAGGAATACCGCATTCCGTATTCCAGCTGGTGGCCGCAGGAGCTGCCGGACGAGCGCAACTTTGAGGAAGCGCGGGCAAAGCTCGAGAGCATGGGCTGGAAGGTCGACTACGTGATCACCCACACCTGCTCTACGCGCATGCTTTCGCCCACGCTTTATCCGGCACCCGGCTGGAATTGTCCCGGCGTTGACCGACTCACGGCATTTTTCGATGAGCTGGAAGACCGCTTGGATTACAAGCGCTGGTATTACGGGCATTTCCATCGGGATGCCAACCCGGCCGAGCGCCATACCGTGCTCTACGACTGCATCGTTCGCCTGGGCGACGAACTCCAACCCTGGGACGTTGCGTAGGGGCGGGGTGGCTGGCTACTCGACCGTTACAGTGATGTTCTCCCGATGCGCACGGATAACATCCCAGCTAAAGTGCTCGACCAGCTGCTCGGCAGAACGCGGCGTGGTGTCCGGTGCGATGCCCGTTTGCCCGGCGAGCCAGCCCAGCAGTGCCTCGGGTGTGCCAAAGCGGGTACGGAGCTCGCCCAGGTCTAGGTCGCGGTCGCGCTTGGAAAGGCGGCGGCCGTCCGGTGACATGAGCAGCGGAATATGTGCGTAGTGCGGTGTGGGCAGTCCCAGCAGATGCTGCAGGTAGATCTGGCGCGGCGTGGAGCCCAGCAGGTCGCATCCGCGCACGACCTCGGTGACGCCCATGGCAGCGTCGTCGACCACCACGGCCAGCTGATAGGCAAACACGCCGTCGCTGCGGCGCACCAAAAAGTCTCCGCACTCGGTGGCGAGTGCCTCGCATTGGGCTCCGTACGTGCGGTCCACGAATTCGATCACGTCGTCTGCGAGGTCGTCGACGACGGGCACGCGCAGGCGCGTGGCCGGAGCGCGCAGGATGCTGCGGCGGGCAACCTCTTCGGCAGAAAGGCCTCGGCAGGCGCCGCGGTAGATGGGTGTGCCGTCGCTCGCGTGCGGTGCGCTCGCGGCATGGAGTTCGGCGCGCGTGCAAAAGCAGGGATAGGTGAGGCCGGCGTCTTGCAGTTGATGCAGAGCACGCTCGTACAGGTCTAGGCGATCATGCTGGTAGTAGGGGCCTTCGTCCCATTCGAGCCCCAGCCAAGCCAGGTCGTCAATCAGTTGGGCGGCAAGCTCCGGCCGCTTACAGCGATCGTCCAGGTCCTCGATGCGCAACACGATGCCGCCGCCCTGGCTGCGGGCCGAAAGCCACGAGCACAGACAGCTGAACACGTTGCCCAGGTGCATGCGGCCCGAGGGCGACGGGGCGAAGCGTCCCACGACGGGGGTGGGCTCTGCCGTTGCCGGTGCGTCCGCGGCGTGTGTTGCTATGTTGCGTGCGTTGATATCCATGCGGACGAGTATAGCGCGGGAGGTGGGGGAGGCACCGGCTCGACAGCTCGATCGCCACCCGCCAGCCCAACCCCTCAAACGACAGAAACCCCGGCAGCTCTTCGCAACTGCCGGGGTTTCCGCGGAAAAGGGGGACATGATCCTCAAGCGAACGGCAAAGGGGCAAACCGTTTTCGCTCAACTGCTTTATGCCCCTTGCTCGCGGACTCAATCAGTGCGCGTCGCGGCAACACAAAGCCGCTACACCTGTGACGGAGCTATGAAGTGGTATCTATTGCCGGAGCGGGCTATGCCAAGGAGTGTCCCAGATTGCCGGCAGATAAGGAACGTCCCCATGTGCCGGCCGCGGGCGTGACTTTCGTCCCGTTTGATACTCCGCTGGCCTAGATGTTCGTCATGTGCGCCCGTAAACGTGGGACAATGGCGTTGCTGGTATCACAGACAAAGGATGTGCCTATGAACGCCCCCGTTGCCAAAACCTGTCGGCAGCGCCGCCTGTTTGCGCGATTTGCTTCCGTCTGCGCACTCGTCGCGCTTGCATTGCTGCTACTGCCCGCCGCCGCACACGCCGACGGTTATTCCATGACCCAAACCTACATCAGTGCCACGGTCGAGGCCGATGGATCGCTGACCGTTGTCGAGGGGCGCCAGTTTGAATTCGATGACGACATCAACGGCGTGTTTTGGGAGATTAATACGGGTACCAACCAGCAGGGTGGCACGGCGGGCGTCGATGTGCTGAGTGTCGAGGAAGGGGACACCGCGTTTAACAAAGTCGATAGCGCGAACAAGGGTGACTCTGGCGTCTACACGGTCGAGCAGTCCGACGGCGGCGTAAAGATCAAGGTTTTCAGCCCCCACGAGAGCGGCGATAGCGTGATCTATTACGTGAGCTACACCATGACCGGTGCGGTCATGAACTGGGCCGATACCGCTGAGCTCTACTGGAAATTTGTAGGTGACGGCTGGTCCGCGGATTCCGACGATGTCGAGATGGAAGTGTACTTCGCAAATGCCGCTGCCGGGACGGCGGCCGTCAAGGGCGATAACTTCCGCGCATGGGGCCACGGTCCGCTGACGGGCGACGTGTCACTCGATGAGGACGAGCCCATGGTCACCTATACCATTCCCTGCGTGCATCAGGGCGAATTCGCCGAGGCACGCATCGCCTTCCCCGGCGACTGGGTGCCGCAGCTTGCCGCTTCGGGCGAAGAGCGCATGTCAACGATCCTGAGCGAAGAGAAGGAATGGGCCGACGAAGCTAACGCCCGCCGCGCTCACGCTCGCATGATTGCCAATTCACTTGCCGTGCTAAGTGTTGTTGCGGCGGTGGCCTTTACCGGCACAATCGTTATGCTCAAGCTGCGCAAGCGCAAGCCCAAGCCGCTTTTCCAGGACGAATATTTCCGCGATGTGCCCTCGGCCGACCATCCCGCCGTGCTTTCGGCCCTCATGAGCTGGAACGAGGTGCCCGATCAGGCATATATCGCCACACTGATGAAGCTGACCGACGACCGCGTGATCAAGCTGGAAGAAGCGACCGAGACCAAGAAGAAGGGTCTGCTCCGTCGCGAAAAAGAGGAGCAGACGTATCGCATCACAGTGACCGACGAGGCCTGGAAGGCTGCCAAGAAGGACGGCATCGATCGCGATGTGCTCAAGGTCTTCTTCGCCGGCGTTAAGCCCGATAAGGACGGAGTCCGTTCGCGCACGTTTAGTGAGCTGGAGGAGTACGCTAGCGAGCGTACCACATCTGTTGGCGACAAGCTCGAGGACTATCAGAGCACAGTTAAGGGCAAGCTGGAAGCGCGCGAGCTTATAGCATCGGATGGCACTATCGCGATGGTGGCCGGCCTGGTTCTCGGCATCATCATTGTCTTTGGCATTCTGGGCTCTCTGTTCTATACCGACTTTGCGGACGCCAACGTCGGTGCCGCTATGATCTCGATCCCCGTCACGATCGTGGGCTTTGTCCTGAGCTGCACCTTCCGCCGTTACACGCCGGAGGGCGCCGAAGTGGCGGCTCGCTGCAAGGCGCTTAAGCATTGGCTCGAGGACTTTACGCGCCTGAAGGAGGCCATCCCCAGCGATCTGATTCTGTGGAACAAGCTGCTGGTGATGGGCGTTGCCCTGGGCGTTTCGAAAGAAGTGCTGCGACAGCTGGCCGAGGCCGTGCCTGCGGACCTGCGCAACAGCGACGATTTCTACGACAACTACCCCTGCTACTGGTGGTATTACCATCACTACGGCAACGAGTCTCCGCTCGATTCGTTCAATGATGTGTATCACGAGACCATCCGCGAGCTGGCTTCGAGTTCCGATAGCTCGAGCGGCGGCGGTGGCGGTGGCTTTTCCGGTGGCGGCGGTGGCGGCGTCGGCGGAGGAGGCGGCGGAACGTTCTAGTGCGCTCTGATTTTTGGGATGGATCTTCTCCGGCGACTGCCGACGGATCCATCCCATTTTTATGCGCTACCTACGAAGGCTGTCCCCAACGACTAATCACTGGGAACGTTCCTAAATGACTAGGTATGGCTGCCAGGTTTAGGCTGTTAGGTCGAGTTCGTAGAGGAAGCTTTCGCGCGGCATGTCGTGACGGCGCTCTTCGCGGTTGGCGCGGTGCGTGGCCGTGCGCTTAAAGCCGTGCAGCTCGTAGAACTTCCACGAGCAGTTGGAGTCGGTGTACAGGTGCGCCCTCGTCGCTCCAAGCGAGGACAGGTGCGAGACCGCGGCATCGAGCAGAACCGTGCCAACGCCCAGGCCATGGACGTCGCGATCCACGGCCAGCAGCGTGACCTCGTTGTCGTGCGGCAACGGGCTGCTCTCGAGCAGGCGGTTGTTGGTTCGGATGGTTGCGCGCACAAACGAGAGATACTCGGCGCAGGCATCGGGCTCCAGCTCACGCATCTGCGATAGCAGTGCGCGTTCGGTATCCATCCAATGCTCGTTGATAGTGACGCCGGAGTTCTGTCCTGCGCGTGCAAGTGCAATACCGCGCGCCTCGCCGTCAATCACCGCAACCTGTGAAAACGTCGACGACGAAAGGCAGTAGGCGAGGTCGCACGCGGCCTCAAGGCGGTTGTACTCATCGTTATCCGAATTGTTATGCCAAAGCTGCTGCAGAATCAGCGCGATGGCGTCGAAGTCTTCGGTATCAAACGGTCGGTAGAGAACCCGCGAGACCATGGTGCCTCTTTCTTTTGCGGATGCATATCGAGCACAGTTCTACCACGCCATTGGCATCAAATTATGGTGCCCCTGTGTTCCATGAACTCACCGTGCCCAGTGCCGTGCCCATCCCCTCCGCTCGCAAACTTTTTCTGCACATGCGCCCGTTGCGGGGTGCATCGATGCGCTCGATGCGCTACATTGAATCAGTATTTTCAATGCCGCTGCGCGAGCGCTGCAGATCGACGTATCACCGACTCACAGAGCACGGCGGCGTACCAGACAGGAGGACTGCATGGGATCTGATGTGAAGATCGCACGCGCGTTGATCTCGGTTACCGATAAGACGGGCGTCGTCGATTTCGCACGGACGCTGGTTGACGACTTTGGCGTCGAGATCATCTCTACGGGCGGCACGGCTCGTGCCATCGAGGACGCGGGCGTTCCCGTAACCCCCATCGAGGAGTTCACGGGCTATCCCGAGATGATGGACGGCCGCGTTAAGACCCTGCACCCCAAGGTTCACGGCGCGCTGCTTGCCCGTCGCGATTCCGAGCAGCACATGCAGGAGGCGGCTCAGCACGGCATTAAGCTGATCGACCTGGTCGTCGTCAACCTGTACGAGTTCGAGAAGACCGTCGCTAACCCCGAGGTCACCTTCGCGGACGCTATCGAGCACATCGATATCGGTGGCCCCTCCATGCTGCGCTCTGCCGCTAAGAACGCCGCGAGCGTTACCGTCATTTCCGACCCGGCCGACTATGATGCCGTCCTGGCCGAGATGCGCGAGACCGGTGGCTGCACCACGCTTTCCACCCGTCGTCGCCTGCAGGTGAAGGTCTACCAGACCACCGCCGCCTACGACACGGCCATCTCCCGTTGGCTTGCCGCCCAGGCAAGCGACGTGGCGGACACCTCTGCCAAGCTCGAGATCTCGCTGGAGAAGGTCGACGACCTGCGCTATGGCGAGAATCCTCAGCAGAAGGCTACGGTCTACCGCTTTGCCGAGGGCTGCGAGAACACCGCGAGCTCGCAGTTCCCGCTTGTGGGCTCCGAGCAGATCCAGGGCAAGCCGCTCAGCTACAACAACTATCTGGACGCCGATGCCGCTTGGAACCTGGTCCGCGAGTTCGACGAGCCGGCCTGCGTGATCCTCAAGCACCAGAACCCCTGCGGTTCCGCCGTTGCCGAGGATATTACGGCTGCCTACGACCGCGCCTTCGCCTGCGATCCCAAGAGCGCCTTCGGCGGCATCATCGCCTGCAACCGCGAGGTTCCCTTTGATCTGGTTGAGCACTTCGCCGATCAGAACAAGCAGTTCGTCGAGGTCATCATCGCCCCGAGCTACACCGATGAGGCGCTCGAGCGCATGGCTAAGCGCCCCAACCTGCGCGTGCTGGCTACCGGCGGCGTGGACCACGGCGCCCAGGTGGAGCTGCGCTCCGTCGACGGCGGCATGCTGGTGCAGGAAGTCGACCACGTGACCGAGGATCCCGCGACCTTTACGTTCCCCACCGACCGCAAGCCCACCGACGCCGAGATGGCCGAGCTCGAGTTTGCCTGGAAGGTCTGCAAGGGCGTTAAGTCCAACGCCATCCTGGTCTCCAAGGGCAAGGCCGGCATTGGCATGGGCCCGGGTCAGCCCAATCGCGTTGACTCTGCGCTGCTTGCCTGCGAGCGCGCCGAGGACTTCTGCGAGCGCGAGGGTGTGGAGAAGGGCGGCTTTGCCTGCGCAAGCGACGCATTCTTCCCGTTCCGCGACAACGTCGACGTGCTTGCTGCACACGGCGTGACCTGCATCATCCAGCCCGGCGGCTCCAAGCGCGACGACGAGAGCGTCCAGGCCTGCAACGAGCATGGTATTGCGATGGTCTTCACGGGGGCCAGGCATTTTAGGCACTAGGGCTTTCCCAAGCACCCGACCTTGCCCCTCAAACCGTCGCTTGCGTACATTTAGTACGCGGCGCTCCTCTTTCGGGGCAATCTCGGGCACTTGGAAAACCCTTAATGGGATGTTGTTCTATCCCATTAAGCTGATCGGTCGCCTGACCATATCGTCAAAATAATCTCTGCAAAAGACGGCTGCTCCGTTTGGAGGGCCGTCTTTTTGGTATAAGAGGACGGAATGACTAACACGAAAGGTACAACCATGCCCCAGATTGATGATGCCGAGCTGTTTGGCAATGCCGAGGATCAGCGTGCGTACGAGGATTTTTGCGCCAATCAGGAGGCGGTCGAGAAGTTCACACTCGACAAGCCTGCGCTTATCTGCCGCTGGCGCATGTCCAACAAAAAGGTGCCCATGCTCAACCGCCACATTCGCGCACTGTCCGAGCGCCTGGTGCAGGGCGAGCCGCTTACCCACAACATGCTCAGCTGGGCCAAGCAGCACGTTGAGTGGTCACTTGCCGAGGGCGATTACACCGCACACGACGGTGTGCTCATGCTGGTGATCGACGTTAACGGCAACGCCGCCATGACGGTGGGGGAGTACGAGCCGCTGGCCGACACGTCGGCCAAGGCGTTGCGTGCCCGTTCTGCCGAGGCTCGCTCCGAGGCCGACGAGACCGGCGTGGCGCCCGAGCTGCTCGCTGCCGTCAACGACGGTGAGCTGGCCTTTGTGGCGCCGGCGGACGAGTGCCTGTGCGGCACGGCGACGCTCATCGAGCAGCTGGCCCAGACCAAGGGCATCCCGGTCACGCGCGTAGACATTCCCGCGCAGCTCAAGGGCGCGCTGTTCCTGGTGAGCGACGAGCACGGCGTTGTCCCCGCAACCGAGACGGAGGCCGCCGAGGCCGACGCCGCCACGGTCGCCTTCTTCGCCGAAGGCTACGAAAAGCTCCGTGCCCGCCGCTAAATGATTTTTCTGGGACGGGGATTAAGAATCATTTTGGTCCCCGCCACCGCTGCGAGTGCGAGGCGGACAAAACGCCCCCGCTCGCGAACAGTTCTGTCACCTTGGTACCGCGCGCGGTGCACACCTGCAGTTTCGCGGCCATAATGGTGGCAAGACAACCAAGAGGGGAGCGGAATCCATGGCGCTAATCTATATCGTTGAGGACGACGAGCCCATCCGTCGCGAGCTCGCCGACATTTTGGCGCGTGCCGGTTTTGAGGTCGAGGCCTGCGAATCGTTTGAGCATGTCTCGCGCGATATTCTCGCCGCCGCGCCCGACCTGGTGCTGCTCGACCTCACGCTTCCCGTCAAGGACGGCCAGCATATCTGCCACGAGGTTCGCCGCGAATCCGAGGTCCCCATCATCGTCCTCACGTCGCGCACGACCGAGATCGACGAGGTCATGGCCATGACGCTCGGCGCGGACGACTTTGTTCCCAAGCCCTACAGCGCCCGTGTGCTCGTGGCGCGCATCAATGCCTTGCTGCGTCGCACCGCGGCGGCAGGCGAGCGCAGCACGCTCGTCCACAAGGGATTGGAGCTCGACCTCGCCCGCTCCATGGTCACCAATACGGCAACCGGCGACAGTACCGAGCTCACCAAAAACGAGCTGCGTATCCTTTCGCTGCTCTTGGGTCGCGCGGGCAAGATCGTCTCGCGTCCGGCCATCATGCAGGACCTGTGGGACTCCGACGCCTTCGTGGACGACAACACGCTTACCGTCAACATCAACCGCCTGCGCACCACGCTCGAAAAAATCGGCATCAAGGGGTATTTGACGACGCACCGCGGCCAAGGCTATTCGGTCTAGGGGCCGGCTATGTCGTTTGGCAAGTTCTTTAAAGATGCGCTGCTTCCCGTCGCCGTGTGGACCTGCGGCGTGCTGCTGAGCTGCTTTGTGCTGACGGTCGCCGGCGCACCCGTTTCTATCGTGGTCGTGGCGGTTGGCGTGTCCTTTATTTTCGGTATGCTCGGCATCGTGATCGAGTACGCTCGCCGTCGCCGTTTTCTGCGTCAGTTGGAGCGCGCGGCAGAGGAACTCGAGAGTCCCGCATGGGTACAGGAGATGGTGCAATGCCCGACCTATGCCGAGGGCGAGCTTGAGTACGAGGTCTTGCGCCGGGTGGGCAAAGCTGCCTGCGACGAGGTTGCCGAAGGCCGGCGCCAGACCGATGATTATCGCGACTATATCGAGAGCTGGGTCCACGAGGCCAAGCTGCCCCTGGCGGCAGCCCATCTAATTTTGGAAAACCTGGACGGCAGCGAAGACGATCTGTCGCGCGTGGATGACCTGGGCCGTGAGTTGGCTCGCGTGGAGCGCTATATCGACCAGGCGCTGTACTACGCACGCTCGGAAGTCGTGGAGCGCGACTACCTGATTCGCCGCTGGGATCTCAAGACCTTGGTGACGGGCGCGATTAAGGCCAACGCACGCGAGCTCATCGCGGCGCACGTGGCTCCGGTGTGCGAGAACCTCGACTTCGAGGTCTTTACCGACGAGAAGTGGCTCGAGTTTATTCTGGGCCAGCTCATTCAGAACAGCATTAAATATGCGCGTGAGGACGGCGCGAGGATCGTGTTTTCGGGAGCGTTGTTGGACGAGGGCCTGGCAAGCGAGCGCATCGAGCTTGCCGTCGCGGATAACGGCTGCGGCGTGAGCGCGGCCGACCTGCCGCGCGTGTTCGAGAAGGGCTTTACCGGCGACAACGGCCGCACCACCAAGCGCGCAACGGGCATCGGCCTCTACCTTGTGGCGCGCCTGTGCTCCAAGATGGGCATCGACGTCACCGCAGCATCCGAGCCCGGCAAAGGCTTTGTCGTCACGTTTGCCTTCTCGACCAACAAGATTCAATACTTTGAGTAGTCGTCGCGGTGTAACGTCCCGGAGCGTCATTCACGTTAAGACAATTATCCCAAACGGGATAATTCCATCATGATGTGCTATGATTATCCCGTTTGGGATAATCATAGGGGATTAGCATGCAAGACCGGAATGAGCGAACGATTTTTGACCCAGCTGAACTCGGTGCATATTTGCGTGAGCGCCGGAAGAAGCTCGGTTATACCCAACGCGATGTGGCTGATTTCAACCAGTGCAGTTTGCGCTTTGTGAGCGAGCTTGAGCGTGGAAAGGCGGGTGCCAATCTTCGCCAAACCCTTCAAATCGCTAACAGCTTGGGGGTCGATTTGATCCTGAGGGAGAGGGGCGACGGCTCATGGCATTAAAGGTTTATCGTGAGTATCGGGGAACGTTTGAGCTGGTCGGAGAATTTGAGAGGGCCGACCCCGTAAACGAGACGTTTGCATATGATGAGGGATATCTTGAACGCGACGATGCTGCCGCACTCTCAGCTTCTCTTCCCTTGCGACATGAGCCATATGCCAGCAATGAGTTTTCGGCCTTCTTTTCGGGCATGCTTCCCGAGGGCCCGGTTCGGCATGAGCTGTCGATGCGTTTTCAAATCCCCCAGTCAGACTATTTATCGATGCTCGAGCGTTTGGGCGATGAGTGCGTTGGTGCCTTGAGGTTTCTCGGCGATGAGAAATCGAGCTACGATCCGGGCTATCGTCCTCTGCAAGACGAGGATTTTGAGGCACTTTCTAAGGCGGAAGTGTTTGAGATTGCAAATGATATGCAGGATTCGAGGCTGTCGTTGGCGGGCGCTCAGTCTAAAACCGGTTGGTTTTTACCGCGCGGTAAAGATGCAAAAAAGGCCGGGTCGGGGGATTGGATGCTGCCGCTCGGCTCTGCCCCCTCGACTCACATAGTCAAGATTGCTTCAACTAAACATCCGGATTTGCCGTTCAACGAATTAATTTGCATGACGGCAGCGTCTGCTGCTGGGCTTGAAATTGCCCGTTCAGAAGCTTCGGATACGATTCCTGGTGCGTTCTTTTCCGAGCGTTATGACAGAATCTGGAGCAATGAGCCGCCGTCGATGAGCGGATTCGATGTGCCTCTGAGGCTGCATCAGGAGGATTTTTGCCAAGCGGTTGGCTGGCCTTCGTATATGAAATACGAGACACGTCCCGATAGCTGCTATATGGCTCTTTGCGGCCGATTGATAAGAGAGCAATCGTCTAACGTAATTGCTGATACTCAAATGTTCGCTCGTCAGGTAATGGTCGATTATGCGTTGGGGAATTGCGACTCGCATCTCAAGAACCATTCGTTTCTTTATAGTCCGAGTTGGCGGGAAAAGAGGTTGGCCCCTGCATACGATATTGTTTGCACGACGATAATGGGATACGACCATAATCTTGGGATTGATATTGGGGATCACCGGGTGATCGATGGGGTGACTCCTGAAGATTTCGAATTCATGTCTCAAGATTTGCATCTGCCACTCAAGATGATCAAGAACATCGCGGCGGAAGTGGCTGAAGAGGTGTCTGCCCAGCTTGCAGAACTTGCCTCTGCAACCGGAGATTTGGGTCGGGTCGCTCTGAAAATTCAGACGGATTCCGTTGAGAGAATGAGGGTTCTGGAGCAATTCTCAGCCTAAAGCAAAGCGGGGCCACCGTAATGGTGGTCCCGCTCTTGGAAGACTTGGGCACGTGGGTTTGCGCTCCGCGATGCGTTAGGCGTACGTTTGCTACTTCACGACCAAGATGTCGCAGTCGGTGTTGCGCAGCAGGAACGTCGAAATTGAACCCAGGAGTGCATACTTGATCGAGGACAGGCCACGAGCGCCGCAGAGCACCAGGTCGGGCTTGACCACGTCGAGCATCTCGTCTTTGAGCGTCTCGCGAATGCGGCCGGCGCGAATCATGACCTCGACCTCGGGAATGTCGGGATTGGCCTTGGCCTCTTCGAGCTGCTTGGCGATGGAGTTCTTAAATGCCTCCTCCAGTCCGTTGACCAGATCGACCGGATAGGAACCAGCGCTCTCGAGTGCCGTGGAATCGATAACGTGGCCGATAATCAGCTTGGCGCCGTTGTTCGCGGCGACCTTGATGGCGCGTGCGAGCACAAAATCCTGCTGCTCAGTACCGTCGAGTGAAACAAATACCTTGGTGTAGCCCTCGTTCATGGTTTCCTCCTTGGTCTATCGCACGGGCGTGGGGCTCGTGCATCGGGCGGGCGCGGATGCGTGGCCGCCGGACACTTTATCTTGTTGCAGTTATACCCAAGGATTTGGGTTTGACCGCTCGCAATTCTGTGAACGGGCGAGTTTTTTGGTAAGGGTAGGCGCAGACGCGCCGCCAACGGTTGATAATGGGACATCGCCCGCACCGTCCGCAGAACAATATCGGCGGGTGTCTAACGAGGGGGTCCCTTTGGATATCATTGAGCTTCTAAAATCTGCCTTCATGGGCCTGGTCGAGGGCATCACCGAATGGCTGCCTGTTTCGTCGACCGGTCACATGATCTTGGTGGACGAGTTCGTCAAGATGAACGTGAGCGAGACGTTCTGGAATATGTTCCTGGTCGTGATTCAGCTTGGCGCCATTTTGGCCGTCTGCGTTTTGTTCTTCTACGACCTCAACCCGTTTTCTCCCAGCAAGGGCAAGGAGGGCCGTCGCGACACCTGGGTGCTATGGGGCAAGATTGTGCTCGGCTGCATTCCCGCCGCGGCGATCGGTCTG
Source organism: uncultured Collinsella sp. (assembly GCA_900541725.1). Taxonomy (GTDB): domain Bacteria; phylum Actinomycetota; class Coriobacteriia; order Coriobacteriales; family Coriobacteriaceae; genus Collinsella. The sequence goes on along the minus strand of UQLB01000030.1, from coordinate 4,371 downwards.
CCGCTTAACGACTGGATGGAGGAGCATTTCTACAATGCTCCCGTCGTGGCGTTGGCGCTCATTGTGTACGGCGTGCTGTTTATCGTGATCGAGAACTGGCGCGCGAACAAGCGCGACCAGGCTGCTCTTGCCGGTTCGTTTGGTTCGCGTGCCGTGGTGGCGGGCGGACGTCCCGCCGGTGCGCATTTTGCCGCGCCCGCTGCGACTGCCGCCGCAGACGATGACGATAGCTTGGACTTTGGCTCCATCACTACGCTCGAGGATCTGAGCTGGAAGACCGCGCTGGGTATCGGTTGCTTCCAGGTGCTTTCGCTGATTCCGGGCACATCGCGCTCCGGCTCCACGATCATCGGCGGCCTGCTTTTGGGCTGCACGCGTTCGGTGGCGTCCAAGTTTACGTTCTTCCTGGCCATTCCCGTCATGTTTGGCGCGAGTGCGCTCAAGCTGGTCAAGTACTTTATTAAGGGCGGCACGTTCGGCACCAACGAAATCGCCATCCTGGGCGTGGGCTGCGTCGTCGCCTTTGTGGTGTCGCTCATTGCCATCAAGTGGCTTATGGGCTTCGTGCGCCGTCACGACTTCAAGTGCTTCGGCGTCTACCGCATCATCCTGGGCATCGTGGTGCTCGCGTACTTCTTTGTCCTGGAGCCTATGCTCGGCCTGTAACTTGGTTGACGCTGCGCGGCGACCAGAGCGACAACTTGTCATTCAAAGGGGGTGGCATGACCAAAAGGTCTATGCCGCCCCCTTTTCATGCCAATTTGTTCGCTCTGGCCGCCGCTCGCTACCGTGGCCATGACATCGGCGGTTCCGTGATTGTCAATAGATTGGTGCAAAGCAACCTGACCCCAATGCACCAAATCCGCTGGGGCGGGCCTGACGGTGGCGCACGGAGTCGTGGTGTGATTTGCGTCGGTGTCCGCGCGGCTCGGTATACTGGTACGGCTCAAACTATGGCGCTGCCCGCAGGCGCGCCGTCCGTCAGATGAGGAGTCGCCCATGACCCAGCCCTTGCCCTGGGAAAAGAACGCCGCGGTACCCGTGCCGCCTGCGCCGGAACCCGTGCCGCTCGATGCATACACCGCCCCCGCTGCGCCGGAGCCCGAGCTCGTTCCGCTCGACATCTACGACGCTCCCGCGCCGGCGCCCAAGCCTGCCAAGCCGCTCGTCGACATCGACAGCCTTAATCCCGCCCAGCGCGAGGCGGTCCTGACCACCGAGGGCCCGTTGCTGGTGCTCGCCGGCGCCGGCTCGGGCAAGACCCGCGTCTTGACCTTCCGCATCGCACATATGCTCGGCGACCTGGGTGTTAGGCCTTGGCAGGTTCTTGCCATCACGTTTACCAACAAGGCTGCGGCCGAGATGCGCGAGCGTCTGGCGGCACTCATCCCAAGCGGCACCCGTGGCATGTGGGTGTGCACCTTCCATGCCATGTGCGTGCGCATGCTGCGCGAGGACGCCGACCTGCTGGGCTACACCGGCCAGTTCACCATCTACGATGACGATGACTCAAAGCGCATGGTGCGTGACATTATGCAGGCGCTCGGCATCGAGCAAAAGCAGTTCCCCATCAACATGATCCGCAGCAAGATCAGCTCGGCCAAAAACGCCATGATCGGGCCCGAGGACATGCTCAAATCCGCTGACAGCCCCAATGACAAAAAGGCCGCGCAGGTCTACCTGGAGCTGGAGCGCCGCCTGCGCGCCGCCAACGCGATGGACTTCGACGACCTGCTCGTGCGCACGCTCGAGCTGCTGCGCACCCGCCCCGAGGTGCTCGATAAGTACCAGGAGCGCTTCCGCTACATTAGCGTCGACGAGTATCAGGACACCAACCACGTCCAGTACGAGATCGCCAACCTGCTGGCCGCCAAGTACCAAAACCTCATGGTCGTGGGCGACGACGACCAGTCCATTTATAGCTGGCGCGGCGCCGACATCACCAATATCCTGGACTTTGAGAAGGACTTTAAAAACTGTAAGACCGTCAAGCTGGAGCAGAACTATCGCTCTACGGGCCATATCCTGAGCGCCGCCAACGCCGTGGTGCGTCACAATTCGCAGCGCAAAGACAAGCGCCTGTTTACGGCCGAGGGCGATGGCGAGAAGATCCAGGCCTTCCAGGCGAGCGACGAGCGCGACGAGGGCCGCTGGATTGCCGGCGAGATCGAGAAGCTGCATGCCAAGGGTACGAGCTACGACGATATCGCCGTGTTCTACCGCACCAACGCCCAGTCGCGTATCCTCGAAGATATGTTCCTGCGCGCGGGCGTGCCCTACAAGATCGTGGGCGGCACGCGATTCTTCGACCGTGCCGAGATCCGTGATGTCATGGCCTACCTTAAGATGATCGTGAACCCGGCCGACGAGATGAGCGTCAAGCGCGTCATCAACACACCGCGCCGTGGCATCGGCTCCACCTCGATCCAAAAAATCGAGCAGCTGGCGCGCGACAACCGTTGCTCGTTCTTCCAGGCTTGCGAGATTGCGTGTGCCGAAACCGGCATGTTTAGCGCCAAGGTGCGCAACGGCCTGTCGAGCTTTGTGTCGCTGGTGCGCGAGGGCCGTCGCATGGACGGCGAGCTCAAGGACGTCGTCGAGATGATCGTCGATAAGACGGGCCTGCTGCAGGCGTTCCGCGCCGAGGGCACCATGGAGTCCGAGAGCCGCGCCGAGAACATTCAGGAATTCCTGGGCGTCGCCGCCGAATTTGAGGAGACGCACGAGGATATCGAGGGTACGCTCGAGAGCCTAGAAGAGCTGCGCGCGGCCGGTGTTGCCGATGTGCCGGCCGGCGCTGAGCCCGAGCCCGTTGTGGTGAGCGCACCTGCGCCCGAGCCGGGACCGTCCGCGCCCGTGTCCTCGTTTGAGGCGCTCGTTGGCGCGCGTGATGCCGCAGGTTCCAATCCGCTCGATAGCCTAGCCGCTCCAGCGCTGTCTCCGCAGGATGCCCTGGCCGCCGCCATCGCGGGCAACGCGTATACCGCATCGACGGAGATGCCGGCGGGTGCCGTGCATGCCGATGAGATCGAGCGTACTTACGGCCCGCTTACCTGCAAGGCGCTGCCTGCTCTCATGGAGTGGCTTGCCCTGCGTTCCGACCTGGATTCCCTTGCCGGCGAGACGCATGCCATCACCATGATGACCATCCACTCCGCCAAGGGCCTGGAGTTCCCGGCGGTGTTCGTTGCTGGCATGGAGGAGGGCATCTTCCCGCACGTGCACGACTTTGGCGGCAGCGATGACCCGGGCAAGCTCGAGGAGGAGCGTCGCCTGGCCTACGTCGCCATCACGCGTGCCCGTAAGCGCCTGTTCTTGACCTATGCGGCTACGCGTCGCACCTACGGCTCGACCTCTGCCAACCCGCGCTCGCGCTTCCTCAACGAGATTCCGTTTGAGGACATCGAGTTTAGCGGCATCGGTTCTGCCGGTTTTGAGGGCACGGGCTGGGAGAAGCGCGGCGACCGACACGGCACCTTTGGCTCGGGTATGGGCTCGGACATGTATGGCGGCAAGGTGTTTGGCTCGCATACGCGCTCGACCGGCGGTTCCGGTTCGCGCGGCGGATCGAGCTTTGACGACTTCTTTGGCGGCAGCACTTATGGCACCGAGCGCCATCGTGGGGTTTCGCCCGACGCCGGCCGCGTTGCCTCGACTTTTGGCTCGGGCGCGCCGCGAGCCAAAAAGCCGTCGTCCAAGGTGTCGCCGACGGTGGAGCGCAAGGTCGATCGCGCCAGCGCGTCGCAGGACTTTGCCGCGGGCGATACCGTGAGCCACAAGACCTTTGGCACCGGTACCGTGATCTCGGTCGCCGGAGACATGATCGAGGTCCAGTTCGAAAAGACCGGCCAGACTAAAAAGCTGATGAAGGGCTTTGCACCTATAGTGAAACTGACCTAGGCGGCTTTCCCAGGCACGGCATCTCGGCCTTCAATCGTCGGGCATGACCTCAAGGTCTATGCCCTCCTCTTTCAGGCCGATCTGCCGCACCTGGAAAACCCGTACATCCGGCTAGGCGGGCGCGCCGGGGGCTTTGGTCGCCTGCTCGGACAGTCCTGCGCAAGACGGAGGCCACATTAAGTGGCCTCCTTTGCGTGCGGAACTCGCGATCGACGTTGTCCTTGGCGCCTGTCCGGGTCCTTGGGTAACGTTGCTGGTCGAGCGTTGCTTCGCCGCTCGCTTTTTGATCTGGAAAACCGGGTGGGCTGATAAATAGACATGGCAAGGGGCTCCCCCGTTGATGAACGGGGGAGCCCCTTGTTGCGTTTTGATTGTTGCCGCTAGCCAGAGGCTCGTCGGGGTGGGGCGCGGGGTTTGGTCGATCGCGAGTTCCGCACGAGCCGGAGAGCACTTAATGTGCTCTCCGTGCGA
>UQLB01000029.1 GCA_900541725.1 uncultured Collinsella sp. | reverse complement strand
GCTTGACTGGCAGTCAAGAGGTCAGGGGTTCGATCCCCCTCGTCTCCACCCGAGCATTGAATGAGGCTCCAACGCAAGTTGGGGCCTTTTTTCATATAGGCACACAAGGTCAAAGGCGGCACCATGATCCTCCTGGTCGACAAGATCGAAAAAAGCTTCGGCGCGCGCGTCCTCTTTAGCGGCGCGTCCTTCCAGATCAACCCCGGCGAGCGCTTCGCGCTCGTGGGCCCCAACGGCGCCGGCAAAACCACCATGCTCAAGATCATCATGGGCATCGATAGCCCCGACGCCGGCCAGGTCCAGTACGCCAAGGACTGCCAGGTGGGCTATCTAGAGCAAGAAACCAACCTGGAGCAAAAGGACACCACCATCCTCGCCGAGGTCATGGCCGCCGCCAAGGAAATTCGCCGCATGGGCGAGCGCGCCAACGAACTTCAGGCCCAGATCACCGAGCTCTCGGAACAGGGCAAGGACGTCAACGCCCTTCTCAACGAGTACGGCCAGGTCCAGGACCGCTTTGAGCATCTGGGCGGCTACGAGCTCGAGAGCAACGCCCGCAAGATCCTGTCTGGCCTGGGTTTTAAGGTCACCGACTTTGAGCGCCCGTGTTCCGAGTTCTCTGGCGGCTGGCAGATGCGTATCGCGCTGGCAAAGCTCTTCCTGCGCCATCCCGACCTGCTGCTGCTGGACGAGCCCACCAACCACCTGGACCTCGAGAGTGTCCAATGGCTGCGCGGCTTTATCGCCAACTACGATGGCGCCGTGCTCATCGTCAGCCACGACCGCGCCTTCATGGACGCCTGCGTCGACCACGTCGCCGCGCTCGAGAACCGCCGCGTGACCACCTACACCGGCAACTACAGCAGCTACCTTAAGCAGCGCGAGGACAACCTGGAGCAGATGCGCGCCAAGCGTGCTGCCCAGGAGCGCGACATCGCCCACATGCAGGTCTTCGTCGACAAGTTCCGCTACAAGCCCACCAAGGCCGCCCAGGCGCAGGAACGCATCCGCAAGATCGAGCAGATCAAAAAGGAGCTCGTCATCCTGCCCGAGGGCCACAAGCGCATCGACTTTAAGTTCCCCGATCCGCCGCGCTCCGGCGATATGGTCGTGGGCCTGGAGGGCGTCTCCAAGTCCTACGGCGATAAGCACATCTACGGCGATATCGACCTCAAGCTCTACCGCGGTGAGCACGTGGCGCTCGTCGGCCCTAACGGCGCCGGCAAGTCCACCCTCATGAAGATTATCGCCGGTCTGGAGCCGCCCACCACCGGCACCCGCGACCTGGGCACCAACGTGGGCGTGGCCTATTACGCTCAGCACGCGCTCGAGGGCATGACCGAGTCCAACACCGTCCTGCAAGAGATCGACACCGTTACGCCCAAGTGGACCGTACCGCAGCAGCGCAGCCTGCTGGGCGCCTTCCTGTTTAGCGACAACGACTCCATCGAGAAGCAGGTCCGTGTCCTCTCCGGCGGCGAAAAGGCGCGTCTGGCGCTTGCCAAGATGCTCGTGGCCCCCGAGGCGCTCCTGTGCCTGGACGAGCCCACCAACCACCTGGACATCGACTCGGTAGACATGCTCGAGAACGCCCTGCAAAACTTCCCCGGCACCATCGTGCTGATCAGCCACGACGAGCACCTGGTACGCGCTGTGGCCAACCGCATCATTGACATCCGCGATGGCAAGGTCACGGTCTACGACGGCGACTACGACTACTACCTCTACAAGCGCGAGGACCTCGCAGCCCGCGCCGCGGCCGATGCGGCAGGGGAGAGCGCACCGGCCGCGACCAAGTCCGCTAAGGTCACCGCGGCCCAGCCCGACACCCCCGCCACCGCCTCCAAGCCCGCCGAGGGCAAAAAGACCAAGGAGCAAAAGCGCGCCGAGGCCCAGGCCCGCGCCGCGCTCAACAAAAAGCTCAAGGGCGTGCGCAACCAGCTCAAGAAGATCGAGGCCGAGCTCGACAAAAAGCGCGCCCGCTATGACGAGCTTATGGAATTGATGGCGAGCGAAGAGCTTTATGCCGATCAGGACAAGTTCAACGCCGCGCTGGGGGAATATAACGGCCTTAAGCAAGAGCTGCCCAAGCTCGAGGATGAATGGCTGGAGCTTTCCACCCAGATCGAAGAGGAGACCGCGCGTGAACTCTCGTAAGGCCACCGCCGTGGCGATGAGCATCATCGCCACCGCCTGTCGCATCTGCGGCATCTTTATGAGCGCGATGACCGTGCTGCTGTGTTTTAGCGGCCTCACCGCCAAGCTGCAGATCGTGGGCTTTGTCGTTGAGCTTTCGCGCGCACTGCCGAGCGCCATTGCAGGCTACGGCGTTATCACCTCGCCCTTTGGCGGCGTGTTCCGCCTGGATTATGCCATCGTCGCCGTCATTCTGTTTGTGGCCGACTACCTGCTCACGCGCACCTCGCGCCGCGTCCGCTAGGGGAGCACCATGTCCAGCAGCTACCTCATGAACCTGCTCGCCAGCGCGATTGCCGTCATCGTGGGCATCGTTATCCACGAGAGCGCGCACGCCGCCGCGGCCTGGGCACTCGGCGATATGACGGCCCGTTCGCGCGGACGCGTCTCGCTCAACCCGCTCAACCATGTCGACCCGTTTGGCACCATCCTCCTGCCGCTGCTGATGCTCGCCGCCGGAGGCCCGGTGTTCGCCTTCGCCAAGCCCGTTCCCGTCTACCTCAACAACCTCAAGCACCCCAAGCGCGACGAGGTCCTGGTGAGCGTGGCCGGCCCCGCATCGAACATCGCGCTCGCCTGTCTTGCCGCCGCCCTCATGCGCCTGACCTATGGCAGCCTCTACACCAGCATGTCATTTGCCCTGGCGTCACAGATCATGAACTTCGGCGCCACCTTTATCGTGGTCAACTTATCGCTCGCGTTCTTTAACCTCATCCCGATCCCACCGCTCGACGGCTCGTCGATCATCGTGCCCTTCCTCAAGGGCAAGGCGCTCGCCAACTACTACCGCCTGCAGCAATACGCTATGCCCATCCTCATCCTGGTTTTGTATCTGCTGCCCATGTGGACCGGCATCGACGTGATCGGCCGCTATTTCGACGTTACCGTGTATCCGCTTGCTGAGCAGCTGCTCAACTTCGCAATCGCCGGCATCTAAGGTAAACTTACAGGTCGACCGTGCAAAACGGTCGCAACATGCACCCAAACCGCGCCGCGAAGGCGCCGTCAAAGGAGGTCGAAGATGTCGTATCGCGTGTCGACGCAGGTCTACAGCGGACCGTTCGACCTGCTGCTGCAGCTGGTAACCCGCCAAAAAGTAGATATCGGCGCCATCTCCATCAGCGAGGTGGCCGAGCAGTACCTTGCCGAGGCCGAACGCATCGAGGCGCTGGACCTGGACGTGGCGAGCGACTTTTTGCTGGTCGCGGCAACCCTTTTGGACATCAAGGCCGCCTCTCTAGTGCCGCAGGAGGCCCCGCGCAAAGTCGATGACGACGATGACGAGTTCGACGAAGACCTCGAGGAGCTCAGCGCGCTCGACGGCGACGCCCTGCGCGAGGTCCTAATCCAGCGCCTGATTGCCTACAAGCAGTTTAAAGGCGCGGCGGCAGCTCTCGGTGCTCGCATGCAGGCCGAAAGCCGCATGCACCCGCGTGTGGCCGGTCCCGACCCCGAGTTCTTGGGCCTCATGCCCGACTATCTTGCTGGCATTACCTTGCGCGGTCTCGCCGTCATTTGCGCCGACCTCGACGGCAAGCGACAGACCTTCTTGCTGGAGGCCGAGCATGTGGCGCCGCATCGCGTGCCGCTCGACCTGACCGTGGCCTCAGTCGACCGCTTTACCATGGCGCACCAAACCTGCACCTTCCGCGAGCTACTGGACGGCGATGCCACCACCGAGCAGCTCGTCGTCACCTTCCTAGCTATGCTTGAGCTCGCCAAGCGCGGCTCGCTCACCCTGAGCCAGGACGAGATCTTTGGAACCATCCGCATCAACCGCGTCGAGGGCGCCGAGGCCTATGTGCCCGGCGAGGGCCCCGAGCTCACCGAATAGGAGTCGCAACCATGTCAACCCTTTCCACGCTGGAGGCAAACAGCCTCAAAGGCGCCCTCGAGGCGCTGCTGCTGGTGTCGAGCGACCCGGTGAGTGCGCCCGCGCTGGCCGGCGCACTGGATATCGCCCCCGGCGAGTGCGCGTCGCTGCTCGCCGAGCTCAAGGTTGAGTACGAGGAGGCCAACCGCGGCTTTCAGCTGCGCGAGGTCGCCGGCGGCTGGCGCCTGTTCACGCACCCCGCTTACCACGACGTGGTCGAGGCCTATGTGTTGAGCTGGGACACGCAAAAGCTGTCCCAGGCGGCGCTCGAAACCCTGGCCGTTATCGCATACCACCAGCCCGTAACGCGCGAGGTGGTCAAGGGCATCCGCGGCGTCAACTCAGACGGCGTCATCGCGTCGCTCGTGGACAAGGGTCTGGTGCGCGAGCTCGGCCGCGACCCCCAGCGCGGTCAGGCCATCATTTACGGCACGACCAACGCCTTCTTGGAAAAGTTCGGCCTGCGCTCCACCCGCGACCTGCCCGACCTGGAGCAGTTTGCCCCCGACGAGCAGTCGCGTCAGTTTATCCGCGAGCGCCTGAGCGGCCACAGTATTCAGTCCACGCTCGAGGAGCAGGCCGAGGACCTGGACGAAGAGCGCGAACTGCTCGATACCGATGTTGAAGATGTTGAGGCAGTCGAGGACTTGGAGACCCTAGTCGTCGACGAGACCTCGGAGGATTTGCATGACGAGGACTAACGAAGTAGGGGAGACGCGCGCCATGGGCACCGCAGCGCCCGATGCCCAGCACGTCTATCCGCACACCATGCGCCTGCAGCGCTTTTTGGCGCGCGCGGGCGTGGCGAGCCGTCGCGGCTCGGAGGACCTGATGACCGCTGGCCGCGTGACCGTCAACGGCCAGGTCGCGACCGAACTGGGCACCAAGGTCGACGTCGACCGCGACCATATCGAGGTCGACGGCATGCCCGTCAAGCTCAACCAGGGCGCCGTATACTTGATGCTCTACAAGCCGACCGGCTACCTCACCACCATGAGCGATCCGCAGGAACGCCCTTGCGTGGCCGATTTGGTCCCGCGCGACCGCTTTCCGGGACTCTTCCCGGTGGGTCGTCTGGACCGCGACACCACGGGCCTTTTGCTCTTTACCACCGACGGCGACCTGTCGCAGGACCTGCTGCACCCCAGCAAGCATGTCTATAAGACCTACCAGGCACTCGTTGACGGGCAGCTGACCGAACGCGATCTAGACCCGCTCCGCCATGGCATCGAGCTCGACGACGGCCTATGCCAGCCGGCAATCTGCCGCGTCATCACCGCACGCGAGGCCGAGGCCGTGGCGCCACAGGGCGTCAAGCCCGGCACCACCGCCGTCGAGGTCATCATCCGCGAGGGTCGCAAGAATCAGGTTAAGCGCATGCTGAGCAAGATTCACCACCCGGTAATCCGTCTGCATCGCTGCAACTTTGCCGGCCTTGAGCTCGAGGGCGTGGCCAAAGGCTCGTGGCGCGAACTCACCGACCGCGAGGTGCAGATCCTCAAAAGCGGCGGTATCCCGCCCAAGCAGGCCAGCGCCAAGCGCGGCGGCAAGCCCCAAGACACGCCCGCCAGCCGCACGCGTCACCACGGCAGCCACGGCTCCGCTCCCAAGCGTAACACCTACCGCGAGCGCTACACGGGCTAGGCAACCCGCCGCGCCCCAACGCCCGCGAACCATACCAGCACGTCACCCATCGAAAGGAAGCATTGCATGATCGTCGCCATCGACGGCCCCGCCGGTTCCGGCAAGTCCACCATCGCCAAGGAGATCGCCCGCCAGCTTGGCTTTAACAAGCTCGACACGGGCGCCATGTATCGCGCCGTCACCTTCGCCGCGCTCGATCGCGGAATCGATCTAGACGACGAGGCGGCCATCGACGCCCTCGCCAAGCAGATCGAGATTCGCTTTACCAACGGCACCGGCGAGGACACGCGCCTGACCATTGACGGCCAGGACGCTTCGGCTGCCATCCGCACCCCGGAGGTCGACGCCAACGTGTCCAAGGTTTCGGCCTATCCGGGCGTGCGCGCCGCCATGCTCATCCATCAGCGCCGCGCCGCCGAGGACCGCGATATCGTGGCCGAGGGTCGCGACATCGGAACCGTCGTGTTCCCTAACGCGCAGGTCAAGGTCTTCCTGACCGCCGACCCGCGCGAGCGCGCCCGTCGCCGTGTGCTGCAGCGTCACCAAAACGATGCCCAGCCGCTCACGTCCGAGCAGCTCGAGGCCGAGGTCGACGAGACCCTCGACGCCCTTAAGCAGCGCGACAAGCTCGACAGCAGCCGCGAGGTCGCCCCGCTCGTGCCCGCCGAGGACGCCGTGCACGTCGACTCCACCGCTCACACCATCGACGAGGTCGTTCGTATCATCAAGGACCTCATCAACCAAAGGAGGTAGCCCATGCGCCTGTTTAAGCAGACGCCCGAGGACTATTACAACGCCCCCTACGCCGAGTTCCCGGCGCTCATCCGCGGCACCGTTTTCGTGGTCATGGCAATCCTTTGGGCCTTCTCCAAGCTCATGTGGCGTTGGAAGGTCGAGGATGCCGATCTGCTGTTTGAGCGCCAGGACGGCCGCGGCAGCGTGGTCATCTGCAACCACACCTCGATGGCCGAGCTCTTGGCCGTGGAGACGGCGCTGTTCTTTGGGGGGCGCCGCATTCGTCCCATCTTTAAGTCCGAGTTCGCCAAGAGCAAGATTGTGCGCTGGGCCTTTAGCCGCGTTGGCGGCATCCCCGTGGAGCGTGGTACTGCCGATATGAAGTGCCTGCGCGCCGCCCAGCATGCGCTGCAGCGCGGCGAGGACGTTCTGATCTTCCCCGAGGGCACGCGCATCCGCTCGCGCGAGATCAAACCCGAGGTCCACGGCGGTTTTGCGCTCATCGCTCAGATGGGCAAGGCACCTGTGAACCCGCTCGCCATCTGCGGCTGGTCCGACATCACGCCCGCGGGCAAAAAGATCATGCGTCCCAAGAAGTGCTGGATCCGCGCCGGCAAGGCCGTCTCGCTTTCCGACGCACCGGCTGGGCTTAAGCGTACTGAGCGCCTGGAATGGTTTGAGTCCGAGGCCATGAGCCGCGTCTACGCCATGCGAGACGACCTGTGCGCCGAGCATCCGGGCAGGTTCTAGCCATGAGCGAGAACGTGACGAACACCGCCGCGGCTGCGTCTGACCAGGCAAACGCGCCCACCATCGAGATCGCCGCCCACGCCGGCACTTGCTACGGCGTACAGCGTGCGCTCGATATGGCGCTGGCCGCCGCGCCGCAGGCAGGGGAGTACACTCAGGTCCATACCTTGGGTCCGCTCATCCATAACCCCATCGTGGTGCGCGAGCTTGATGAGGCAGGCGTTGGCCTGGCCGAGAACTTGGATAATGCCACAACCGGCACCGTGATCATCCGCGCCCACGGCGTGGTGCCGCAGGTGATCGATACCGCCCGCAAGCGTGGCCTCAACGTGGTCGACGCCACCTGCCCCTACGTGAAGAAGGTCCATATGGCAGCCGAGCGCCTGGTGCGCGAGGGCTACCGCGTGGTGGTCGTAGGCGAGCCGGGCCATCCCGAGGTGGAGGGCATCCTGGGCCACGCCGGCAATGATGCGCAGGTCGTGAGCTGTGCCGCCGACGCCAACGCCTTGTCGCTCAAGGGCAAGGTAGGCCTCGTCGTGCAGACCACCCAGACCGCACAGAACCTCGCCGAGGTCGTGTCTGCCATCACCCCGCGCGTGCAGGAGCTGCGTGTAATCAACACCATCTGCGCCGCCACGAGCGAACGCCAGCAGGCAGCCGCATCACTTGCCAAACGCTGTGATTGCATGGTTGTGGTGGGCGGAAAGAACTCGGGTAACACACGTCGTTTGGCACAGATCTGCGCCAACGTCTGTGAGCATACACATCACATCGAGGAGGCATCCGAGCTCCAGGCCGCGTGGTTTACCGACGCTCACCACATCGGCATCACTGCCGGAGCCTCCACCCCACAAGAACACATCGAACGCGCCGTCACGCGCATCAAGGAGCTTTGCCGCTAATCATGGACCAGACCGTACCCGCATACGCCGCCGAGGTGGCCGATTACGGGCGCAGCCGCGACCCCGAGCCGGGTGAGGGCGCGCTCGTAAAGAACGTGCGTCCCGAATCGCCCGCGTGGGATGTGGGTATCGAGCCGGGCATGCGCGTACTTACGGTCAACGGCGAGCAGCTTACCGATATGATCGTGTGGCTCTGGGAAGCCGACGACGACACCGTCGACCTCGAGGTTTTCGACCCGCGCGACAACAGCGTCACCTCCGTCGAGCTCGACCGCTTCCCGGGCGAGGACTGGGGCCTGGAGTTCGATGGACCCATCTTCGATGGCATGCGTACCTGCGTAAACGCCTGCGTGTTCTGCTTTATGACGATGCTCCCCAAGGGCGGCCGCTCCACGCTCTATATTCGCGATGACGACTACCGTCTGAGCTTTTTGCAGGGCAACTTCGTCACGCTGACCAACCTCACCGACGAGGACGTGCAAAACGTTATCGATCGCAACATGAGCCCCATGAACGTGTCGGTCCATGCCGTGAGCCCCGATGTCCGCCGCCGCATGATGGGCCGCAACGCCCAGCGCGGCATGGACGTGCTCGAGGCCATCATGGCCGCCGGCATCGAGATTCACGCCCAGATCGTTTTGTGCCCCGGCATGAACGACGGCGAGGAACTGCTGAAGACCCTGCGCTTTTGCGAGGAGCACGAACAGATCACGAGCCTGGGCATCGTGCCGCTCGGTTTTACCAAGCACCAGAACCGCTTTAGCTGGTCCTACAGCGACAAGCCTGAGCTGGCGCGCGAGACCATCGCCATGATCCGACCCTTCCAGGATCGCGCGTACGAGCGCTTTGGCCGCCACACGTTCCAGATGAGCGACGAGTTCTATCTGGACGCCGGTATCGAGCCGCCCGAGGCCGATTTTTACGACGGCTACCCTCAGTACTACGACGGCATCGGCATGATCCGCTCGTATCTGGACGAGACAGACGATGTCCTTGCCGCCGACGCCGAGCGCCTTGCCAGCGTTCGCAAGGCTATGACCGCCCGCGACCAGCGCCTGGTATGTCTTTCGGGCGCCAGCGCACGCGATACCGTCGCCCGCTTCGTGGAGTCTCCACAGGGCCTTTCCGGCACTGTCACGGCCATCAAGAACCGCTACTTTGGCGGCAACGTGGACGTGACCGGCCTCATCGTCGCGTGTGACATTCTGGAGCAGCTGCCGCAAGACCTGTCGGGGGTTATGCTCTTTGTGCCTAAGCTCATGTTCAACGCTGACGGCATGACGCTTGACGAGTATCATCGTGACGATTTACTCGCAAGCCTTACCAGTCGCGGCGCCGAGGTTCATGTGGTGTCGACCATGCCGCATGAGCTGCTCGATACCCTGGAGCACATCCTTGGCATTGTGCCTGCCGACTCTACTAATACCGCTGACCCTATCCATTAAAGGAGAGCAGATGAAACCTATCGTCGCCGTCGTTGGACGCCCCAACGTGGGCAAGTCCACGCTCGTTAACCGCCTGGCCCAGACCTCGGACGCCATCGTCCACGAGTCCCGCGGCGTCACGCGCGACCGCTCGTATCACACGGCCGATTGGAACGGCCGCGAGTTCACCATCGTCGACACGGGCGGTATCGAGCCGCTCAAGAGCGATGACGTCTTTGCCACATCCATCCGCGACCAGGCGCTCGCCGCCGCCGAGGAAGCCGCCGTCATCCTGTTTGTGGTCGACGGCCGCACCGGCGTCACCGAGGAGGACGAGTCGGTCGCCCGCATGCTCAAGCGCTGCGACAAGCCGGTCTTTCTGCTGGTGAACAAGCTCGACAACCCCGATCGCGAAAACGACAGCATCTGGGAGTTCTATTCGCTCGGCATCGGTGAGCCCACGCCGCTCTCGGCCCTGCACGGCCACGGCACGGGCGACCTGCTCGACGATATCGTGGCCCTGCTTCCGGAGGAAGAGGACGAGGTCGCCGATGAGTTCCCCGACGCGCTCAACGTCGCCATCATCGGCCGCCCCAACGCCGGTAAGTCCTCGCTGTTCAACCGCATCTTGGGCGCCGACCGCTCCATTGTGTCCAACATCGCCGGCACCACGCGCGATGCCATCGACACGGTCGTGGAGCGCAACGGCAAGCACTACCGCATGGTCGACACCGCGGGCATTCGTAAGAAGAGCACCGTGTACGAGAACATCGAGTACTACTCGATGGTTCGCGGCCTGCGCGCCATCGACCGCGCCGACGTGGCGCTGCTCGTCGTCGACGCCTCCGTGGGCGTCACCGAGCAGGACCAAAAGGTCATGGGCCTTGCCATCGAGCGCGGCTGCGCCATCGTGGTGCTGCTCAACAAGTGGGACCTGCTCGACGACGACCGTAAACGCGAGGCCTGCATGGAGACCATCGACCGCCGTCTGGGCGTCATGGCTCCCTGGGCCCAGTACCTGCGCATCTCTGCCCTCACTGGCCGCAGCGTCGAGAAGATCTGGGCGATGGTCGACGCCGCCGAAAAGACGCGCTCGCAGAAGATCAGCACCTCGCGCCTCAACACGTTCCTCACCGACCTGCGCGAGTTCGGTCATACCGTGGTGGACGGCAAGCGCCGCCTGCGCATGCACTACGTGACCCAGACGGGCGTCAACCCGCCGACGTTCACGTTCTTCGTCAACCACAGCGATCTGGTCAACGACACCTATCAGCGCTACGTCGAAAACCGCATGCGCTCGACCTTCGACTTTGCCGGCACACCCATTCGACTCTTCTTTAGGAAGAAGGAGCAAAAGGATGCATAATCCGATTCTGCTGACCGCCATCTGCGCCGTGGTCTCGTTCTTTATCGGAGCGATTCCGTTTGGCCTGATCCTGGGCCGCGTGTTCAACCACACCGACATTCGCAAGGCGGGCTCCGGCAACATCGGCACCACCAACGCCCTGCGTGTGGCCGGCCCCAAGGTAGCCGCGCTCACGCTGCTGCTCGACTGCCTTAAGGGCGCCATCTGCGTCCTTATCGCGCGTCCGCTCATTGCCGACTTGGGCTATGGCTTTCCGCCGAACATTATGGCGCCCGGTGCCCCCGGCGACTGGATGCTCGGCGTCATCTGCCTGGCAGCCGTGTGGGGCCATATCTTCTCGCCCTATCTCAACTTCCACGGCGGCAAGGGTATCGCAGTTGGTCTGGGCGTTATCCTCGCCTGGTACTGGCCCATTGGCCTGTCGCTGCTGGGCATGTTTATCGTGGCCGTCGCCATCACCAAGTTTGTGTCGGTGGGCTCGCTTGCCGCGGCCATCGGACTTCCCATCGCCGCTTGTGCGGTCTTTCCGTACAGCAGCCTAGGCCTTAAGTTTTGCATGGCGATGATCGGCATCACCGTGGTGTGGGCCCATCGTGCGAACATCAAAAAGCTCATGACCGGTAAGGAGTCCAAGCTCTCGTTTACCAAGCGCGTCACCGAGCCCGACGATAAATAGGAGAGAGTCATGAATGTTGCGCTGATTGGCTCCGGCTCCTGGGGAACCGCCGTCGCCGGCCTTGCTGCCGCGCGTGCCGAGCGCGTGACCATGTGGGCCCACAGCGAGCAGACGGCCGCCGGCATCAACGGCGAGCACCGTAACCCCCGGTATTTGGTGGGCTACGAGCTGCCCGGCAACGTCGTCGCCACCACGGACCTGGTACAGGCGCTCGACGGCGCCGAGGCCATCATCTTCGCCGTTCCTTCGACGCACCTTCGCAGCGTGTGCCACCAGGCCGCGCCCTTTATCGCAGCCAATACCCCGGTGCTCTGCCTCACCAAGGGCATTGAGCCCGAGTCCGGCCTGCTCATGAGCGAGGTCATCGCCAGCGAGATCGGCAACGAGGCGCGCGTGGCGGCGCTCTCGGGCCCCAACCATGCCGAGGAGATCTGCCGCGGCGGGCTTTCTGCCGCCGTCATCGCCAGCAAAGATCCGCAGATAGGGGAGACCTTTAAGGACCTGCTCCTGTCCACGGCCTTCCGCATCTATCTGTCGCAAGACATGACCGGTGTCGAGGTCTGCGGCGCCATGAAAAATGTCATCGCCATCGTGTGCGGCATCTCCGCCGGCACCGGTGCCGGCGACAACACGCTCGCCCTCATCATGACGCGCGGCCTGGCCGAGATTAGCCGTCTGGTGCATGCCCGCGGCGGTCAAGCTATGACCTGCATGGGACTTGCCGGCATGGGTGACCTCATTGCCACCTGCACCTCGGAGCATTCGCGCAACCGCACCTTTGGCTACGAGTTTGCCCACGGCGTGTCGCTCGACGAGTATCAGACGCGCACGCATATGGTTGTCGAGGGCGCCGTCGCGGCCCGCAGCGTGAGCGAGCTTGCCCGTTCACTGGGCGTAGACATTCCGCTCACCTTTGCCGTGGAGCAAACGCTCTACAACGGTGTTACTTTGGATAGGGCGCTCGAGATTCTTACCGACCGCGTACCCTCCCAAGAGTTCTACGGACTCACCGACTAGCGCAGAAAGGCTTCTACCATGGGTTCCATTAAAATCGCTCCGTCCATCCTTTCGGCCGATATGGCCAACCTCAAGGGCGACCTCGACAAGATCGCCGGCGCCGACTACGTGCACTTCGACGTCATGGACGGCCACTTTACCGGCAACCTCACCTTTGGCGTCGACATCCTTAAGGCCGTCAAGCGCTCCACCGATGTACCGGTCGACGCGCACCTGATGGTATCGAACCCCGACGAGACGGTCGATTGGTACGCCGACGCCGGCGCCGACATGATCACCGTGCACTACGAGGCTTCCACGCACCTGCACCGCACGCTCACGCATCTGCAGCAGCGCGGCGTCAAGGCCGGCGTTGTGCTCAACCCCGCCACCCCCGTGTGCGTGCTCGAGAGCATCATCGACGTCGTCGATATGGTGCTGCTCATGAGCGTGAACCCCGGCTTTGGCGGCCAGAGCTTTATCCCGGGCACCATCGCTAAGCTCCACGAGCTCAAGGCCATGTGCGAGCGTCACGGCGTTTCGCCCATGATCGAGGTCGACGGTGGCATTTCTTCCAAGAACATTGCCGAGGTCGTCAAGGCCGGCGCAAATGTCCTGGTGGCCGGTTCTGCCGTATTTAAGTCCGAAGATCCCGCTGCCGAGGTTGCGCTGCTGCAGAAGCTGGGCAACGAGGCTGCACAGGAGGCATAAACCCTTATGACCGCAGGTCAAAACCGCATACCCGTGAATCTTGACTACGCCGCCTCGACGCCCATGCGCGCCGAGGCGCGCCTTGCGCAGCGCGAATATGACGACAGCGAGCTTGCCGGCGTCAACCCCAACTCGCTGCACTCGCTTGGACGCAAGGCCGCCGCACGCCTGGAAGTTGCCCGTCGCGAGATTGCCCGCAGCTTTGGCGCGCGCGTCCGTCCGTCCGAGATCATCTTGACCAACGGCGGCACCGAGGCAAACCAGCTGGCGCTGCTCGGTCTTGCCGAGGGCGCTCGTCAGCGCGATCGCAAGCGCGACCGCGTGATCGTGTCGGCGATTGAGCACGATTCGATTCTGGACAACCTGCCGCTGCTGCGTGCCGCCGGCTTTTCCGTCGACCTGGTACAGCCCTGCCGTGCGGGCTACATTGAGCCTGCCGCCCTTGTCGAGCTGCTAGGCGACGACGTGGCGCTCGTGAGCATCATGGTTGCCAACAACGAGACCGGCGTGGTGCAGCCCATCCGCGAGCTGGCCGCCGCCGCACATGCTGCCGGCGCCCTGTTTCATACCGATGCCATCCAAGGCTACTTGCATATTCCGCTCGATGTCACCGAGCTGGGCGTCGATGCTATGACCGTTGCCGCGCACAAGATCGGCGGTCCTGTGGCATCTGGCGCGCTCTACGTTAAGACCCGCACCCCACTGCGACCCCGCATCTTTGGCGGCGGACAGGAGGCCGGTCGTCGTGCCGGCACGCAGGACCTGCGTACACAGCTGGCTTTTGCCGCTGCCGCCCGCACGTTGGCGCCCCGCGTGGCCCAGGAGCGTACAACGCTGCAGGCCTTATCCGACAAGCTCTACGCCACGCTTACGGCCCATCCGCGCATTCACGCCACCATGGGCGACTACGCGCAAGCCGACCGTCTGCCCGGCATGGTATCGATCTACATTGACGGCATGGACTCCGAGGAGCTCATCATCAAGCTCGACGCCGCCGGCTTTGAGGTGTCGGCAGGCTCGGCATGCTCGAGCGGCAGCATGGACCCGAGCCATGTTCTCAGCGCCATGGGCATTGGTCGCGAGCAGGCATTGGGCGCTCTGCGTATCTCGTTTGATGACCGTGTGAACCCTGTCGACCTGGACGAGTTTGCCCAGACGCTGCTCTCGATCGTGGGTGCCGCATGATCGTCGCCGAGCTTGAACGTGGGCTGCTGGCGCGCTACCCCAAGGCGGACGCCGAGGGCTGGGATCACGTAGGACTCTCCGTTGGCGATCCGGCCGCGGAGATCACCGGCGTTGCCTGCGCGCTCGATGCGACCGAAGCTAATGTTCGCCGCGCCCAAGAAGCCGGTGCCAACGTGCTGCTGACGCATCATCCCATATACATCAAGGCGCCCGAGGCCTTTTGTCCGGCGGATTCCGCACGCCCCCAATGCAGCGCGGCGCTCTACGAGGCAGCGCGTTGCGGCGTGAGCATCATATCGCTCCACACCAACCTGGACCGCTCGCACGAAGCCCGTGTCTGTCTGAGCAAGCTGCTGGGTGCCGTACCCGTGAGCTCACTGGAGCACGTGGACGACCCCGAGGCCACCGGCCTGGGCGCACTTGCAACGCTCAACGACTCGTGCACGCTGCGCGATCTTGCCACCCGTGCTGCCACGGCCTTTGGCGGCGACCCGCGTGTGTGGGGCAAAGCTGATCGCCCGTGCCGCACCGTCGCCATTTTGGGCGGCTCCCTGGGCGACTTCGGAGAGCTCGCCATCGCCGCGGGCGCAGATGTTGTCGTGACGGGCGAGGCGGGCTACCACGTGGCGCAAGACCTTGCCTTACGCGGGCTGCCGGTGATCTTGCTCGGCCACGACCGCTCCGAGGAGCCGTTCGTTGATATATTGATGAACTCTGCAGTTGACGCCGGGGTCGACCCCCGTCATGCGATTAAAATACTGAACCCTTGCCAATGGTGGACTGTGACAAAAGGAGAGAACTTATGAGCGCCGGCGCTACGCTACTCAAGCTGCAACAGATCGATTTGGAGCTCGCCCGCAACAAGAGCGAACTTGCCAATATGCCGGAGCTCAAGGAGCTCGCTTCCAAGCGCAAGACCTATGTGAAGCTCAAGTCCGAGATGACCAAGCTCTACGCCCAGCGCAAGGACCTGGACATTGAGCTCGACGATCTCAACACCACCGAGATTCAGACCAACAACGCCATCGAGGCCGCCAAGAAGCGCCACGTCGACGGCTCTGACTACCGCGAGGTTCAGGACCTGGAGAACGAACTCGCCACCCTGACCAAGCGTCTGGACAAGATCGAACACACCCGCAAAGATGTCGTCGACGCCCACAAAGAGGCGCTCGACCGCGAGGCCCGTGCGCAGGCCATCATCGCCAAGTTCGAGGAGGGCGTGAAGGCCGACACCAAGGCCGCCCGCGCCAAGGCCGCCGACCTCCAGGCTCAGATTGATGCCGCCACCAAGGAGCGCACCGCGCTTGCCGCCACGCTGCCGACCGACGTGCTCACCGATTATGAGCGCCTGCTCAAGCAGTTCCGCGGCCTGGCCGTCGAGACCATCCAGGGCAACATCCCCACGGTCTGCCACACCGCGCTGCAGGCATCGTCCATGAGCGACCTCAACCACGACGGTAGTGAGATTACGCATTGCCCGTACTGCCACCGCCTGCTGGTGCTTCCCAGCAAGGAAGCCTAAATGATGACAGCGGCATCCAACAATTCAATGCAACTTGAGGGAAAAACGATCCTGCTGGGCATTACCGGCGGGATCGCCGCCTATAAGTCGTGCAATATCGTGCGCCTGTTGCAAAAGCGCGGCGCGCGCGTCAAGGTCGTTATGAGCGAGCATGCCACGGAGTTCGTGGGCCCGCTCACCTTCCGTGCGCTCACCAATGAGCCGGTCGCGGTTGGGCTATTCGACGACCCCTCCGACCCCATCCACCACATTTCGCTGGCACAGGAGCCCGATCTGGTGGTCGTGGCGCCCGCGACGGCCAATATCATCGCCAAGATGGCCAACGGCATCGCCGACGACCTCATCTCCACCACGCTGCTTGCGACGCCGCGACCCATCGTGATCGCACCCGCTATGAACAACGGCATGTGGAAGGCGCCGGCGACGCGGGCCAATATGGCCACGCTGCGCGACCGCGGCGTGCATGTGGTGGGACCCGGCAGCGGCTACCTTGCCTGCGGCGACGTGGACACGGGCCGCATGAGCGAGCCCCAGGACATCGTCGAGGCCGTCTGCGAGGTACTCGACCCCGTCCCGCAAGACCTGGCAGGCAAGCGCATCGTGATCACTGCCGGCCCCACGCACGAACCGATCGACCCCGTGCGCTTCATTGGCAACCGGTCGTCGGGCAAGATGGGCATCGCCCTGGCAGGGGAGGCCGTACGCCGCGGCGCTGCGGTCACGCTCGTGCTGGGACCGACGTCGCTCGATGTCCCCCGCGGCGTAGAGTGCGTGCGCGTGCAGACCGCCGCAGAGATGCTGCAGGCGGCGTTAAACGCCTTCCAGACGGCCGACGCTGCCATTTGCGCTGCGGCCGTCGCCGACTACACTCCCGTATCCCCTGCGGACCATAAGCTCAAAAAGGCCAACGAACGCTTGGATCGCATCGAACTCGTCGAGACGGTCGATATTTTGGCCGAACTTTCGCGCCAAAAGGGAGAGCGGTGCGTGATCGGCTTTGCAGCCGAGACCGATAACGTCGTGGAGTACGCGCAGCACAAACTTGCCCGCAAGGGTTGCGATGCGATCATCGCCAACGATGTCTCGCGCGCCGATTCGGGCTTTGGAACCGATACCAACAAGGCTTGGATCGTGAGCGCAGCGGGTACGCAAGAACTTCCTGTGCTAACAAAACCCCAGCTCGCAGATACAATTTTGGACTTGCTCAAAAATAATTAAAAAAGTTCTTGCACAAGGCCAAAGTTTCGGGTTAATATACTCCCTGTTGCGAGCGAGAGCAGAGCAACAAACAAAAGCTTCGGGACGTGGCGCAGCTTGGTAGCGCACTTGACTGGGGGTCAAGGGGTCGCTGGTTCGAATCCAGTCGTCCCGACCAGAAGTTTGCAGGTCAGGCACCTAGTGCCTGACCTTTTTTGTTTGAAACAATTGCTTAATTTTGATTAATCAACAGGGTGCCAAAATCTACCTACGCGTTAATCGCCTCTTGCGGCTACTTGCGCGTTTTGTACGCGCTTGAGCCGATTTATTAACGCGATATGATTCTACATACGCGCAGCGGGTACACGCCGAGAACGGGCGGCATTTATCGCGGCGATTTACACAGAAATAGCGACAGTAACGAACAAGCGTGCCGCTGTATTTATTCCAGCAGTTCACTTGATCTGTGGACAAGTGGGCTGTTGCAACGAAACGCCAAACGGGATGGGCTCTATACGAGGACGCCGCAGAGGTAATAGCGGGGGAGTGCGGCAGGCGCACTGAGAGCCGCTGTATGACCCCATTTCTCCTCAACCCGATAACTATGCTTCAAGACGAGAATTGTTCGAGCAATCGCCAAAAGAAAGGCCCGCGCGGGGTCACGCGGGCCTTATGGCTAGGTGCAAATAGGGCTAGAAGCACCAGACGGGACAGACGCAACTCGAGTACGTCGCGCCGCTCGCGCCGGCGTTGTAGTTCGACGGATCGCCGTACCTGCCGACACTGAGGAAGCCCGCAGAGCCGCTCGGACTCACTGAACGCTCCCACCAATAGTCGCCAATCTGCAGACAGGCATTACCAGAATAGTTCGCCGTCACCTTGCCCTTGAAGGCCTCGTACTGGGTGCCCTCGGAGGAGGTCCAAGGATAGCTGGATGCCCAGAAGGATGTGGGGACAATCTCGGAGTAGCTGAGCAGGAACAGCTTGTCCACAGTCGGTGTCACAGCAGCATTCTTGTCTGTGCCTCCCACGTTATTCGTAAATTTCTTAACCGCTTTCACCTTGGACTGGAGTTCAGACGGCATCAAGCCCCAAATATAGCCGGAGTTCATCTCCTGGCGGAGCTCCGACTTCTCCCAGCCGCCAGCGTTAGTTGCCGTAGCGTTCATCCGGGAGTTGAAGATCATAGAAGTTGTGAGAAAGGTTAGTCCCGCCTTGCCCGATCCGTCGGCCAAATCGTCGTGGTTGATGCCGATGATTCGGTACTCGAGCGTCTTGCCGTCGTTGAGCTTCATCGAGAACTTCGTCCCTGCGTCCATCGCGGCCTTCGCCTTGGCGTAGGCGGGCGACGCCTCGCCCTTGGCGGCGATGTCCTCGGCCACGGCCTTCTGCTCGTCGAGCGTCCAGTCCTTCGCGTCCTTGGCGATTGCCGCCTGGACGGTCGCTGAATCGGCCCCGGTTGAACCGCCGCCGGACGCGCCACCGCCCTCGGCGCCGCCGGTCGTCCCGCTGTTCACCGTGTTGCCGACCAGGTTGAACTGGTTTCGGATGGCCCCCGCCACGCCAGGCCCCGCGAACACGATCACAAGGCCGATGACGGCGATAATTAGGACGTACTCGATGATTCCTTGGCCTCGGAGATTGGCCGCCCTACGAGCGACCCCCCCCCGAGGCGAAATTGCCGCTGCATGCATATGCGACTCCCTTCGCTCAGGGTTTGTAGATACATCGCCGAGCGTAGGACTATTCCAAGTATTTGCGCAGGTCTTGCCGCAGTGGCAATCACGCTGAAAGGGTAAGGCGGTCAGTCGCGTCATCGTCCAGAATGGATTTGAGCGGTATCCGGTCCCAAAACGTATGCCACCTGGAACTCGGCAATCAAGCCGTAGATGTCATGCTAATCGATTGCCGAAACCCAGTGCCAAAAACTTCCCGTCAATTCCCATCTGAAATTCGAATATGAGGCGATAGATCTAGCTGTCAGGCCACTCCTCGGCCAAAATCGCCAAAGGAATAGCCCGCGCGGAGCGCGCGGGCTTTTATCCAAATGTCGGCCTATACGACATAATGTCTAGAAGCACCAAGCGGGACAGACGCAATACGAGTACGCCGCGTCGCCGTTGTTGCCCGACGCATCGCCGTCGCTGCCGACAAAGAGGAAGCTCACAGAGTAGCCCGGATTCACCGAACGCTCCCACCAATAGTCGCCAATGGCAATGGCATAGTTGGAATTATAGTTATTCGTCACCTTGCCCTTGAAGGCCTCGTACTGGGTGCCCTCGTTGGAAGTCCATGGGTAGTCAGATGCCCAGTGGGAGGTGGGGACGATCTCGGAGTAGCTGAGCAGGAACAGCTTATCCGTGGTCGCAGTGACGGCGGCATTCTTGTCGGTACCGCCGACGTTGTTCGTGAGCTTCCTGACCGGTTTCACCTTGGACTGCAAATCGCTCGGCATGAGGTTCCAAATCTCACCAGAGTTCATCTTCTGGCGCAGCTCGCACTTCTCCCATCCTCCGACGTTGGTGTCCGTAGCATTCATGCGGGACATGATGCCCGTCGATGTCGTGAGGAACGTCAGTCCCGCCTTGCCCGAGCCGTCGGCCAAATCGTCGTGGTCGATGCCGATGATGCGGTAGGTCAGTGTTTTGCCGTTCATCAGCTTCAACGTGAACTTGGTGCCGGCATCCATCGCGGCCTTAGCTTTCGCGAACGCAGGCGACGCCTCGCCCTTGGCGGCGATGTCCTCGGCGACTGCCTTCTGCTCATCGAGCGTCCAATCCTTCGCGTCCTTGGCGATAGCCGCCTGGACGGTCGCGGAATCGGCCCCCGCGGAGCCGCCACCGGACGCGCCTCCCTCGACGCCGCCGGTCGTCCCATTGTTCACCGTGTTACCCACTAGGTTGAACTGGTTGCGGATGGCACCCGCCACGCCGGGTCCCGCGAACACGATGACCAGGCCGATGACCGCGATGATCAGGACGTACTCGATGATACTTTGCCCTCGGAGAAGAGTGCCTCTAGGAGATACCCCCCCCCCCGAAGGTTAATTGCCGCTGCATGCACATGCGGCTCCCTTCGCTCAGGGTTTGTAGATACATTGCCGAGCGTAGGACTATTCCAAATATTTGTATCGGTCTTGCCGCAGCGGCAACCGCACCGATGGTCAACAATCGAGATTGCGCTATAATAGAACACGCGTTCGTTATTGATTCGAAAGGGGAGCCATCGTGGGGGAGAGCGAGAAGTCGATACGTTTGGTCACGGCCCTCGTCGAGTGCCGCCCCGACGGCGAGTACGCCCCGTGGGGCATCAAATGGTACGACGGCACCGTCTACCCGTTCGACCGCATCGAGTCCTACAGCTCCCGTTCGTGGGCGCTCGGCAGGAACAGGCGGTCCGAGTCCTGGCACGTGGTCGTCGGGGACGGTACGTGCCGCGACATCTGCCATTACCAAAACAGCTGGTATGTCGTTCACGACCCAGACGATGACACCCCAGCGGCAAGCGCACCGTAAAAATAGCCAAAACGCCCATTCGAAACCAAACGCCCAGGTAAACGGCTTAACACAATCGCGAATACGACCCCAAAAAGACCTACTTGGATACCCACTAGGGGTACCTGTTTTCAGGCACCTTAAATCGCCTCTCGTTGCCTCGTTTTTTCGGCTACTCAGTAAAAAATAGGGGAGTACGCCAGTACTCCCCCTAAATCGTTTATATCCCGGTTGCTGCCTGCCAGTCTGCTCTCTCAAGCCTAGGCTTGAGCGCGGGGGCTTAGGCCCCTAGGCTTGAACGTACTTGAGGTCAAGCTCTCCAGGCGCGTCCACGTACACCGCGCCGAACGTCAGGTTTACCAGCCGGGGCTGAGCTCCATAAGAGCAAAATCATTCTAGCGCTTACTATCAAGGATATCCGTCGTAGTGGCGGCTATCCGGCAAACGATCGTACTCTCGTGGTCCCGTTTCGAGTAATTCTTTGGCACGGTCAGGAGCATAGCGAACGGTTTCCGCTGTTCCGCTCATGTACATGGACGATGAATGAACTTCGATAGCAAACGCAATTTGGTTTTTGAAATATGGACGAATTCCTTGTCAGGAGGGTAGAATGATGCCGACGGCAGCCCAAGTTGTAGAGAGCTGGGCAGAGCCGTTGCTTAATGAAGTTGGGTCATCGTCTTAGCGACGGTGGCCTTTCTTTTTGGGCTTCGAGCCCTGCTTGAGTGCCTTGGAAAGGCCGACAAGGGCCGTGAGGAGCGAGACCATAGCGGTCAGGAGCTTCACGAGCTCGGTGAAATCGGTCATGGGCATCACCTCCCATCAAATGGAGGGCTCTGCCCGGCACGAGGGCTGCCGACAGCAAGGACGATTCTATCAGGGCGGCTGACTCCCGCCCGATATTACCATCCCACCGCGCCTGTGCAAAAAAGGGGGCCGCCAAACAGCGACCCTCCAGCGAAAGTGCATGTTATTTAGGACAGTCAAATTCTTTGAATAACAAATGACTGCTGTATAATTACATAATAAAGTTCACCCGGAAGGAGCGATCGATGAAAAGCAAACGATTTGCCCTGAATGCACTTCTGGTAGTAGCAATATTGACGCTCTTCGTCTTTTCGGACTCATACATGAATCAGCCAAGATTTGGATATGCTTTATACGCTGTGTTTTCCGGCGAAACAAC
>UQLB01000028.1 GCA_900541725.1 uncultured Collinsella sp. | reverse complement strand
TCTGCCTCGACGAAGGCCTTGGGCTTGCGACCGCGACGGTGCGGGCGCAAAGCCGGATCGACAACGGGAACTTCGCTGGCCTCGACAGGCGCAGCGGGCTCAGCAGGCGATGTGCCCTCCCCTGCCGCGGAACGGACCGAAGCCTCGGTGAGCTCGGGGGTTACCTGATCGGCAACCCGCTCGGCCTTAGCAGCCGTGCGACGGCGTGTGCGCGGTACCGACTTCTCGGTCGGCTGGTCGGCGGCAGGGGTCTCGGGCACAGACGGGGCTGCAAGCTCGGTCAGAGCCGCGGCCTCACGCTCGGCAGCACGACGGCGGGCGCGCACCACCTGAGCCTCGCTAATCTGCGCCAACGCACGTGCCTGCGCGACCTCATCGGAAATCGGCGCCGAGGAGTCAGCTGCAACGGTGCGCTTGGCGCGCGTCGTGCGCGTGGTACGGCGCTTGGGCTTGGTGACCTCCTCGCCGTCAGCAGCAGGCTTGGTCGTGCGGCGCGTACGCTTGGGCTTTGCCAGAGCAGCCTCCTCACCAGTTGCAGGCACGGCCTTCTCAGCCGCTGCAGGCGTAGGCGTCGAAGCAGCCTTAGGCGTCTCAGGAGCCGAGGCTTGCGCGGGCGCCGCGACCTGGTCCGACGCAACCGGTGCAGCGGGAGCGGTCTGCGTCGTCGTTATTTCGTTTTCTTGCTGTTGATCAGACACAGTGTTTGCTCAACTTTCTTTTCAAGCCCTGTGATCACATGCTCCCTGCATAAACCTTCAGGGCGGCTAAACAGTCTAGCTCCGTCAAATACCGACGGACATCATTGATCTGTATCGAGATATTTGCGTCATATACGCAGCGTTAGTGTAACACAACCGCCGCCACCTGCAACTTAGTCATTGGGGACGTTCTTAAACGACTATTCAAAAGGGACACTCTTTGGTTTACCGCCCACAAATCTGACTGCCTCCGCCAAAACTATGGCGGTTTACTACGATGAATCGCTCAACCGCGACCACTCCGAAACTTGTTGAACTAAAACCGCAGGTAGATGCCTTGCACTTTTTAGCTAAAAGCCGGCGTGGTTGGAATATCTCAATTCATCGTAGTAAACCGGCATAGTTTCGTATTTCCAGCAGTTCCAAATTCGTCAATACGTCGGCGTTTGCAAAAAAGCCCGACCTCCGTGGGAGATCGGGCTTTCAAGGCTTAGTTAAACCAAGTCTGTACGGTCAAATGACCCGCAGATTACATCTGCTCGGGAGCGGAGACACCAACAAGGGTGAGCACCAGGGCGAGCGTCACGCGGACGGCATCGCAAGCGGCCAGACGGGCACGCGAAAGCTCGGGGTCGACGGGACGGCCCTCGCTCGGCAGCACCTGGCAAGCAGCATAGAAGCTGTGGAAGTCGCCGGCGAGCTCCTCGGCAAAGTGCGTCAGACGGAACGGAGCGCGGTCGCGAGCGCAGCTGGCGATGAGGTCGGTGAGCTCGTTGAGCTTACGCGAAAGGGCGAGCTCGGTCGGGTCGGTCAGCAGCGAGTAATCGACGTTCTCACCGATGGCCTTGGCGGCAACGGCCTTCATGCCCATCTCGTCAGCCTGCTCGGGCGTAACGTCAGCGGCACGACGCAGGATGGAGCACACGCGGGCGTGAGCGTACTGCACGTAATAGACCGGGTTGGAGTTGTCGCGCTTCTTGACGGCCTCGATATCGAAGTCGACCATCTGGTTGGAGCTCTTGGAGATGAGCGTGTAACGAGCGGCGTCGGAGCCAACCTCGTCGACGAGCTCCTGCAGGGTCACCATGGTGCCCTTGCGCTTGGACATACGGACGGGCTTGCCGTTACGCAGCAGGTTGACGAGCTGGCCCAGCAGAACCTCGAACTTGCCGGGGTAACCCAAGGCATCGCAGACGCAGCGGACGCGCTCGATGTAGCCGTGGTGGTCGGCGCCCCAGATGTCGATGACGTGGTCGACGCGCTGGAACTTATCCCAGTGATAGGCGACGTCGGAGGCAAAGTAGGTGTACTCGCCGTCGGACTTGATCAGCACGCGGTCCTTGTCGTCGCCCAGATCGGTGGAACGGAACCACAGGGCGCCGTCCTTGGTATAGAGGTAGCCCATCTTGTCGAGCTTCTCAAAAGCGCGGTCGACGGCGGAGGTGCCGGCGGTCTCGCCCTCGGTGTCCTTCACATACAGCGAGCGCTCGGAGAACCAACGATCGAAGTCGCAATTGACGGCGTGGCAGAGGTCGCGCATGTTGTCGACCATCTTTACATAGCCGCGCTCGCGGAAGCTCTCCATGCGCTCCTGCGGATCGGCGTTGACCCACTTATCGCCGTCGGTGCGCCAGAACTCGGCGGCCTCGTCGATGATGTAGTCGCCGCCGTAGGAGTCCTTGCCCAGGGTCTCGGCAAAGTTGTCCTGATACGGATGGGTCTCGGGATGCTCGTCGTTCTCGTCGGCAACAAAGGCGTCGCGGTCGGCGATCAGCAGCTTGTGAGCCTCGTCGATATCCACGCCCTGCTTGGCGATGATGTCGGCAAGCTGCATATAGCGCGTGCTGATGGAGTTGCCGAAGGTGTTCATCTGAGAGCCGT
Source organism: uncultured Collinsella sp. (assembly GCA_900541725.1). Taxonomy (GTDB): domain Bacteria; phylum Actinomycetota; class Coriobacteriia; order Coriobacteriales; family Coriobacteriaceae; genus Collinsella. The sequence continues at coordinate 21,375 of UQLB01000028.1, read as the reverse complement.
GGTCGTTGATGTAGAACTCACGCTGGATGTCGTAACCGGCGTGATCCATAACGCGGCAGAGCGAGTCGCCCAGCGCGGCCCAGCGGCCGTGGCCGATGTGCATGGGGCCGACGGGGTTGGCGGAAACGAACTCGACCTGGGTCTTCAGGCCACCACCGACGTTGGACTTAGCGAAGTCCATACCCTTCTCGCGAGCCTCGCCAAAGATGGCATTCTTGACGGCAACGGAGAGGTAGAAGTTGATGAAGCCGGGGCCTGCGATCTCGACCTTCTCGATCGCGGGGTCCTCGGGCATATGGGCAACGATGGCCTCGGCGATCTTGCGCGGGGCGCAGTGGGCCAGCTTGGCGGACTTCAGGGCCATGGTAGAGGTCCACTCGCCATGAGAAGTGTCAGCCGGTCGCTCGATAGCGCAATCGTCAAGTTCAAATGCGGAAAGGTCGCCGGCCTCCTGGGCCGCAGCAAGCGCAGCGCGTACCAGCTCTTCAATCTTCTCGGGCATAGATCCTCCTTGTGTTAAAGCCCCCGAGCTCTTGGTCACTCGTAGGGCAAAAGCCAGAGTTTGTAGCACTCTATCACAAGCGACGGGCACTGTCGCAGGGTAAAGCTAATAGATATTGCATATGCACAAAAATGACTACAGCTTGTATGGAGTCACTCAAAGATGCCGGTCTGCCTGCAGATTATGCAGGCGTTGAAAATGCATAAAGGTGTGAATGAGCTGCGTCTGTTATCGAATACTCTTACCTATCAGAGTTGTGTGCTTTTCCTGCATAAAGTACGGGTTTGCGCACGTCAGCGTGTTATTCTAGACATACGTAAATTCGTATAAGTTGGAGGTAGCATGTTCTCAATCGGTCAACACGTCATTCATCCGGGCCAGGGAGTCTGCACCGTCGTCGGTTTTAGGGACGACACACCGCAGCCCATGCTGCTGCTCGAGACCAAGCAGGGACATGCGCAGACGATCCTCATGTACCCCGTGGCGCAGGCCGACCGTCTGCACGCCGCCATCTCTCAGCAAGATGCCGAGCACCTGCTGAGCCACTATGACGAGCTGGAGTGCGACACCTTTACCGAGCGCAACAGCTCGCTTGAGGAGACACACTTTAAGCAGCAGCTCAAGCTGGGCGCGCCCGAGACGGTCCGCGTGGCAAAGACCATGATGCACCGCATTCGCCAGGCCGAGGAAGCTGATAAAAAACCCAGCTCCTACTACATGCGCGTACTCAAGGAGGCCAAACGCCGCTCCATCGAGGAGTTCGCTGTGGCCTTGGGCGTCACCGAGGAGGACGCCGAAGCCCGCCTAGCCCAAGCCGCCCTCAACTAACCCATCCGCGCCAAAAACCACCACAAAGGGAACAGGCACCTTTGTGGTGGTTTTCTTGTTCTAGTAGTATTCATTCTTATCGATACCCACGAGCACAAGGAGTCTCTTATGGCAGAGCCGCTTACCGCCGGAATCACCCGCGACCGCGCGTTCGAACTGCTCAATGAGCACAACAAGGACCCGTTCCATATCACCCATGGCGAGACGGTCGAGGGCACTATGCGCTACTTTGCGCGCGAGTTCGACCCCGAGAACGAGGAGTTTTGGGGCATCGTCGGTCTGCTGCACGACCTGGATTGGGAGGAGCATGAGGACGACCCCATTAACCACACCATCTATGCTGCCGAGATTCTTGAGGGCGAAGGTGCGTCTCCCGAGCTCATTCGCGCCATCCAGACGCACACGTCGGACTTCAACACCTCACTACCCAAGCCCGAGCTGCAGATGGAAAAGATCCTGTTTGCCTGCGATGAGCTCACCGGCCTGATCGGCGCTGCCGTCATCATGCGCCCGAGCAAGAGCGTTATGGACTTTACGACCAAGTCGCTCAAGAAGAAGTTCAAGGACAAACGCTTTGCCGCCGGCTGCTCGCGCGACGTGATTTCGCAGGGCGCCGAGATGTTGGGCTGGGAGCTCCCCGAGCTCTTTGACCGCACCATCGCGGCCATGCAGTCCTTCGCCCCCGACCGAGATACCTTCCAGGCCTAACCGTCAACGCCACCTAAAACCACCACAAAGGGGACAGGCACCTTTGTGGTGGTTTTTGTTTGCGCGGGCGTTAGGGACGGACCTGGCCGGTGCCGCGGAGCTTGTATTTGTAGGTGGTGAGGGCCTCAGCGGCAAAGGGGCCACGGGCGTGGAGCTTTTGGGTCGAGATGCCGATCTCGGCGCCCAGGCCAAACTCGCCGCCGTCGGTGAAACGCGTGCTGGCGTTGGCGTACACGGCCGAGGCATCGACCGCATCCAGGAAGCGCTCGCAAGCATCCGTGTCCTCGGCAACGATGGCCTCGGAGTGCATCGTGCCGTAGCGGTTGATGTGTGCGATGGCCTCGTCCTCGTTTGCCACGACCTTCACGCTCATCTCGAGCGCCAGGTACTCGCGACCCCAGTCCTCCTCAGTCGCGGCGACGTAGTCATCGCCCTCTACAAAGCCGGCGTCGGCGCACGCGGCGCACGTGGCATCGTCGCCGTGAATGAGCACGCCGTGGTCGTGCAGCACGGCAACGACCGCAGGCAAAAACGCATCGGCCACAGCACGGTCGACCAGCAGCGACTCGGCGGCATTGCACACGCCTACGCGCTGGGTCTTGGCATTAACGATAATGTTGAGTGCCTTATCAAAGTCGGCGGATTCATGCACGTAGATGTGGCAGTTGCCCGTACCCGTCTCGATCACCGGCACGAGCGACTCGCGCACGCAGCGCTGGATCAGGCCTGCACCGCCACGTGGAATGAGCACATCAACGATGCCGCGGAGCTTCATGAGCTCGCCAGTGGCCTCGCGGTCGGTGGACTCAATCATCGACACAGCCTCGCGCGGGAAGCCCTTGGCCTCGAGCGCATCGGCCAGCAGCTCGGCGATCATGGCACACGAGTGATAGGCCAGCGAGCCGCCGCGCAGAATGCAGGCGTTGCCGGTACGGATGCAGATGCCTGCGGCGTCGGCCGTCACGTTGGGGCGCGCCTCGTAGACCATAGCGACCAGGCCCAGCGGCACACTCACGCGGGTCAGGTCCACGCCGCTTGCAAGCACGCGGTGGTCGAGCACGCGGCCCACGGGATCGGGCAGCTCGGCGAGCTTTTCCAGGCCGGCGGCCATGCCCTCGACGCGCTCAGGCGTCAGCAGCAGGCGATCGAGCAGTCCGGCCGAGGTACCCGCATCGCGCGCGGCGGACATGTCGAGCTCGTTGGCGGCGACGATGGAGTCGACACCGTTGCGCAGTGCTGCGGCCATGGCGCGCACGGCCTCCTGGCGCTGCTCATCGCTCGCCGTGGCAAGCGAGGCCGACGCTGCCTTGGCGGCAACGGCAAGATCGTGGACATACGTGGCTATATCGACCGACATGGGCGGCCCTTTCTCCTAGAAGTTTGCAACCATGTTAGCCGATTTGCGCATGGCCTCGCCCGCGGCGGTAGAATTGGTCAACCCGAAACACCGCAACGAACGGAAGACTCACATGGCCCTCATCACTTCGTACCACGTCCCCGGCCTTTACGTCGAGGACCACAGCATCGACGTCCCCCTTGACTGGCGCGGCCTGGAGCCGATGCTCCTGGCCGTCGGCAGCACCATGCGCCGCGGCGCTATGCCGGCACCAATCGCCGGCGCGCCCGAGAGCATCAAGCTCTTCTACCGCGTGGTTTGCGCGCCCGACCGCATCAACGACGATCTGCCGCTGCTCCTGTTTTTGCAGGGCGGCCCCGGCGGCGAGAGCCCGCGTCCGCTGTCGCCTACAAGCGACGGCTGGATCGAGGAGGCCGTCAAGCACTTCCGTGTGGTCCTTCCCGACCAGCGCGGCACCGGACGCAGTAGCTGCGTGGACGGACGCACGATCAAGGCACTGGGTGATCGCGCAACGGCCGCCGGCGCCGATACAGCACGCTCGCAGGCCGACTTCCTCAAGCGCCACCTCGCCAGCTCCATCGTGCGCGATTTTGAGTACCTGCGTCTGGTGGGCTTTGGCGGCAAGCCCTGGGTCACGCTCGGCCAGAGCTACGGCGGCTTTTTGACGTTGAGCTATCTGTCGCTCTTCCCCGAAGGCGTGGCGGCAAGCTTTACCTGCGGCGGCATTCCACACGTGCCAGCGAGCGCCAGCGAGGTCTACGCGCACACCTTCCCGCGCATGGCAGCTAAAACTCAGCAGTATTACGACCGCTACCCCGCCGACGTCGAACGCGTGGCGGCCCTGGCCGATACGCTCGAGGCCCAGAAGCCCGTGCTGCCCGACGGCTCGCCGATGACGGTCGAGCGTCTACAGCTCATGGGCAGCGACTTTGGCATGAAGCCGAGCTTTGAACGCATGCATTGGATTATCGATCACGCTTTTGTTGATGGCGACGGCACGCTGACCTGCGACGCCTCGGTATCTGACAACTTTTTGATGCGCGCCTTCGAGCGCACCAACACGCGCACGAATCCGCTGTACTGGACGCTGCAGGAGTTCATATACGCCGACGGTGACACTATGCCCATTGGCTGGGCCGCGGCCGAAGAGAAGGCTCACCGCGCCGAGTTCGACACCCTCGCGCGCCCGCTCATGTTTACCGGCGAGGCCATGTTCCCGTGGATGTTCGAGCAGATGCCCGAGCTCAAGCCCTTCAAGCCCGCCATGGACCTGCTGATGGAAGACACCAGCTGGGACAAGATCTACGACCCGCAGCGACTGGCGTGCAACGAGGTGCCCCTGCAGGCCGCGGTGTATTTCGACGACATGTACGTGGATTCGGGCCTGCAGCTTGATACGCTCAGCCGCGTGGGCAACTCGCATGCCTGGGTGACCAACGAGTTCGAGCACGACGGCCTGCACGGCAGCGTGGTGTTCAAGCACCTCTTCGACGAGGCCCTCAACCGCGGAGACCTGCGCCGAATCTTCTAGCAAAGGAGTGTCCCCACCTGCCGGCACAAAGGGAACGTCCCCAAGTGCCAGGTTTATAACGTCATCGCAGGTAGAGGACGGAAAGCGAAAACGCCCCTAAGCGAGCAAGGTGACGTGAAAGAGGAGGGCATTGACCTTTTGGTCATGCCCGACGATTGAACGTCAGATTGCCGCTTAGGGGCGTTTGCAGCGTCAATTGGTTAGGCGAAGACGATTAGGTTGTCTCGATGGATCGCCGGCTTCTCGGCCAGGTCTGCCAGCAGGCGGTTGCTGGCGATCTGGTCCTGGCGGCGACCGGCAGCAAGTTCCAGCACGTCCGAATCGGCCTCGGCGATACCGCGGGCGACAACCATACCGCTCGGGTCGCACACGTCGAGCACATCGCCCTCGGCAAACTGGCCATCGACCTCGCGAATACCCACCGCAAGCAGGGAAGAACCACGGCTGACCAGCGCCTTCGCAGCACCATCATCGACCGTCACCGAGCCATGCGCCTTGTCGCCCAGTGCGATCCACAGCTTGCGGGGCGCAATGTCCAGACGCTCCGCCGGCGGATCGAACAGCGTGCCCACGCTCTCGCCGCGGGCGAGGCGCACGAGCGCATCGGGCTCCTCGCCCGAGCAAATCACGCTCTGAATGCCCGCCGTCATCAGGATGCGACTCGCGCGGATCTTGGTAATCATGCCGCCCGTGCCCACCGATGTGGAAGAATCGCCCGCCGAGGCAATAATCTTGGCATCGATCTTATGCACGACAGGAACAAACTCGGCCGTGGGGTCCTCATGCGGATTGGCAGTATAGAGACCATCGATGTCCGAGAGCGTCACGCACAGATCGGCAGATACCAGGCAGCTCACGAGCGCCGCCAGTGTGTCGTTGTCGCCAAACTTGATCTCGTCGACGGTAACGGTGTCGTTCTCGTTGACGACCGGCACCACGCCCAGCTCCACCAGACGCAGCAGGGCGTCGCGCGCGTGCAGGTAGGACGTGCGACGCGCCGTGTCGTGACGCGTGAGCAGCACGAGCGAGGTGAGCAGGTCGCGCGCATGGAACTCCTCGTCGTAGGCCGACGAGATGATGCACTGACCAGCCGAGGCGCAGGCCTGCAGGCTCGGAAGGTCGCCGACCGGCTTGCGGTCGAAGCCCAACACGGGATAGCCACAGGCAATAGCGCCCGAGCTCACCACGACCAGACGCCAGCCGAGCTTGCGCAGCGCTGCGGCTTGATCGGCAAGTCCGCCGATAAAGGCGCGGTTGACCTTGCCATCGGCGCCCACCACCGTGGACGAACCGATCTTTACCACCATCGTTTTATAAGAAGTCGTCATACGTCAAACCAATCGACTGTTCAGCGAACGGACGAACGGGCAAGCGAGAAAAATGATCCGTTTTCCTCCGTCGCATGCGGATCATTTTGCCCAGGGAAAGGCAGAGGCCGCGGCCATGTTCTTGCGCACGAGCTCGTCGCGTACCTGAGCCAGGCCCTGCTCCATGCCCACCACATAGGTCTGCGGGTACAGGAAGCGCTTGAAAGCTGCGTCCAGATGATCGAGCGCCCAAACACAGCGCTCGCGCGCGTCCTGGATGCTCTCACGCGGAGCCACTGCACTGCCATCGCGCACGATCGGCACCAGCAGCTCGCGATACTCAAGCTCCGACACATCGGTCACCAGGGCGGCATCATTCACGGCCACGAGGGTATTGCCGCGCGCGGCGCCCTCCCCCGCCAGATGGTCCTCGTCGTAGATCATGTCGCAGACCGGGCCGCCAAAGCCGTCGTAATAACGGCGCACGCGCTGCACGCCCGGGATCGTGCGCTTGTAGGGCTGCTCGGAGAGCTTGACCACCGGCGTCCATGGATCTGCCTCGCTCGCACGGCGGGCGGAAAGCTTGTACACGCCACCCAGCGCCGGCTGGTCATAGCAGGTCGCGAGCTTGGTACCCACGCCAAAGCTATCGATGGGCGCGCCCTGGTCCAGCAGCGACTGAATCGTGTACTCGTCAAGATCGTTGGAAACCGAGATCCCCACATAGGGCAGGCCCTCGGCATCAAAACGGCCGCGAACATACTTGGAGAGCTTGGCGAGGTCGCCGGAGTCGATGCGAATAGCCGACAGGCGCTCGCCCACCGCCTCCATCTCCTTGGCAACCGTAATGGCATGCTCGCAGCCCTCGCGCACGTCATAGGTGTCGATGAGCAGCGTACAGTTCTTGGGGCTCGACTTGGCAAAGGCGCGGAAGGCCTCGAGCTCGGAATCGAAGCTCATCACCCAGCTGTGCGCATGCGTGCCAAAGACGGGAATACCATAGCGGCGGCCGGCGAGCACATTGGACGTAGAGGAGCAGCCGGCAACGTAGCTCGCGCGCGCAACGGCCAGGCCGCCATCGGGACCCTGGGCGCGGCGCAGGCCAAACTCCGCCACGGGGCGACCGTCGGCGGCGAGCACCACGCGCGCCGTCTTGGTGGCGACAAGCGTCTGGAACCCGACGATGTTGAGCAGCGCCGTCTCAAGCAGCTGGCACTCGAGCGCAGGACCGGTGACGCGCACCATGGGCTCGCGCGGAAAGACGAGCTCGCCCTCGGGGACGGCGTCGATATTTACATGCGCACGAAAATCGCGCAGGTAGTCGAGGAATGCGGACTTGAACATCGCGCCGCCGGCAGGGGCCTCAAGCGAGGCGAGGTAGTCGATATCCTCGGGCGTAAAGCGCAGGTTCTCGACGAGCTCGGGCAGCTCGGCGGTGCCACACATGACGGCATAGGCGCTGCCAAAGGGATGGTCGCGGTAAAACGCGGTAAAACAACCCTGCTCATTGGCCTTGCCGCTCTCCCACAGGCCCTGGGCCATAGTGAGCTCGTACAGATCGGTGAGCATTGCAATGTCGGTGGGATGCGAGATGTCGGTCAAAGCCATGGGGCGACCTTTCGGATGTGTGGTGCAGAATTTGAGGGTTGGACGAGAGCAGAGCATGCGGACATGACGCCCGATGCGAGTCGGTTAGAGCAGGCCCATGCTGGTCAGGATCGTGTAGCCCATAAAGATGACAAACGCGATGAGGGCAAGGACAATGATGATTTTTTGAGCCGGCGCCATGCCAGGGATCTCGTTCTCGCCCATAGGCTCCTTGGAGGTAACCATGCGCTGGGCAAAGGTCATCTCGTCACGGCTCGGCTTGGGCTCGACGGACTTGGGACGGGCGGCCTTTTTAGGCTGAGGTTTGGGCGCGGCAGGTGCAGGCTTCGCAGCAGCGGGCTTGGGTGCGGGCGCGGGCGCCGATGCGGATGCGGCGTTCGCGGCGGCCTCCTCGGCCTTCGCACGCTCGGCGCGCAGGGCAGCCAGCTCCTCACGCTCGCGACGGGCCTCTTCCCGAGCCTCGCGGCGGGCCTTCTCAGCGCGGAGCTCTTCCAACTCGGCGCGCTCCTCGTCGGACAATGGTTGGGACTCAAGCTCGGCCATGGTATAGCCCTTTCTTTTAAAAAAAGCCGCCGACACAATGTCAGCGGCTTATCAAATCCAAGGGTGGAGACGAAGGGAGTCGAACCCTCGGCCTCTGCCATGCGACGGCAGCGCTCTCCCAACTGAGCTACGTCCCCAGGACAAGTCGATATTTTACCTACGGCTCGCCAACTGTCAACGCCCAATAACCAGTCTTTTTGGGGCGCGGCTATTTTGGCAACTTTTCGAACAGGCGATCCTCTCGATGATTTTTTATCCCCGTCCCAGAAAAATCATCGACGAACGCACTACTTTGCGCTGGTAAGAACACCGGTGGTGTCGAAGGCCGGGGTGAAGCTCTCGTCTACCGCGCCGCCCTCTTGCCAGAACATCGTCGTAAAACCCAGGTCGTCGGCATGGTCGAGCACCTGCTCGTACTCCTCACGCGTCACGGCGCGTGCCAGGTCGCCGCCCTGCTCGCGCATGAGCGCATTGGGCGTGTACTGGTTCATGACCGAGATCGGCACGTCGCCCACCGTCTGCCACACCAGGTCTAACACGCGGCACGAGTCATCCGCATGCCCCGGCAGCACCAGGTGGCGTACGATGATGCCGCGCTTCATGAGCCCGTCGTCATCCACCAGCTCTCCCCCGCGGCGATCGATCTCGCGCGCCATCTGGGCCAGACCCGACACGGCCACACGCGGGTAATCCTTTATATGGGAGAGCGACTGCGCAAGCGCCGCATCGGCATATTTAAAGTCGGTGAGCCACACATCGACCAGGTCGCCCAGCGCCGCCACGGCACTCGCGCGCTCGTAACCACTCGTGTTGTAGACGATTGGGATAACCAGTCCGCGCGCCCGTGCCGCGGCAATCGCGGCAGGCAACAGGTGCGCATAGTGCGTCGCCGTCACCAAATTGATGTTGTTGGCACCCTGGTCCTGCAGTTCCAGCATAATCTCGACCAGGCGCTCAGGCGAAATCTCAAGGCCAAAATTGCCGGTCGAGATCTCGTGGTTCTGGCAGTAGATACATTTGAGCGAGCAGCCGCTAAAGAAGATCGTGCCCGAACCGGCCTCGCCCGAGATAGGCGGCTCCTCCCACATATGAAGCGCGGCGCGGGCCACCTTGAGCGTGTCGTTAGCACCGCAGACGCCGTGCGCGCCCTCATCGCGCGCCGCACCGCAACGGCGCGGACACAAATGGCAGGCGGGCGAAAAAAGTTCGGTCAACGACGTCGGCATAAAACCATGCTCCAAAACAACGATTCAGCAGCTCAAACGTAAAGGGATCAACCCCACAGACGGCTCGAGCCCAAGGCGCCGTAATCGTCCGACACGATTTTTGTAATGTCAAGACTGGAATCGATAAAGTGCCGCTTTATGATGTAGGTATTCCGCCCCCCGCGGAGCAACTGGGTGAACCGTCGCGTTTATTTAGGGAGCCCACACAGTCGTACCTAGTACAGGTATCCTTCGTTGTTAAGGACGCTGGAACAGTCGATGAGGGCACCCACCTGTTTTAGGTGGGTTCATTTTCGTAACGTGGGGGGTGGTTTTCTTTTGCCGAAAATCACCATTACAGTCCATATGGATCCCCGCCGGCATCCCGACAAGCCATCGACAACATCCCAATATCTGGTAAGCGCGTGATTATCGCTGCGTGCAATTCCATGTACCCCCCTTGGTCGAGTATTATGGTTCGGCTATGCCCTTTGCGCATGGCGTTCTTCTGACCTTTTCCTTCGACGCTTGGCGGTTTTTAGATTCATGGCTTCATCCCCGAGCTACATACCGTACCTATGCGTGGCAGCGGCGGCCTTTATCACGACCTTCCTCGCGGTGCCCCTGGTCAAGCGCTTGGCAATTAAGCTCGATGCCGTCGACTATCCTTCTAAGCGCCGCATCAACACCAAGCCCATCCCGCGTTTGGGCGGAACGGCGGTGTTTTTGGGCCTGGTCGTCGCCTGCACTGTGCAAATCCTAGGCACCTGGTACCTGGGTTGGCCGCCCGTTTTGGTGCCCCACCCCCGTCTGCACATCAGCTACCCCATGCTGGCGCTCTCCTTTACCGTCATCTTTGCGACCGGCGCTATCGACGACGTCTTCCAGCTCACGCCCAAGCAAAAGCTGGCCGGACAAGTCCTCGCCGCGCTTATCGCCTGTATCGGCGGCCTAAAAATCGGCGTCATCGTCAACCCGTTTGCCCCCGGCGAGATCATGCTCGGATGGCTCGCCTACCCCATCACCGTAATCTATCTGGTGGCATTCACCAACATCATTAACCTCATCGACGGCCTCGACGGCTTGGCCACGGGCATCTGCGGCATCGCGTCGTTCACCATGTTTTCGATGGCCGTTCTCTCGGGCCGCATCGACGCCGCCGCGCTCTCCATTGCGCTCTTTGGCGCCTGTCTGGCCTTTTTGCGCTACAACTTCAACCCCGCAAGCATCTTCTTGGGCGACTCGGGGTCGCTGCTTCTGGGCTTTGCGCTGGGCTCCATCTCGCTGCTCAACGTGAGCCGCACCGCCGCACTCACCTCGCTTATCATCCCGCTCATCGTTGCCGGCGTGCCCATCATCGACACGTTTAGCGCCATTGTGCGCCGCAAGCGCGCCCACATTAGCATCGGGCAGGCCGACAAGGGCCACATCCACCACCGCCTGATCCAAGAAGGCTACAACCAAAAACAGGCCGTGCTGCTCATCTATGCCTGGTGCATCATGCTTTCGGCCGGCGCCGCCGCGATTAACCAGGTCGAGGTGCCCATGCGTGTGCTCATCTTTACCGTGCTCGCCATTGGCTCGGCGGCCTTTGCCAAGCATCTGCATCTGTTTGAGCCCGTGCTGCGCCACCATTACAACAAGCGCACGCACGAGGACGAGCTCGTCACCCCCGACGACCCCGCTTTTAAGCAGGAGGAGCAGGCAGCCGAGGAGCGCAAAGAAGAGCGCCACCACAAGCTCTAGGGCAAGCTGCCAAGGATGTGCCAAGGCACCGTTGGCCAAGCGCGGCCGCGCCGCACCCACCGCACAAGCCACCCCTCTCCCGCCCCTCGCCTACTTACGTCCCGCCCCTCCAATAAACGCGTTATCATCTTGACCCATGAACATACGTTAGGAGCAATCATGCCAAACGAGAACAGCTACGAAGTCGCGCTGCAAAAGAGCAACGCCATTCGCGAGGGCCTGGCCAATACGCCCGAGAAGTTCACCATGCTCACCGGTGATCGCCCCACCGGCCGTCTGCACCTGGGCCACTACTTCGGTACCCTCAAGGGCCGTGTTGAGCTGCAGGACATGGGCGCCAAGACCAACGTGCTCATCGCCGACTACCAGGTCATCACTGACCGCGACACCACCGAGCACATCCAGGACAACGTGTACAACATGGTCATGGACTACCTTGCCTGCGGCATCGACCCCGACAAGACCATGATCTACGCGCACTCCGCCGTGCCCGCCGCCAACCAGCTCATGCTGCCGTTCCTGTCGCTGGTGTCCGAGGCCGAGCTGGCGCGCAACCCCACGGTCAAGGCCGAGATGGAGGCCTCGGGCCACGAGCTTACCGGCCTCCTGCTCACCTACCCGGTGCACCAGGCCTGCGACATCCTGTTCTGCAAGGGCAACGTGGTGCCGGTCGGTCGCGACCAGCTGCCGCACATCGAGCTCACCCGCACCATCGCCCGCCGCTTTAACAACCGCTACGGCAAGGTGTTCCCCGAGGTCGAGGCGCTGCTGTCCGAGACCCCGCTGCTGCCCGGCCTGGACGGCCGCAAGATGAGCAAGAGCTACGGCAACGCCATCAATATTTCGATGACCGCCGAGGAGACGGCCAAACGCATCAAGAAGAGCCAGACCGACTCCGAGCGCATGATCACGTTCGATCCCGAGAACCGCCCCGGCGTGTCCGGCCTGCTTTCGACCGCCGCCATCTGCACCGGTCGCTCCGAGGTCGAGATTGCCGAGGAGATCGGCATGGGCGGCTCCGGCCAGCTCAAGAAGTACGTGACCGAGGCCGTCAACGAGTACTTCGCGCCGATCCGCGAGCGCCGTCAGCGCTACGAGAACGATCTGGACTATGTAAAGGACGTCCTGCACGAGGGCAACCGTCGCGCCAACGAGATCGCCGATCAGACCCTGGCCGAGGTTCAGGACGCCATGGGCATGGTGTACTAGGCAAAGCGCTTTCGCACAACATAGACGGTGAGATTAGATTTCTCCCCGAAACAGGAACAGGCCCGCTGGCAGTTAGTTGCCAGCGGGCCTGTTCCCGAAGTACACCGTTGAATCGCACAGAGGGGAGGAATGCGAATCAAACTCAACAGGGCAGGCTTTTTCATCGCCTATTGCCTGCTCCGTTGCTGAAACCAATATAGTTCACCATGGTTTACTTTCTAGCGTCAATATGCACCGCCATAGCTTCTCCATAAGTTAACCCCGGTAAACCTGCAACGGAAAACCACCACAAAGGGGACAGGCACCTTTGTGGTGGTTTTGGCCACGGTAGAGCCGCTAGAGCCCTACTGGCCAGCGACAGGCGGCCAAGTCGACGTGCATGGGATCGGTAAACGTCACGCCCTCCCCCATTAAGAGCTCACGCTGGGCATCGGGGCCGCCAAACGCAAAGCCCTCGCAAATGCGACCATCGGCAAACACCACACGATGGCAGGGAATCTGACCAGGGCGCGGATTGCTATGCAGGGCATACCCCACGTACCGCGCACTTCGTGGACGACCGGCAAGCAGCGCCACCTGACCATACGTGGCGACCATCCCCTCGGGAATCTGCTCGACCACCTCGTACACACGCTCAAAAAAGCCCTCAGACGCCAACATGCGCTCCTTTCAACCGGAACCAGCATAAACCACCACAAAGGTGCCTGTCCCCTTTGTGGTGGTTTTGACCGGATAGTTAGTTGGCGGGGCGGAAGAAGGCTACGGCTACGGCGCCGGGACCCACGTGGGTGCCGATGGTGGCGCCAATGGTGTGGATGGGCAGCTCGTTCTCGGCATGGCCGGCCCACAGCGCGGCGCTGTCCTCGATATACTTCTTGAGCACCGCGTCCGAAAGACCCGTATAACCAAGCGCCAGCGGCATGGAGAAGTCGACGCCGCCAGCCTGCTCAACCTTCTGGTTCAACAGGTTTCGACCGTTCTTGGAACCGCGCGCCTTGCCCAACTGCACGATGAGGCCGTCCTCGGCGGCCACGACCGGCTTCACGTTGAGCAGCGTACCCACAGCGCCCGCCGCAGCAGACAGGCGGCCGCCGCGCACCAGGTATTCCAGCGTCTCGAGCAGGCCGATGACGACCACGCGGTCACGAACGGCCTCGACGGCCGCCGCAATCTGGGCCGCACTACGGCCCTCGTCCACCAGGCGCAGCGCATACTCAACCAGCACGCGCTCGCCCAAGGTCACGTTATTGCTGTCCACAACGAACACGTCGCCGCCCGGCGCCTCGGCAAGTGCGGTACGGGCGCTCTGATTGGTGCCCGAAAGCTTGGCGCCCACGGTAATAATCACGGCCTCGTCGCCGGCCTCACGCGCTTCGGCAATTGCCTGTGAAAAGGCATACGGGTTGACCTGACCGGTCTTGGGCAGCTCATCGCGCTCCACGAGCATCTCGTAAAAGCGCTGGTGATCGATGTCGACGCCATCCATATACACGTCGGAGCCAAAGGTGACGGACAGCGGCAGAACACGTAGAGCGGGGTGCTCCGCCGGAGACATATCGCTGGCGGAATCGGTAATAATGCGGACGGACATAGCGAATCCTTTCTTGCGCAGATCTCGCGCAGGGAATTTTGACAACAATGTCCCGACACGGCGTGCGCGCTCAAACGGGACGATGCAGTTGTTAATTGGAAGCAAATGCCTTGGCGGCCTTAGATCTCGCGCAGGGTGTTGAGAATCGTACGCAGCGACGCGTACATCTGCTCGCGTTGCTCCACGCCCATGGCCTTACCGGTGGTGTCGAGCACTTCGCGAATGATGCGATCGGCCTCGCTCATGCTCTCGCCGCCCAGGGCAGTCAGGCGCACCGGGGCACGGTACTTGACGGCCGCATCACCCGAATCATCGACCTCGACGTAGCCGCCCTCCTCCAGATGTGCCAGCGTGCGCGAAACGGCGGCACGGGTAACGCCGGCCATGCGGGCGAGGTCGGCGCCGGTCAGGCCGTCCTTGCTGCGCTCAAGATAGTACAGGCACATGACGTCGGAGCCCTTAAGGCCGAGCCTTGCGCCTTCGGACGTCTTGATGCGCTGAATCTCCTTGTAGAGCCCGCTGATCAGTCCGACAAAATCCTCAAAACGTGTCTCGTCGTTCTGCTGCATGGGAGACGACCGCCTTTCGCTTGCATAATGCTAACGGGTAAACATCTTAGTCGCATAAGGCGACACTCGTACCCAAATACCCCATTTGTTAACCCATCAACATAAAAACCACCACAAAGGGGACAGGCACCTTTGTGGTGGTTTGGGGCATCAATAGGTTCTAGGCGCCGCTACAGCTCCACGCAAGGATTGTCGCGGGTCACAAGCGTCTTAATGACAACCGTCGCTCCCAGATAGCGCTCGAGCAGCTCGGCTAGGCGATCGATCGCGGCCTGGCAATCCCCCATCCGCTCGGGCTCCACGCACTCAATCGCCAAGAATGCATCGGCCGAATCGTCGGACAGCGCCGTGCGAACGCCGTCGCGCCAGTTCCAGCAGCGGCACACGGCGCCCGCATCATCGATGTAGGCGAGCTCGCCGGGCAGCGTCGGATCGTCCGCCTCCTCGCCAAGCGGCAAGAATGCATCGCCACCGTCGGTCACCTTCAGGCGAAGGTCTCCCTCGATCGCATGTAGGTCCTCGCCTCCGACGGGCAGCGCGTAGGTCAACGACACCGTGTTGTAGATGTCCACCGCGGGCGTAATGTGGCCCACCGGCTTGCCTTTGAGCACGCGTTTGAGCAGGTTCTCGATTGAGCAACGCGCGCCCTTTTTGGTCTTGAACAGACGATAGGCCTCGCGCCATGCCTTGACCGGTGCGTTCTCGCTGATAGTATCGCTGGTCAGATGACGCTCCGCATCGATATTGGCGCGGTCGAGCAACGCCGCAATCGCATCCACGTCCTCTTGAGGAATCTGAGCCGTGGGCTTCATGCCCTCCACGACCACAACACCGACCGCTGCCTGCGGAAACAGCTCCCAGAATGAATCCTCGGCAATAAAGCTCTTCATACGCTCTCCCTTCATTGTGCGCGCCCGAGTGAGGGCGCCTAAACAAAAAGCGCCCTTACAACGGCCACCTTCAAAGTCCTACGGTGCCGTCACAAGAACGCTTGCGCTGTCCCCATCCGGAGAAGGGGACGATATGTCAGGCGTATTGTAACCCGAGTCATCCACACGAGCAAAACCACCACAAAGGTGCCCCCTTTATGATGGTTTTGAGTCTGAGGCGACGCTAGCGGCGGAGCCCCAGCAGGCCGCGGCCGCGATGACGGGCCTCGGCGGACACCTGGGCGTGCGGACCGGCAGCCTTGACGGACTCGGGCAGGTGCGAGTACTTCTTCTCGAAGTTCTCCTCGAACATCACCGCCAGGTTGTGCGCTGCCTCGTCGTAGCGCGCAGTGCTCTGCCAGTACTGGCGCGGCACCAGGATGCCATCGGGCACACCGTGGCACGTAGTGGGAATGTCGACATTAAAGATATCGTCGTGCACAAACTCGCTGTCCTCGATGGTGCCGTCGAGGGCGCGAGCGACCAGTGAGCGCGTGTAGGCCAGCTCGATGCGATGACCCACGCCGTAGCCGCCGCCAATCCAGCCGGTGTTGACCAGATAGACGCGCGTGCGGCCGTCGGCGATACGCTCACCGAGCATCTTGGCGTAGACCATAGGATCGAGCGGCATAAACGGCTCACCAAACAGCGAGGAGAACGTGGGCGTGGGCTCGGTGACGCCGACCTCGGTGCCAGGGATCTTGGCGGTGAAGCCCGTCACAAAGTGATACATGGCGGCGTCGGCCGTCAGGCGCGAGATGGGCGGCAGCACGCCAAAGGCATCGCAGGTCAAAAACAGCACGACGCTCGGGGTGGTGCCCATGCCCTTGGTCCACGCGTTGGGAATGTGCTCCACAGGGTAGGCCACGCGCGTATTGTGCGTGATCGAGACGTCGTCGTAGTTGGGCTTGCGATTCTCGTCGAGCACCACGTTTTCGCAGATGGCGCCAAAGCGGACGGCGTTGAAGATCTCGGGCTCGTGGAAGGCGTCCAGGCCCTCGCATTTTGCGTAGCAGCCACCCTCGATGTTGAAGATACCCATGTCGGACCAACCGTGCTCGTCGTCGCCGATCAGCAGGCGCGTGGAATTGGCCGAAAGCGTGGTCTTGCCGGTGCCGGACAGGCCAAAGAACACGACGGTCTCGTGCGTGACGGGATCCATGCTGGCCGAGCAGTGCATGGGCAGCACGTCGTCCTCGACGGGCAGCAGATAGTTCATGACGCTAAAGATCGACTTTTTAATCTCGCCGGAGTAGCCGGTGCCGGCGACCAGAATCACGCGTTCCTGGAAGTTGATGACCACCGCGGCGCTGGAGTTGAGGCCCTTGATGGCGGGGTCGCACTGGTAACCGGGCGCTGCGAGCACGCAGAAGTCGGGCTCGCCGGTGCGCGCGATTTCGCGAGCGAGCGGGCGGGCGAGCATCTGCTTAATAAAAAGTGCCTGGCTGGCACGCTCGCAGGCAACGAGCAGTCGACGCGTGTGGTTGCGGTCGGCACCTGCCATGCCGCGGGTGACGAACACGTCGCGCTCGTTGAGATAGTCGACGATGCCGGCCTTGATGGCCTCATAGCTCTCGACGGACAGCGGGCGGTTGACCGCGCCCCAGGCAATCTTGTCGTGAACATCGGGGGTGTCAACGATAAAACGATCGTTGGGCGAACGACCAGTGCGCTCCCCCGTCTCGATCACGAGCGCGCCATTAGAAGCCATACGGCCTTCTTCGCGGCGGATAGCGTGCTCGACGAGCTCCGCGGCGGGCAGATCGACCAGCAGACGGGGTTGATTCTCGGCGGGATCTTCGACCAGCGTAATACCAAAATTGGACAGAACTTCTGCAGGGGTAACACCAGGCATGGGGCCTCCTTTAAAAACGCGGCACGTGGACGCGGCGCGCACTTTACTCACGTAAAGCCCGTTGTACCCGATATGCAAAAACGTTTTTGCGGCAAGGGCGGCAAGCCCGCCCAACGGTCAAAAATCGCAGGCAAGCGGCCCAGTCATTGGGGACGTTCTTAAACGACTAGTCATTGGGGACACTCTTGAACAGGCAACATTCAAGGAGTGTCCCCGGATGCCGGCACTTAGGGACGTTCCCAAAGTGCCGGCACATAAGGAACGTCCCTAAGTGCCGACTACAGTGGCAGGCCTTGGCCGAGCATGGCTATGGCGCTCATCAGGACCAGCATGCCGGCAGCGTAGGGCAGCACCGCGCCCAGGAGCTCGGCATCCTTACCGCGCACGTGCACGGCGGCAAGACCAATGGCGAAGGTCTGCGGCGAGATCATCTTACCGGCGGCGACGCCCAAGGCATTCAACGCGACCATCCAGTAGTCGCTCACACCCAGCGCAGTGGCAGCCTGGCTCTGAATGGGGCCAAACAGCATGCCCGAAGACGTGCCCGAACCGGTCACGAACGCACCGACCGCACCGATCCACGGAGCCAGAATCGGGTACAGACCGCCGGCGACCGCAATGCAAAACGCGCTGATCGACGAAATCATGCCGGCATAGCCCATCACCTTGGCGCAGCCCAGCACCGAAAGCATGGTGATCACCGTCGGCGTCATCTGCTTCACAGCCGCGGCCAGCACCTCGCCCATCATGCGCGGCGAAGCGCCCTGAATGGCACCGCCGACAAACGCCGCCAGGAAAATCCAGACGCCCGGCGTATTGATCCATGAAAACGTAAGCGTACCGGGATTCTCACCGCAATACACCTGCACATGGCTCGCAAACGGCGCGAGCGCAGCATGTACAGCGGGCACCAGATTAGACGTGCCCAGCAGCAACACAAAGATCAGGATGAAGCACGACCAGGCCGAAAGCGCCGACTTAACGGTGAGCTTCTCCCCGGCCTCGATATTCATATGGAAGCGAGCGTCCAGGTGACCGGATTTCTCGGCGCGCATGGCAAGCGCAGCTGTCAGCGCGAGCGAAACGATGGATCCTACGACCACGGCCAGCTCGGGGCCCACAAACATGGCAACGACCAGAGCCGCGCCGACAAACGACACGCCGGAGAGCAACGCCACGCCGGCAACACCGTGCAGACGCTCGCCCACACTCGCGGCATTGCCCTGGTCATCGGCAACACGGCCCGCAACCAGCACAATAAATAGCGGCATCACCACAAAGAACGGTGCGAGCTGCACCAGCTGAACGGTCGCTAGGTGAAGGGAATCCAAACCCACCAGGTCGGCAACGGACACCGTGGGGATGCCGATGGAGCCGTAGGGCGTGGGCACGCCGTTGGCCAGCAGGCAGATGAGCACGGCAGGCACGGCCTCAAAGCCCAGGCCCGCGAGCATGCCGGCGGGAATGGCGACAGCGGTACCGAAGCCGGCCATGCCCTCCATAAAGCCACCGAAGCACCAAGCCACGAGCAGCGCCAGCAGACGGCGGTCGCTGCTGATGGAGGTGATCATGCTGCCGATCACGTCCATGGCGCCCGTACGAACGCACAGGTTATACGTGAACACCGCGGCGATGATCACCAGGACGATGGGCCACAGAGCCATCAAAAAACCTTCGAGCGAGGCGGTCGCGATCTGCGCTGCCGGCAGGTGCCACCATGCGAAGGCAAGCAAGCACGAAAGGACAAACGATCCGATAGCGGCCTTCCAAGCTGGCCATTTAAAGCACAGCAGCATCACGACCAGCCAAATAATCGGCACAAGAGCCAGTAAGAATGCGGCGACGTCCATAGGTAGAAGCTCCTTGGTACCGCGTGGGCGGCATCGGGGGGTGTCACAAAACTTCAACAGGATACCGCACGTTTACCGACAAATTACAGCCGCCCGCCGAAATTATTGAACAATCCGTTCAAAAACACGAACGAACACCGTCGCGTCTATACTAAAGCGCAGCAATAGAAAGGACTCCGCTTTGAGCATCACGCCCCTCGATAGCATTCGCCGCGCCATCGCCCGCCGCAACGGCGTCTCCAACCCCGCTGCATCGAGAGACGGCGCCGCGAAGGCCCAGGGCGGCCGCATCGAGAACGGCCTCTTCCCTGCCTCGCACACTGCCGAGGAACTCGCACGCATCCAAGAGCTGAGTCAGCGCAACGCCGGCGGGCCCGATAGCAGCCAAGCCACACGTCGCCGGCGCGAACGCGATCGCAAGCCCGGCCCCGTCCGCCGCATGGTCAACGCTTGGTGGAACCGTCTGCTCGGTGCCGTCTACGGCGGCGGCTTCTCCATGCAGGAAGCGGAATACGAGGAGCACGCCACCCGCCGCGATTACCTTTGGAACGCTCTCGGCACCGCCGTGTGGGGCTTGGCGTTTCCGCTGCTCACCATCGTGTCCACACAGCTCGTGGGCGCCGAAGAAGCCGGCAAGTTCTCCATCGCCTTTGTCACCGGCACGCTCATCATGATCGCATGCAACTACGGCGTGCGCAATTTCCAGGTCTCGGACATCGACGAAAAGACGTCCTTCGCCTCCTACCAGCTCAATCGTTGGATCTGCGGAGCGCTCGCCCTAGGCTGCGGCCTCATGTATAGCAGCGCCCGCGGCTATGACGCGCAGATGGCGACGATCGGCCTGGGCGTCTACCTGTATAAGGTCATCGACGGCGTCGCCGACGTGTACGAAGGCCGCCTGCAGCAGGCCGACAAGCTCTACTTGGCTGGAATGAGTCAAACGCTACGCTCCGTCGGCGTCATCGCGGTCTTCAGCGTGGCGCTGTTCTTCACGCGTAGCATGCCCATCGCGGCCATGGCCATGGGCATCGCCGCGATCGCCTCGCTCGTGCTGGTCACCGCGCCGCTCGCCCTGCTCGAGACCGAAAAATCGCGCCGCGTAAGCCTGCGCGAAGTCGGCCACCTGTTTGTCCAGTGCGCCCCACTCTTTGGCGCGCTATTCCTGTTCAATCTTATCGAGAGCATGCCCAAGTTTGTGATGGAAGGAACACTGGCCTACAAATACCAGTTGTACTTTAATGCCCTGTTTTTTCCAGCTCAGGCTATTCTGTTGAGCATTGGATTTGTCTATAAACCGCAGCTCCTGCGCTTGTCGAGCATTTGGGCTAATCCTCGCAAGCGTCGTCGCTTTGACCTGATTATTGTTGCCGTTATGGCGCTGATCGTGGTCATCACCGGCGTGTGCGCCGCATTTATGGCCGGTCCCGGTATTCCCCTCATGAGCTATATGTACGGCCTCAACTTTGAGCGCTACCGCACATTGGCGCTGCTGATGGTCGTCGCCGGCGGCGTCACCGCGGCCATCGACTTTATCTACGCCATCATCACGGTGCTGCGCCATGCCGGCGACGTCACCAAGATCTACCTGATCTGCTTTGCCGTGAGCGTGGTGCTCCCGGTGATCCTGATCAATCTGCTCGGCCTGATGGGCGCCGTCGTGAGCTACCTGACCATCATGGCCCTACTGCTGGTACTGTTGATTATCGAGTACGCCCACATCCGCCAACGCATAGAGAGGGACCGGAATCCGTACGGCGCCTAATTGCGGCGATGGGAGAAGCTAATTTGCGGTGGAATCACCCCGGCTGGAGTCTCGTTGCGGACACGTAAAACTAAGTGAGTAGATTTTTACCGAATCCCCGACCACACCGACAGAGCACAAGTCTGTGACCTGCGGTTTTATTGAGGCAAATATGTTGGGTGCTCGGCATTTCCAAAAAAGTCTACTCACTTAGCCGGCGGGCAGCCAAATGATTATTTAAGGCTCTGTTAGACCAGGATTGACATACATGTGTCCCCACGGTGCCATATCGTTGA
>UQLB01000027.1 GCA_900541725.1 uncultured Collinsella sp. | reverse complement strand
GGTCGGCGCGCAGTGCGCCGACCGCCGATATATGGGGTCTGATATTTTTTACCAGCTAGGGCCTCTTACTCGTCGAGGAGATCTTCTGGCATGTCGTTGCCGTCGCCTAGGTCGACTGGGGCCTCTTCGGCGTCGTCTGCGGCCTCGGCATCCTCGCCTTCGGGCTTCTCTTTTGCGGCCGTCATGCGGGCTACGGCGCAGATTCGGTCGTTATCGTCGACGGTCATCATCTTGACGCCCTGGGTGGCGCGACCGGTTTGGCTGATCTCGTCGGTCTTGACGCGAATGACCGTCGCGCCCTCCGTCACGATGAACAGCTCATGCTGCGGGCCCACCGTCTTCATGGCCGCGAGGTTACCCTTGCGCTCGGTCATCTGGATGGTGTAGACACCCTGACCGCCGCGGTTCTGCTCCGGATAATCCGAGACCGGCGTGCGTTTGCCGTAGCCGCGCTCGGTAATGACGAACAGGTCGCCGTTACCGTTGGTAATCTCCATACCAAGAACGCTCACGCCATCCTTCATGCTGATGCCGCGGACGCCGCTGGTATCGCGACCGGTAGCGCGCACCTGGTCCTCGGGGAACATAATCGCCTTGCCCGCGGTGGTTGCCATGATGATCTTGTCACCCTCACGCACGCGGCGTACAGCGAGCAGCGCGTCGTCGTCCCTCAGGTTGATGGCGATCAGGCCGTCGCGGCGGCTACGGTCGTAGGCGCTCATCACGGTCTTCTTGACCATGCCGCTCTTGGTGGCAAACATCAGATACTCGTCGGCGGGGAACTCGCGGCAGCTGATGACGCTCGCGATCTTCTCGCCCTCCTCGAAAGGCAGCAGGTTGACGATCGCGGTGCCGCGCGCCTGGCGCGTACCCACCGGCAGCTCGTGCACCTTCAGGCGATAGACCTTGCCCTTGCTCGAGAAGAACAGCACGTACTCGTGCGTGGATGCGATAAACATCTCGTCGATAACGTCGTCCTCTTTGAGGTTGACGCCCGACACGCCCTTGCCGCCGCGCTTCTGGGCGCGATAGGCGGCCACCGGGATGCGCTTGACGTAGCCGGTGTGGGTGATGGTCACGACCATGTCCTCGTCGGCAATCAGATCTTCGACGTCCAGGTCCTTCTCGACATGGCTGATCTCGGTGCGGCGCTTGTCGCCGAACTTCTTGGAAATCTCGCGCATCTCTTCCTTGATGACGCCCAGGATTTTCTCCTCGTGCGCCAACAGGTCCTCGTAGTAGGCGATGGCGCGGCGCAAGCCGTCCAGCTCTTCCTGAATCTTGTCGCGCTCCAGGCCGGTCAGGCGGCGCAGCTTCATCTCGAGGATGGCCGTAGTCTGCTCGGGCGTAAAGCCAAAGCGCTCGATCAGGCGACCGCTGGCCTCGGAGTCGGCCTGCGAGGAGCGGATGATGCTGATGACCTCGTCGATATGGTCGAGAGCCATCAGGTAGCCCTCGAGGATATGGGCACGCGCCTGGGCCTTCTTGAGGTCAAAGCGGGTGCGGCGGGTGACGACGTCGACTTGGTGGTCGATGTAGTGTTGCAGCATCTCGCGCAGGCTCAGACATTTGGGAACGCCGTTGACAAGCGCCAGGTTGTTGGCACCAAAGGTCGTCTGCAGCGAGGTGTACTTGTACAGGTTGTTGAGCACGACCTGCGGGATGACGCCCTTCTTGAGTTCGATGACCAGGCGGATGCCCTTCTGGTTGGACTCATCGCGCATATCCGAGATACCCTCGATGCGCTTGTCGTTGACGAGCTGGGCGATCTTCTCCTGCAGGGTGCCCTTGTTGACCATGTAGGGAATCTCGGTAAAGACCAGGCGGCTACGGCCGGTCTTGGTGGACTCCACATGAGCCTTGGCGCGCACGGTGATGGAGCCACGTCCGGTCTCGTAACTCTGTTTGATGCCGGCGCTGCCCATGATGATGGCGCCGGTGGGGAAATCCGGACCGGGCATGATCTGCATGAGCTCGTCGACGGTGGCGTCGGGATTGTCGATCAGGTAGCACGTGGCCTCGATTGCCTCGGTGAGGTTGTGCGGGGCGATGTTGGTGGCCATGCCGACGGCGATGCCCTGGCTGCCGTTGACCAGCAGGTTGGGGAAGCGCGCGGGCAGCGCCTGGGGCTCGGCGAGCGATTCGTCGTAGTTGGGCTGCCAGTCGACGGTGTCCTTCTGCAGGTCACGCAGGAGCTCCATGGCGGGCTTTGCCAGGCGGCTCTCGGTGTAACGCATGGCGGCGGCGCCGTCGCCGTCGATGTTGCCAAAGTTACCGTGACCGTCGATGAGCGGCGTGCGCATGGAGAACCACTGCGCTAGGCGGACCATGGCCTCATAAACCGCGTAGTCGCCGTGCGGATGGTACTTACCGATAACTTCGCCGACCGTCCAGGCCGACTTCTTGTGCGGACGGTTGGGGTAGATGCCGCTCTCGTTCATTGCGTACAGGATGCGACGGTGCACCGGCTTTAAGCCATCGCGCACGTCCGGCAGGGCGCGCGCCGTGATGACCGACATCGAGTACTCGATGAACGACTGCTTCATCTCGCGACCGAACTCCGAAATCTGGAGCTGGCCGCCGTTGATATCCTCGCCGGCCGAGGCGCCGCGGTCGACAGCGCCAAAGCTCTCCTCGAGCTCGGCGTCGTCATCCTCTTCCTCATCATCATCGGCATCGGGGTTATAGGCGTCCGGGTCGCCGTCCTCGCCCTGCTCGGCGCGGGCAAGCAGGCGCTTCAGATCGTCGGGCATGCCGGCATCGCCGGCCTCGTCCACATCCTCGTTATTGTTGATATCGTCTGCCACGTTACCTCCTCTTAAGCGTCAAGGAAACGCGCGTCATGCGCATGCTTCTCGATGTACTCGCGGCGATAGCCGACCTCGGAACCCATCAGTTCGCGCACGGCGCGGTCCGCCACCACGGCGTCCTCGATCGACACGCGCTGCAGAATGCGGGTCTTGGGGTCCATCGTCGTCGAGGCAAGCTGCTTGGGGTCCATCTCGCCCAGGCCCTTGTAGCGCTGGACGGTGTAGCCCTTGCGCTTCTTAGTAATCTTGCCATCCTTGGCCTTGCCGTCCTCGTCGTTGTCGTCAGGGTTCAGCCCCAGGCTCTGGATGGTGTCACGCAGGATCTCGTCTTCGGGCTGGCGGCCGTTGGGATACACGTAGTGAATCTTGTTGCGCACCTTAATGCCAAAGATGGGCGGGCACGCGACGTACACGTAGCCGGCGTCAATCAGCGGGCGCATGTACTTGTAGAAGAACGTCAACAGCAGGATGCGGATGTGCGCGCCGTCGACGTCTGCATCGGTCATGATGATGATCTTGTGGTAGCGGGCCTTGGTGATATCAAAGTCGCCGCCGTCACCGGCGCTCGTCGTGACGCCGCAGCCGATCGCGGTGATGAGCGACTGGATGGTGTCGCTCGAGAACGCGCGGTGGTCGCCCACGCGCTCGACGTTCAGAATCTTGCCGCGCAGGGGCAGGATCGCCTGGATGTCTCGGCGGCGGCCGTCCTTGGCCGAGCCGCCTGCCGAGTCGCCCTCTACGATGAAGAGCTCGGTGAGCTCAGCGTCGCGCACCGAGCAGTCGGCGAGCTTGCCGGGTAGCGACGCCGTCTCGAGCAGGCTCTTGCGGCGGGTCGCCTCGCGCGCCTTGCGGGCGGCGTTGCGCGCCTTGCAGGCCTGCTGGGCCTTCTTGACGATCTCGCGAGCGGGCTTGGGATGCTCCTCGAGGTAATCGGCAAGGCCGTCGGTCACGATCTTGAGCGTCAGCGCGCGCATATAGGAACTGCCGAGCTTGGCCTTGGTCTGGCCCTCAAACTGCGGATCGGGCAGTTTGACCGAGATAACGGCCGATAGGCCCTCGCGCACATCGTCGCCGGTCAGATTGGCGTCTTTTTCCTTGAGCAGGTTCTGCTTGCGAGCGTAATCGTTAATCACGCGGGTGAGTGCGGTACGGAAGCCCTCGAGGTGCATGCCGCCCTCGGGGGTGTAGATGTCGTTGGCAAACGACATGACGTTCTCACCGTAGCCACTATTCCACTGCAAGGACACCTCGACCTCGCCCATCTTGGTCACGGGCGCATCTGGATCCGATTTGCCCTCAATATAGATGGGCTCCTTAAAGGCCTCGGGGACGTCCTTACCCTCGTTGAGGAACTTGACGAAGTCGATGATGCCGCCAGCATAGCAAAACTCCTCCACACGGGGAGTCGCCTCGCGCTCGTCGGCCAGCACGATCTTGAGGTTCTTGTTGAGGAATGCCGTCTCCTGCAGACGGTTGTGCAGCGTGTCGAAATCGTAAATGCAGGTCTCGAAGATCTCGTCGTCGGGCCAGAAGCTGACAGTGGTACCCGTCGTCTCCGAAGTGCCCACGACCTCCATCTTCTTGACGGTCTTGCCGCGCGAAAACTCCATCTCGTAGATGTTGCCATCGCGGCATACCTGTACGACCACGCGCTTGGACAGGGCGTTGACGACGGAAATGCCCACGCCGTGCAGGCCGCCCGAAACCTTGTAGGCCGAGTTATCGAACTTTCCGCCGGCGTGCAGGATCGTCATGACGACCTCGAGCGTCGGGATCTTTTTGATAGGATGCTCGTCGACGGGGATGCCGCGCCCGTTATCGACGACCGTGATGGAGTTGTCGGCGTGGACCGTCACCTGAATCTCGGTGCAGAAACCGGCCATGGCCTCGTCGACGGAGTTGTCAACGATCTCCCACACCAGGTGATGAAGACCGCTGGCGCTCGTCGAGCCAATGTACATGCCCGGGCGCTTACGAACGGCCTCGAGACCTTCGAGAATCTTAATCTCGCCGCCATCGTAATCGTTTTCGTTTGCCACACGTCCTCCTTCAGTTAAGAAAATGTGTATAGCCTTACTAGTTTATCGTAAAAAAATACCCTCGGGAACGAGGGTATTTGGCTCTACAAGGCCACCAGATGCGATTTAAGGCTCTTTTTTGCTCTGCACGCCCTTGGTCCACTCGGCACTGGCTCTCATGGCGTTCTCGAGGGCCTCGCGCAGTTTTTGGTCCTCGATGGGTGCCACTTGGTACTCAATCTCGGCACGCTCGGCATCGCTTAGGTCGGCACGTGGAGCCGGCGGACGCTCGGCCACGGCCGGACGCAGGCGCTCTTTTGCAGCGGGCGGTGTGTGGCCGGGGGCGGTCGTCTTGAACACCAGGCCGTCGACGTGCGCGCCGGCGCGCTCCATGCGCGCGCGGATAATCTCGCGCAAAAGTGTCATCTCCTGCGTCCACGAGGGCGAATCGAGGTACACCAGCAGTTCGTTGGACTCGGGCAGGTAGCGCAGGCCCGTCACGTGGCGTCCCTCGCGCGTGCCCGAGCACACCGCATTCCAGGCGCGATAGACCGCACGAGACTCCTCCGCAGCCTCCATCTGCGCGCGGCGCTCAGGTGTCGCGGCCGCCAGGATACGCTGACGCTCGGCATCCAAAAAGCCGCCAAAGGAAACCGTTCCGTTCTCGCGCTCGTAATTAGCACGTCTCACCCATGCTCACCACCTTGGCTCGATCAAGCAGGTCATCGGTAAAATACCCCAGATTGGTGGTGGTTATGACTGTCTGGATATCATCACCGATCAGCTGCAGAAAAGCGCCTCGGCGCCCGGCGTCGAGCTCGCTCATCACGTCGTCCAAGAGCAGCAGCGGCGCAGTGCCCAGGATATCGCGCGCCACGGCCACTTCTGCCACCTTCCAGGCAAGCACTAGCGTTCGCTGCTGGCCCTGGCTGGCAAATGAACGAGCCGATCGGCCCGCGACGGAAAACTCAATCTCGTCGCGATGCGGACCCACGAGCGTCACACCGCGGCGAATCTCCTCGTCGGCGCGCTCATCGAGCGCCGAGAGCATGTGCTCATACGCCCAGCCCCTGAGCTCGTCGCGATCATCGGTGCGAGGCAGGTCGCCAAGCGTGGACACATAGGACACGCCGGCGGGCTCGCCGGATGCCACGCGGTCATAGGCGTCGCGCACATGGCCCGACAGCCGGTCGAGCAGAGCCAGACGATGCACGAGCAGGGCCGAACCGGCGCGGGCGATAGATTCGTTCCAGGCGCTGAGCATCTCGCGGCAGCACCAGCTCTCCTTGAGCAGGGCATTGCGCTGGGTCACGCAGCGCCCGTAGGCACTGGCCAGATCGGCATAGCGCGCACTCAGCTGAACGCCAAAGTCATCAAGTGCGGTGCGGCGCACGCTGGCACCCCGCTTGACCATATCCAGGTGGTCCGGGCAAAACAGAACGCTCGGCAGTACCCCGCGCACGCCGGACGCAGCGCAGCGCTTGCCGTTGCGTCTAAACGAACGTTTGCCATCTTCCACGCTCAGCCCCATGTCCAGCACGCGTCCATCACCTTCGAGCCTTAGCTCGACCTTGCATGAGCCCGTGCCGTCGTACACAAGCTCGACTGCGGTCGGATGCCTAAACGAGGCGCCGCTCGTCAAAAGCTGCAGCGCCTCTATGAGGTTGGTCTTTCCCGCCGCGTTGGGGCCTGCGAGCACTGTCACACCGTCGCTCAGAGCAAGGCGGTAACTGTCGAAGCTGCGATAGCGCGCAACGGAAAGATCGCGTGCGAACATGGTCATGGGCAGTGCTAGATGCGTACCGGCATGACCAGGTACAGGTAGTTGATCTTGTCGTAGGACTTGAAGATGCCAGCCTGCGAATAGCTCTTGAGCTCCAGCGTGATCTCCTTCTCCTTGGACAGGGCATTGAGACAGCCAAAGATGTAGTGGTAGTTGAAGGCGATGGTGCCCGACTCGCCCTCGGCCTCGACATCGATCGTCTCCTGCGCCAGATCCTGGTCGTTGGAAATGGAGGACAGGCCCATCTGGCCGTTCTCAACATCGATCTCAAACTTGACAGCGGGGTTGGCGCTCGCGATAACGGCCACACGCTTAAGGGCGGCGTTAAAGGCGGCCACGTCGATCTTTACGCTCGTCACGCACGAATCGGGGATGAGCTGCTTGTAATTGGGATAAACGCCCTCGATGCGGCGCGACACGTAGGTGGTGTTGCCGGCCTCAAAGACAACCTGGGTGTCGGTGGCGCCGATCATGATAGTAGCCTGGCTCGCCATGATGCTCAGAGCATCGTTGAAGGCGTCGGCAGGCACGTTGAGCTCAAAGGAACCTTCGAGGGTCGAGGTCTCGACCTGCGTATCGCACACGGCCAGACGGAAGGAGTCGGTCGCCACCAGGCGCACGGTGTTGTTCTCGACCTTCATGTGCACGCCGCCCAGGATGGGGCGGGCCTTGTCAGTCGAGGTTACGCGCCATACGCGGCTTACCATTTCGGACAGGATATCGGTCGGCAGTTCGACGGCGCTCTCGATGGCGTATGCCGGGAACTCGGGAAAGTCGTTGGCATCGAGCGTGTTGAGGCGGAAAGAGCTCTTCTCGCAGCCAATCAAAACCTGACGCTCGGACAGCTCAAAGGTGACCGGGGCATCGGGAAGGGTCTTGGTGATGTTGGAGAGCATCTTGCAGGGAATCACCATCTCGCCCTCCTCTTCGACATGAGCCGCAATGCGGTGACGAATCGAGATGGTGTAGTTGGAGGTCTGGAATTCCAAGATGCCGTCTTGTGCCTTAACGAGCACGCCCGACAGAATGGGAAGGGTGGATGCCGAAGCGACGCCTTTCATAACGACGCCGATGGCTTGCGTAAGCGAGCTCTGGCTGACGGTGAACTTCATCTTTTAATACCTTTCTATAGATATAAATATCTTAATAATAGTAATAGTACTGACGAAACTGTTGATTACTCCTAAAAGTGCAGGTCAGCCCTAAAAAGAGAGTCGACAGGAACCTGTGTGCAACCGGGTATGTTTTCCACGTTCAAAACCTGCGCAAAACTTTTCATCACCGCGGCTCGAGTTTTTGACACCTTATAACCGCCGTTTCGACAAGTTTTCAACAGGTGTGTCCATTTACCTACGAGCGCAGTGTTATTTTATCGCGCAGCGACTTGAGGTCTTCGGTAACAGTCCGGTCTTCCTGAATCATCTTCTGAACCTTTTTATAGCTCGTGCTGACGGTCGAGTGGTTGCGGTTGCCAAACTCGGCGCCCACGGCCGTCGTCGTCATCTCGCACATCTCGATCGCCAGGTAGATAGCGATATGGCGCGCCTTGGCGATATTGGCGTTGCGGCGAGGCCCGATGAGTTCCTCGTGCGTCACACCGTATTGCTCCTCGATGACGGACTGGACCGTCTGCACATTGATCTTCTTGGCCGATGTATCGAAGTACTGGTTGGCGATGGCGTCGATGTCGTCAAAGGTGAGCTCCCCGCCCTCGCGCTCGCGATCGCCAGCTTCGCCGGCACAACGTTCGCAAAAGCTCTCGAGCTCGCGAATGTTGGTGCCCGAGACCTCGGCCATGTGTTTAAAGTGCGCGTCGGTCAGATGTCCGCCGTCGCCCCCGTAGGCCGCCAGCAGCGAGTCGTTGCCTGCCTCGGGTGCGGCGGCGATCGTGTTCTCGTAATAACGCTGCAAAATCTTGTACTTCATCTCGTAGCTGGGCTCCGCCACCAGGCACAGCAGACCGGCATTAAAGCGACTGGTCAGGCGCTCGTCCATATTAAGGTCCTTGGGAGCGCGGTCGGCGGCGATCACGACCTTCTTGTTGTTGCGGATAAATTCGTCCATCAACTGGAAGAAGTAATCCACGCTCGCGCGCTTGCCGATGATGTTCTGGATGTCATCGATGATAAGCACGTCGACGCCGTGGTACGCCTGCATAATGGGGGCGTTGCTCTTCTTTTGGCGGTCGAATTCCGTCATCAAGTCGTCCAGATATGCCTGCGAGTTGGCGTACTTCACCTTGATCTCGGGTGATTTCTCTGCCAGCTCATTTTTGATGGCGAGCAGCAGATGTGTCTTGCCCAGGCCCGATTTGCCGTAGATGAACAGCGACGTGCAGGTACCGGGTGTGTCTGCAAGCATGGCGAATTTGAGCGCCGATCGGTAGGCAAGGCTGTTCTCCGGTCCGAAGACGAAGTTTTCAAACGTGAATTTCGAATTCGCCGCGAGGGGTGCCCCGTCTGCGTTTTTCTCGACTGCCGCCGGGGCCGCCGCCGAAGGTGCTGCCGGCGCTGCGGACGAACTCGCGCTTTTCGCCGGTGGCCTGCCATTCATTTGGGTCATCATGCGGCGGAAATCGTCGGCGGACAACGTGTTTTTGATTGCAATGCCCGATTCCTCGCCGGGTGTCGTCTCGTGTGCGACGGGCATATGCGTAGCGGTCGGGATGGGCGAGGGGGCTGGCTCTACCGCCGGTGCGACCGAAGCGGTCGGCTGCGGTGCCATGGTTTCACGGGAAACATCGTCGCGTCGAGGCTCGGGCGCCGGCGTTGCCGCTGCGGTGGCGGTCTCTACCGGGTGAGTGACCGGGGCCGTATTTGCCGAGGTGCCTTGCGGTGCCACGATATTGAGCGCAATCGGCGCAAAGGCGATATCTTCCAGATAGGCCTCGATGGTCGGCTGATGCTTTTTGAGCTGGGCGATGGCAAAGCGTGAAGGGGCCTCAATCGTCAGAGTGTCCTCGGTTAAACTCACGGCGCGCGATTGTCCCAGCATATTGATGAGGCGTGCATCTTGGCCGTCGCGCTGACAAAAGGCGATGGCATCTCCAAGGATGATGCTTGCTTCCTCGTCCACTGTTTCTCCCGTTCCTTAACTTTGGGCTCGCACGCGAGCGCTGCCTATCTCGGTCAGATGATATTTCTGGCCATGTTTGATTACCAAGCCGGCCTGTGCCAAATCGTTGAGCGTTCGCGACCACGTGGGCGCTGAGTTTCCAAACGCTCGTGCCAGGTCGGTTGCGCCGCACTCCTGGTTTTGAGCCAGATAGCCCAGCGCCGCTTCGCCGCGTTCGCTCACAAATACGTCTTGCTGCGGCTGTGCAAATTGATTCGCCGCATTAGGATACATCATTTGAGCTGCTGGTTGTTGAGAACTCTGCATGGGCAGCGGCTGCTGTTGAAAACTTTGCGGCCACTGTTGGTAAGGCTGCGGAGGCATCTGCTGGGTCCATGGGTTGTACTGCGCCTGGGGCATTTGTTGGTACGGCTGCTGGTATCCCTGCGGGTATTGCTGGGGGTATGCCTGCGTATATCCCGTTTGCGGCGCGTATTGAGCCGGATACCCTTGTAGGTTCGGTTGATAGGGCATCTGCTGTGCAGCCGATGCGCCCGCCATCGGCTGCAAGGTTCCCACATCCTGGCCCATCGCTGGTATTGCATCGTGTATGTTCTGGGGAATCGCGCCCGAGGGTGCCTGGGGCTCTTGCATGGGGGCCAGGCCAGGCTGCTGCATGGGAGGCATTTGCTGTTGCACCTGTTGCATCGCTGCGGGTTGCTGCGTGAAGGCGCCCGGCATAGGGTATGCCTGCTGCTCCGTTTCGGGTCGCACGGCTGCCCCGCGCCCGCCAGCACGCTCGATTTCCTGCACACGCTTGGGGTTCAGACTTACTGTCACGACGGTGCCGTTGCCCATGTTGTCCTCGATGGAGACGGCGCCGCCGGCGTTTTCCAAGTACTCCTGTACCATGGGAAACCCGGCGCCGGTGCCGCGGATATACCGTTTCATCTTGCTGTTTGCGCTGGTTACGCCAAAGTCGAAGGCACGCTCTTTGTCGTCGATGCCCGGACCCTGATCGGCGAAGCGGATGGTATCGCCACCGTCGAGAATCGAGATAATGGGCTCTGCGAAATGCGCGTGGATAAAGTTTTCGACAATCTCGCGGATAACCATCAGCGAGATGCGTCCTCCCTGTTCTTTCATGCACTGGTAGACGGTGTTAGTTGTCTCTTCCAGGTAGGTACGGACGTCTTGCGGTTCGATGACGATGACACGCGGTGTCGACAGCATGTCATCGTAGACCGCGATGCGCGCTGCATACATGGCCTTCGGTGCTTGTGCGGTGACCTGCTCGCTCTTGTTGCGTTTTTCGCGCACGCCGGTGATGTGCTCGTTGTCGGGTGCCGGATCACCGGAATCGACCATGGTGTAGAAGTCGTCAGACATGCCGCTCGCAATCTTTCAAAAGGTTTTGAACAAATAGTAGCTCACCGCGCAATGTTTCTCATCTTTCGACAAGTTTTCAAAACCTGTTGAAAACTTTGGAAAACGGGCGAAAAGTTCTCAACATTTCCAACACGACCTGTTGAAAACTCGATGAAATTTCGTGAAAAGTTGCCTGCTGCATCAAGTGCCGATTCTGCTTATGGGGGAACCGTGTACTCTTTGCAACCTTTTACCTTTGATTTCTTGACATTTGAACATTGATTTCCCTACAATCTTCAAGCTCACGTGTCTATATCTGCGTCCGCGCCCCCGCGGACACTCGAAATGCAGCAGGAGGAACTTAAGATGAAGCGTACGTATCAGCCTAATAAGCGTAAGCGTGCCAAGACCCATGGCTTCCGTGCCCGTATGGCCACTAAGGGTGGTCGTGCCGTGCTCGCCCGTCGTCGCGCCAAGGGCCGCAAGCGTCTCACTGTCTAGCAGCGATACACACATCTCGCATGAAGACTATTAAGTCTCGGCAAGATTTCGAGCATGTGTTCAGTCAGGGGCGTCGTTTCAATCACCCTCTGATTCGAATGACCATATGTGAATCGGTTGGCGAAGGCGACTCCGGAAGGGTCGCCTTCGTTGGTGCTAAGCGACTCGGTTGTGCCGTCGTGCGCAACCGATCTAAGCGTGTGATGCGCGAGGCCGCCCGCAGCTGCGGATTTCCCGTTGCGGGTTATGACATCATCTTGTTCGCAACTCCCAAGACGAGGGTTTCCTCGCCGCAGGAGATGGACAAGGCGTTGCGTTCGCTTATGAAGCGCGCCGGCGTTGCCGGGGAGGAGCGATGAGCAATCACGTTTTGCGACGTGTTGCCATCGCTCCTATTCGCATATATCAACAGGTTATTTCGCCCTTATTGCCTGACGCCTGCATTTATTACCCAACGTGCTCGCAATACGCCGTCCAGGCGATTGAGAAGCACGGTGTTTTGAGAGGCTGCTGGCTTGCCGTGAGGCGCATCGCTCGCTGCAATCCCCTGCACGTCGGCGGTTATGACCCTGTGCCCTAGCGGGCACTCGCTATCGGAGGAAAACTTACATGTGGGATTGGATCGTTAACATCCTTTTCGAGCTGCTCAAGCTCATCCAGACCTTTGCGGTCGACTGGGGCCTGTCCATCATCATCCTGGTGGTCATCATCCGTCTGCTGCTGACGCCGCTCATGCTCAAGTCGACCAAGTCGACGGCTCGCATGCAGGTGCTGCAGCCCAAGATGCTCGAGATCCAGGAGCGCTATGCCGACGATCCCCAGCGTCAGGCCGAGGAGATGCAGAAGTTCTACAGCGAGAACAAGTTCAACCCCATGGCTGGCTGTCTGCCGCTGCTGATTCAGATGCCTATCCTGTTCGCCCTGTTTACATTGCTGCGCAACCTGCCGCAGTACTTTAACGACGGCACGTTCTCGTTCTTCAACATCCTGCCCGACCTGACCACCACGCCGAGCGCTTCCTTTGCCGATGGCTTTATGGTTGCACTGCCTGCGCTGGTTTGCCTGATCCTGTTCGCCGTCCTGACCCTGATTCCGCAGCTCTATATGTCGCGCAACCAGACCGGCCAGCAGGCTCAGAGCATGCGTATGATGGCCGTTGTCATGACGGTCATGATGCTTTGGATGGGCTGGAGCCTTCCCGTTGGTGTTCTGCTGTACTACGACGTCTCGTCTGCTTGGCAGGTTATCCAGCAGATTTTTGTGACGCAGAAGGTCATCGACAAGGCGAAGGCCGATGAGGAGGAGCGTCTTAAGAACGCTCCGCTGCAGGTTGAGGTCACTCGTCGCGAGAAGAAGCCGCGCCCGCACAAGAAGAAGTAGTGGGATATCAATCTTATTTAGGTACCTAACTTTTGGAGTACGTTATGTCTGAAGAGATCATCGAGGATATGCTTGAGGAGGTTGCCCCGCAGGTCGCGGGCGATTATCCCGAGATTGCACAGCGCTACAAGGCTGGTGAAGAGCTGACCGATGAGGAGCTCGACACCATTGCCGATGTTGCGATTTCCATCCTGCGTTCCATCCTTTCGCACTTCGATGCCGCCAACTCTCCTATCGATGAGTATGAGGGCGACGAGGGTGAGCTGATTTTGGATGTAACGGCTCCCGACCTTGCTGTTCTCATTGGCCGTCATGGTCGCACTCTTGATGCTCTTCAGGTTATGTTCTCTTTGCTGGTGAGCCGCAAGCTTGGCTTTAGGTATCCGGTTGTAGTGGACGTCGAGGGATACAAGAGTCGCCGTCAGGATAAGGTCGCCTCCATGGCTCAGTCTGCTGCCGAGCGTGCCATCCGCACTCATAAGAGTGTTTCGCTTCCGCCCATGAATGCCTACGAGCGCCGACTGGTTCACATTGCACTTCGTGGCAACGATGCAGTCGATACTCATTCTGAGGGTTCTGACCCTGATCGCCATGTGGTGATTGTTGCTCGATAATCTACTCGAGCTTATGCTAAGGGGACGTGGTTTCCACGTCCCCTTTTTTTGTCAAAAGTTCTCGATACACTGATTTTTGTCAGAAAGGAGCTTTAGTTGTTAGTACTTACTGATCAGCAGGCTGACGAGATGTTGAGTCGTCTAACTTCCTATTGCAAAGAGTATTCCTTGAGCGTAACTGATGTTGAGCTGAGGAAATGTATTCAGCATTTGGATTTGGTTCTAGAAACAAATAAGACAACCAATCTCACCCGTATTCTTAACGTAGAAGATGCTGCAGTACTTCATATCCTCGACTCACTTGTTTTGCTCCCCTATATCAACAAGGCTCCTGAGGGAGCTTTGCTCGATATGGGAACAGGTGCGGGCTTCCCTGGTATTCCATTAACCATAACCACGTATCGTAAAGCTACTTATATTGACTCTGTTGGCAAGAAGGTTGATGCGGTTAATTCCTTTGTCCATGCTCTTGGATTGAAACATGCTCATGCGGTTCATGATCGTCTTGAAGAATATGCTCGAAGCCATAAGAAGCAGTTCTCTGTTGTAACCGCCCGCGCACTGGCCCCTCTACCGATTCTTGTTGAGTATGCGGCTCCGTATCTGAAGGATGGAGGGCTATTTGTTATAACCAAGGGCAATCCTTCGGATGAGGAGCTTGCTTCCGGCATGTCAGCAGCTAAGATTTGCGGCTTCACTTTGCTTCTGAATGACGCAATTGATTTGCCTGAAGGCTTGGGTCACAGGGAGTTCATTGTTCTTAAGAAGAGTCATCCAGCATCTGTCTCATTGCCTCGTGCAAATGGCGTGGCAAAGAAGAATCCGCTTGCCTAGATGTTTCACGTGAAACATAATGGATACTAACAACTTGCAGTGTTTCACGTGAAACATGGCGGTTGATATCGATTCGGAATGTTTCACGTGAAACATCCTCCGTTTGACAGCTTTAATACACACCAGGAGGGACCGTGGGATTTCGCGACGTTAAGCGTTCTAAGAGCGCAAAAGACACGCGTGTCATTGCAATCATCAATCAAAAAGGCGGCGTCGGTAAGTCAACGACGGCTGTAAACCTTGCAGCAGCACTGGGTGAGCAGGGTCGTAAGACACTGATTGTCGATTTTGATCCGCAGGGAAACAGCACCAGTGGATTCGGAATTGAAAAAGAAGACCTTGATCACTGCATCTATGATGCATTGTTGAATGATGTGCCGGCAGAATCGCTTGTTCTTGATACAAATTGTAAAAAAGTATTCGTTATTCCGGCTACAATTCAACTTGCAGGCGCGGAAATTGAGCTCGTAAGCGCAATTGCTCGTGAAACCCGCCTCAAAGATTTGCTTGAGCCGATTCAGGACGAGTTTGACTTTATTTTCATTGACTGTCCTCCTTCGCTCGGCCTGCTTACTATCAACGCTTTGACCGCAGCAGACAGCGTTTTGATTCCGATTCAGTGCGAATATTACGCACTCGAGGGCGTTACGAAGCTGCTTGAGTCAATGAAGATGGTCAAATCACGGCTGAACAAGGGCTTAGACACCTATGGTGTGCTTATGACCATGTATGACTCGCGTACTTCACTATCGAATCAGGTTGTTGAGGAGGTTCAATCGTACTTTGGTGATAAGGCGTTTAAGACGCTAATCCCCCGTACGGTTAAAATCTCCGAAGCTCCGTCTTTTGGAGAACCGGTAATTACCTATGCACCTCAAAATAAGGGTGCAAAAGCATATATGAACCTTGCAAAAGAGGTGATCAAGCGTGCCTAGTGTAAAGAAACGTGGCGGATTGGGACGTGGACTCAATGCTTTGGTCTCAGAGGCCGAGTATGAGACCGGCGGTTCGGCTGCATCGGCTTCAAATGCCGCATCTGAAACAAAACTACCTATTGAGGATATCGTTCCCAACCCTAATCAGCCGCGAATTCACTTTAACGAAACTGAACTTCGCGAGTTGAGCGAGTCAATCCAAGAACATGGTGTTTTGCAGCCGCTTTTGGTTCGCAAGCATGGAAACGGCTATGAGATCATCGCTGGTGAGCGTCGTTACCAGGCGTCAAAGCTTGCTGGCCTTGAAGAATTGCCAGTCATCATTAAAGAGGTAAATGATGAAGAGATGCTGGCTCTTGCTCTTATCGAAAACCTTCAGCGTTCTGATCTGAATCCCGTCGAAGAGGCTAAGGGCTATCGCCAACTCATTGATGCCAGCGGGATGACCCAGGAGGCATTGTCGAAGGCAGTAAGCAAGTCACGCTCTGCAATTACAAACTCGCTGCGTCTTCTCGATCTCCCCGAAGTAGTTCAGCAGATGATTTTTGAGGGCAAACTTACTGCTGGTCATGCACGTGCGATTCTTGCAGTTCCCTATGAGGACGCGCGTATTCGACTTGCAGAGAAAGTTGTTACAGAGGGCCTTTCCGTAAGAGCGACAGAAAATCTTGCTCCGTTGTTTTCTGCCGGAGAGACACCTAAGACGCCGAGGCCTGCAACGCCTCAGTCTTTTAAAAAGGCTGCCCGCGTGCTTCGTCAGGTTTTTAATACCAACGTGCGTGTGAAGAGCTCGCGTGGAAAGAATAAGATTGAGATTGAGTTTAAAGACGAGGAAGAGCTCTCTCGTATTCTTGGCGAAATGATTCAGTTTGATCAAGGAGGCCAAGATGAGGAATAAGATTTTAACAGCGATTGCATTGGTGACGACTGTCGCGGCTGGTGCCTTTGCTGGCTATAGGATCGCGACAGACGATGAACTTCAAGGTCGTTTGCTTCGTAGCGCGCAAGATATCGTCGATACTTCCAAAAAGAAAATGGATGTTATGACAGAAGATGTTGCCATGCGTACTGCTCAGGTAACGAAGAATCCCAAGATAAATCAAGGTTGGGTCAGCAACCAATGGGAAAATGTAGGCTATTAGGTACCTAACAATTTCTCAGCATATTTTGAGGGGTCCTTGTCTGATTCATGAGACAAGGACCCCTTATTTTGGCCGTAAAAATGGGACAGGTAGCAGCTGATTCAAAATTAAGGTCAATAAATGAAACGACCCCGGTTGCATATTCTGTAACCGGGGTCGTTCGATGTTTCACATGAAACGTTTTGGGATGCGACTCCCCTATGCGTTCTTCTGAACTTTGAAGCGCTGCTTCAGCTGTCCGCAAGCGGCGTCAATATCGTTACCACGGGAGTTACGAATCGTGGTCTCGATGCCACGGGACTCAAGACGACGCTGAAGATCCTCAACCTTATGAATCGGCGACGGCTTGAGCGGGCTACCCTCGATGTCGTTAAGCTGAATGAGGTTAACGTGGCACAGCGTTCCCTCGCAGAAGTCGCAGAGCGCCTGCATTTCGGGATTCGTATCGTTGACGCCTTCGATCATGGCGTACTCATAGGTCGGGCGGCGGCCAGTCTTCTCGGTGTAGAGCTGAAGCGCTTCGTGAAGGCGAAGCAGCGTGTACTTCTTAACACCGGGCATGAGCTTATTGCGCGTCGACTGGATGGCGGAATGCAGGGAAACGGCAAGCGTGAACTGCTCGGGGATGTCGGCAAATTTGCGAATACCGGGAATAACGCCACTGGTAGAGACAGTGAGGTGACGAGCGCCGATACCGATGCCATCGGGGTCGTTGAGGATTCGCAGCGCCTTGAGAACCTCGTCATAGTTGGCAAACGGCTCGCCCTGGCCCATGAAGACAACGCTCGTGGCGCGCTCGCCAAAGTCGTTGGATACATGAAGTACCTGGTCGACGATCTCTTGAGCGGTCAGAGAGCGCTTGAGGCCGTTGAGACCGGTAGCGCAAAAGGCACAGCCCATGCCACAGCCTGCCTGGGTGGAAACGCAGACGGAAAGCTTGTTACGACGGGGCATGCCGACGGTCTCGACGGAAACGCCGTCGTGGTACTCGAGCAGATACTTGCGAGAGCCATCTTTGGAAACCTGCTTGGTGAGTTCAGTCGGCGTGTCAAAGGCAAAAGCCTCTTTAAGCTGCTCGCGGAAAGCCTTGGGGAGGTTGGTCATATCGTCAAACGAACAAACGTTCTTCTCAAAGACCCATTCGATGAGCTGCTTCGCGCGGAAGGCGGGCTGGCCAAGCTCGGCCACGAGCTCGCGAATATCGTTTTGGCTCAAGTCGCGAATGTCCTGAGATTTAGTCCTGGGATTCATGGAAGCCTTTCGATTTTGGGGAAACGTAGAGGGTATCGCTACAATATGGTATCAGCTGCAGAAATTATAGAGGAGGAGTCTGCCCATGCCGGGTAAAAGCCTAGAGAACATGCACGTAGCGGTCTTGGCGGGCGGTCATTCCGCTGAGCGCGAGATCTCGCTCAATTCGGGAAAGAACGTCGTGGCTGCCTTGAAGGAAGCCGGCTACACCTCGGTGGAGCTGCTCGATACGGCCGCTGATGACTTTATGGTAACCATGGCAACCGGCGGCTTTGACGTGGCGTTTATCGCCATGCACGGTGCCGGCGGCGAGGATGGCGCCATGCAAGGCGCCATGGAGACCCTGGGTATCCCCTACACGGCTTCGGGCGTGCTTGCCAGCGCCTGCGGTGCCGACAAGGAGGTCTCTAAGCTCCTGTACGCCAAGGCGGGCATTCCCATCGCCCCCGGCCTCGCGCTCGAGGTGGGCGATGAAGTCGATATCGATCATATCGTCGAGGTTTGTGGCGAGCGCTGCTTTGTGAAGCCGGCCGTCAACGGTTCCAGCTATGGCATTTCCCTGGTCCATGAGCCCTCCGAGCTGCCCGCGGCAATCGCCAAGGCGTTTGAGTACGGCGACAAAGTGCTGGTCGAGAAGTGCATCGAGGGTACCGAGATCACCGTCGGCGTGTACGGCGAGGACGACGTGCGCGCTCTGCCGATTGTCGAGATTCGTAAGCCCAAGGACTGCGAGTTCTACGATCTGGACGTGAAGTATGTCGACCCTACGGACATCCATCGCATTCCGGCGCAGATTTCACCCGAGAATTACACTCGCGCTCAGGAGCTTGCCTGCGCTGCTCACAAGGCCCTCGGTTGCCTGGGTATCTCACGCAGCGACTTTATTGTGAGTGAGGACGGCCCCGTCATCCTCGAGACCAATACCATTCCCGGCATGACCGATACGTCGCTGTATCCGGATGAGATCCGCCACACCGACGACATGACGTTCCCGCAGGTCTGTGACAGCCTGATCCGTATGGGCCTTCGTCGAGCGGGCATTGCATGCTAATCGAGGACGCGGTTTCGTCAGGAACGCCGCAGTTTGTCATCGACTCCTATGCCACGCTTGCCGAACGCGCCAAAACGCAGTCCTTCGGCCTTATCGAGGAAGATGTGATTGTCCTCGATACCGAGACCACAGGTCTTTCGGTGCAGGACAACGAGCTGATCGAGATCTCGGCGGCCCGTCTTTCGGGCCGCGAGATCGTCGACCGCTTCGATACCTTCGTGCATCCCAAGCAGCTGATTCCCGCCGAGATTACCGAGCTCACGAGCATTACAAATGCCGATGTGGCAGATGCCCCGTCGGCCGTTGAGGCCGTAGCCGCTCTCGCCGATTTTGTCGGTGGTTGCCCGGTAATCGCACATAACGCCACGTTCGACCGCTCGTTTATCGAGTCGGTCAAAGGCGGCGTCAACGTGAGCGATATTTGGATCGATTCGCTGGCGCTGTCGCGCATCGCGCTTCCGCGCCTGGCTTCGCACAAGCTGTCTTTTATGGCCGATCTGTTTGGCTGTGACTCGGTATCACACCGTGCCAATGCCGACGTCGACGCCCTGTGTGGCGTATGGCGCGTGTTGCTCGTGGCACTCACCGACTTGCCCCAGGGCCTCATGGCGCGCCTAGCCGACATGCATCCGGACGTGCCTTGGTCCTATCGTCCAATCTTCTCATTCTTGGCGGGGCAGAACCCCGGTTCTATCTTCTCTCTCAGCGCCGCTCGTGCTGACGTTCTCAAGGCCGATCGCGCCGACGATCGGGTGGACGCCGACGAACTGCCGGTACTCAAGATGCCGAGTCGTGAGGAGATTGAGGCAGACTATGCGCCAGGTGGCCTGGTCAATCGCATGTATCCCACCTACGAGCCGCGTGATGAGCAGATCGCGATGGCGCTCGAGGTCCGCGATGCGCTGGTCACGGGCACTCATCGTGTAATTGAGGCGGGCACGGGCGTCGGCAAATCGATGGCCTATCTGGTGCCTTTTGCCGAGGCAGCACGCCGTAACAACATCACGGTTGGTATTGCGACCAAATCGAACAATCTTGCCGACCAGCTCATGTACCATGAGCTGCCAAAACTTGCCGAGCAACTGGACGGTGGCCTGTCATTTTGCGCTCTCAAGGGCTATGACCACTATCCGTGCCTGCGCAAGCTTGAGCGCATGAGCCGCGGCCAGGTCGAGATTACCACCAAGCGCGATCCGGCGGACACGCTCACGGCGGTCGCGGTCATTATGGCGTACGTCTGTCAATCAGCCGATGGCGACCTCGACTCGCTCGGCATTCGGTGGCGCAGTGTCAACCGCCCCGACTTTACGACGGCCTCGCGCGAGTGTGCTCGTCGCCTCTGCCCGTTTTTCCCTGATAAATGTTTGGTCCACGGCGCTCGCCGTCGTGCGGCGCATGCCGACGTGGTGGTCACCAACCATTCACTGCTGTTCCGCAATGTTGCGGCCGAGGGCAGGATTTTACCTCCGATTCGTCATTGGGTAATCGACGAGGCCCATTCCATCGAGCGCGAGGCGCGCCGTCAGTGGGCGCGCGTGGTGTCGGCGGACGAATCACGCGTTCTGTTTGAGCGCCTGGGCGGCTCGACCACCGGCGCGCTAAGCCAGGTCTCCCGTGATTTGGCAACCTCTGAGGGCTCTACGCTCTATCTGGGCCTTACTGTCAAGGCGACGTCGACGGTTGCGCGCGCGAGCATGGCAATCGCCGACGTGTTCGATGGCGTTCGCGAGCTCGGCCGCCGTGCCCGTGGGGGTTATGACAATGCCAATCTATGGATTGGCCCCGAGCTGCGCGAATCTGACGACTGGCATGATTTCTTACCGTCGGCCTACGCTGCCATCGATGCATTGGAACAAGCTGACAAGAGCGTCGACGCGCTGGTGCAAGCCGTCGCCGCCGACAAGCCCGAGGTTGTTGTCGACTTGGGCGATATCTCGCGCCGCCTGCACGAGCTGGCCGAGAACCTCAAACTCATCATCGACGGCACCGATGAACACTACGTGTATTCGCTGCAGGTCAATCGCAGGTTGCGTGCCGGCGGAGAGTCAATGACCGCAGAGCGCATCGACATTGGCGAGGCCTTGGCAACCGAGTGGCTGCCCGAGGTTCACACGGCTATCTTTGCCTCGGCGACCATGACGGTGTCCAAAAGCTTTGAACACTTTAACCACGCAGTCGGCCTCGATCGCATCGGTGCTTCGACATCCTCATCGCTGCACTTGGACTCGAGCTACGACTTTGATTCGAACATGGCTGTAGTCGTTGCGGGCGATATACCCGATCCGCGCGATCGTGAGAGCTATCTTACGGCGCTCGAGCGCGTGCTGGTCGACGCCCATCTTGCCATGGGCGGATCGGTGCTCACGCTGTTCACCAATCGGCGCGACATGGAAGACCTGTACACCCGCGTTGAGCCCAAGATGGCCCGTGCGGGTCTGGAACTCAACTGCCAGCAGCGCAACTCATCTCCTCGTCGCCTGCGCGACCGGTTTATCAACGAGCCGACCTCGTCGCTTTTTGCGCTTAAGGCCTTCTGGGAGGGATTCGACGCCAGCGGCGAGACGCTGCGCTGCGTCATCATTCCCAAGCTGCCGTTCTCGAGCCCCACGGACCCGCTCTCGTGCGAGCGCAACTTGCGCGAAGACCGCGCTTGGGCGCGCTATTCGCTGCCCGAGGCGGTGCTCGAGGTCAAGCAGGCGGCCGGCCGCCTTATCCGCTCGTCGACCGATTGCGGCGTGCTGATTCTGGCCGACCCGCGCCTGGTGACGAAGGGCTACGGAAAGAAGTTCTTAACGTCGCTGCCCACGAGCTCCTACCAGCGCATCGAATCGGCGCAGATCGGGCACTATCTGCAACTGTGGCGTGCACGCCACGAGCGGCGGCGCTAAAGCGGACAAACGAGGGTTTTTGCCATATCGCACAGACGCTTTGACAGGGCGGGGTCATCCAAGATGCGGATGGCTCCGCCCGCTGCGATTACCTGGCTCAGTAGCCAACGCTCGGAGCCGTAATGCACGGTTACCATTGCCATGTCTGCCCCGCTGCGCTCGATTAGGGTGATGCCGGCCCAGTCCAGATGTTCCGCCATATCGAATGGCATCAAGAGCTTTGCGCTACGCTGCGTCCGGGCAAGGGAATCGTGGAGGGATGCGACGTCCGGTGCGTGAGACACGACGGAGTCTTCCGTCAAGGTGAGTCCCTCGATTTTATCCATGCGATAGGTGCGCTGCTCATCGACTGCGATGTCCCAGGCAATCAAGTATGTTTGGTCGCCGTTTGCCGTAATGCGCAAGGGGTCGACCAGACGCTCGCGTGGCCGTGCATCGTCCATCGAGCGATACGAGATGCGGCAGCGAACGCCGTCCTGAATGGCGCAGCTCAGCTGCTGCCAGTGCGACCCGTGGTTGACGGTGTCAAAGACGCGCTGGTTATAGCCGAGCTCTTCGGGTAGAAGAGCATGCCGAATCCGGGCTGCCGTCTGTGGCTCGATCCCCAACGATTCAAGTTCGTGGTTGAGCACAGCGCCCTCGGCGGCACTCAAACGCAACGGTAGCACACGCCCGGCGTCACCGGTGAGGACCACACGCTCGCCGTGGCATTCGCAGATGATGCGCGCGCCCGATTCTCGGTCCGCGAGCGTCGAGACGATCTCGAGAATCTCGACGAGCGACGCCCCCGTGATGTCAAAGCGGCTGCAAATCTCGGTTCGTGTCATGCCGCTCTCGCCGGCGGCGTAGAGAGCCTCCATGATGTCGATGGCGCGCGAGAGTCTCTGCTCGCTGGTGAGTTTACGCACGGGCATGCTCGTGCACCGTCCTTTCAATGAGGTGGTTCCACGCCTGCTTGAGCGATTCGGGGGCCACAGGCCTCATGCCGTCCATGGCGTGGGCCATGCAAAATGAGGCGGCGGCTTCAAGGTCATGCACGTCAACGGTCCAGGTCCATCCCGCATCGGTGTGTGCGAGTTCACCTCGCCCGCGCGTGAGGCCGTTGATCATATCGATCTGCGTCTGAGGGGCGAACGAGAACGTGGCTGCAACGGGCGGTCGGTCGGCAAAATCGAATTCAAAGAACAGATAGTCGTTGAGATTGAAGTCCGCAGGGATGGCGTAGGCCTTCGAAGGACGCCATGCGCGAACGATACGGTCGCAGCGGAATGTCCTGATGTCGTCGGTGACATTGTCGAGGCCGCAGAAGTACGCCACGCCCTCGCGTTCGAACATGCCGTAGACACAGACGGTACGTTCTTTCTGCTCGCCGCGTCCGTTCTGATATAAAAATCGCAGCGCGCATCGCTCGGCAAAGGCGCTCCATACCGCATCGACGGTGGGAGAGCGGCGGATCGGTACTTCGTCCACCGTCGTCCTGCCGGTGAGGTAGGCAATTTTGGAGCGAATATCGGCAAGCGGCGCGGCAAAGGTGGAAGAGCCGGCCGCTAGCGTCTGGTCGATGGCGTTGAGTAGGATATCGGCGTCGTCTGCGGTGATGAGGCCGCCTGCAGCAAACGTGTGCTCGCGGTCGATTGTCCACGAGCTTTCCTCGGTCTCCTGCGCACCGGCGGGGCGAACCTCCTTGATTAAGATGCCACGCTCGAGCAGTTTGTCACGATCGCGCCGAAACTTGCGCTTATCCGAGTCGATATTGCCCGAGCCATATCCCAGGTCAGAATCCAAGACGATCTGCTCGGTCGTCAGCGGTTCGGGGGAGCTGTTGAGCACAA
This sequence comes from uncultured Collinsella sp., assembly GCA_900541725.1. Taxonomy (GTDB): domain Bacteria; phylum Actinomycetota; class Coriobacteriia; order Coriobacteriales; family Coriobacteriaceae; genus Collinsella. The sequence goes on along the minus strand of UQLB01000027.1, from coordinate 3,754 downwards.
AGAAAAGATTGAGGATGCGCTGAGCCGTTTTATCGAAACCGGGCTCCGAATTCCCCTTTTTAATTGTCGCGGTCGCGTCGCTTGCCGTCATAGAGTCCTCGCATGAGAAGGTGGTTTGCTGCCATGATTTTAGTCCGATATGGAGATTAGGCTATATCCTTGTCCGCTCGAGGCGTTAAGATGGCCCGAATTCGGTCGTTTGCGCTCGCTCGGGGTATACTTTCGACTATATACGGTTCTAATGTGCATGCATTGGGCCTATTTGTCGGATTATGGATGTGGAGCGCACATGGCGAACACCCAGAACTATATTAACCACCTGCTGCAGAACACCGGCATTACGCCGGCATGCAGCGAAGAAGAGCGCTTGGCTGCCGAGGATATCGCTCAGATCTTCCGCAACCACGGCTTTGACCCCGAGGTTCAGGAGTTCAATGCCCCGGCGCCCAGTAGATTGGCATTTGCCGTTACCGGTATTCTTGCGTTTGCCGGCGCCCTGCTGATGGGCATCGGCGGCGGTATCGGCTTGGTCGGCACCTTGCTGGCCATTGTCGGCGCCGTTCTTTACGTGCTCGAGCGCACGGGCCACCCCGTGGTTTCGCGCCTGGGTAAGACGGGCGTGAGCCAAAATGTCATCGCCTACCACAAGGCCTCGGGCCCGCTCGCGTCTCCGCGCAACCGCCCGGTGGTCGTTGTCGCACACTACGACTCTCCCCGTGCTGAGCTGCTCGCCCGCGAGCCCTATGCTTCGTATCGTGCGCTCATCGCCAAGCTGTTGCCCGTTGCCACGATTGCCCCTGCTGCCGTTGCCATCCTGCGTATCCTGCCGCTCCCCGGCGCGCTCAAGGTTCTGCTGTGGATTGTCGCGATCCTCGCTTCCCTCGTTGCACTTGCCAACGCGGCAAACATCATCTCTAACCGCCACGTTCTTCCCTATACGTCCGGCGCGGTGTGCAACAAGTCTTCTGTCGCCGCTATGCTCGGCGTTATGGACAACGTTGCTCCCTTCCAGGGCGAGAACGAGTTTCCCGACGATGTTCCGTTCGATACCTATTTTGGGGAGCAGAAACGTCGTGCCGAGGAAATGGCGCGCGCGGCGGCGGAGTATGCCGCGGCCCAGCAGCAAAACGACTACGGCAACACCATCGAGTACGAAGAGCCTACCTACGCCGAGGACGAGTTCGGTCAGCCGATTGCTCCCGACGCTCAAACCGAGCCCGAACAGGGCGAGGCTTTTGACGAGCAGATTGAGGGCTTTGAGGGTGCGTCTGCCGACGAGACGCTGATTGGCGCCATCGTGCCCGAGGATCAGAATCAGGCTGTCCAGGCCGAAGAGTTCAATGACGAGGTTCCCGCTGCTGAGCCGGCGGAGGAGCCTGCCGCGGCCGAGCCCGAGCCCAAGCTCTATCGCAACGCCGCCGGCAACATTCGCTTTGGTTCGGATGCCATCCGTGCACTCGGAATGCTTCCCGAGTCCTGCACGCTCGATTACGAGGAGGGCGAGGAGCCGACGTTTGAGCCCGAGCCTGCGCCCGTTGTCACTGCGGATGATGAGTCTGCCGCGGTTACCGCTGCCGTTGCCGAGCCCGAGGCGGTGTCCGCGATCGATCCCGCGGCAGGACTGGACATTTTGGCTCCCGCCGCGCCGGCGCAAGACGTTGCGGACGAGTCTGACGACGATTACGTTGAACAGCCGAGGCGCGTGTCTTACGAGAGCGATACTGATTTCTCTGCCGAGATTCCCGCGGCAACGCCCCATGCCGATATTGCATCCGCGTTCTCTTCGATTGGCGCCAGCGCTTCCAGCTTCTTTAAGGGTGCGCTTGCAAAGGGCAGGAAATTTGTCGACGATTTCGAGGAGAAGCGCGCTGCCGCACGCGAGGCTGCCGAGCAGGAGGCTATCGCTCAGCAGCAGGCAGCCGAGGCGGCACGTGAGCGCGCGGCGCAAGAGTTCGAGCAGAACGAGGCTATGCAGTCCGGGCCCGTCGACGCTGCCGAAGCTACGACGTCCTTTGAGTCCCAGCAACCGACGTCAGCGGATGTTGTTGAGGCAACAACGTCTTTCGAGGCTCAGCAGCACGTCGATAGCACCATGTCGTTTGATGCCGCGCAGTTCGATTCCACGATAACGTTTGAAAAGCAAGGCACCGCAATTGCCGAGCCCCTTCCTATTTCCGATGAGCAGGGCGACGCGGCAGACGATGACGAGCCCATTGATGCTGCCGAAATCCAAGATGCCGCCGAGGACGAGTCCGTCGAGGCCAACTCTGACGAAGAGCAATACGCGGCAGCCGATCAAGGTGATTCGACCGAGGTCGAGCAGGAGGAAGTGCCTGCGGTTTCCGAGACTCCCGAGACGGATGAGTCGAGGCCTTACTCCACGCAGATTTTCACCATGCCGACCCCGAGTGGTTCCGGTGCCACGGTTGCCAATGTCGCTCCCACCCAGGACGAAACGGTCGATTCCCTTATGGCCCAGATTTCCTCCCAGGCATCGCCGCGTCCGCAGATGAATGTTCCCGATCCGGCGTCGGCACCGTCGCCTGCACCTTCCTCGTCTCCGCTGGCTTCGGTCCCCGATCCGTCGCTGCCGTCTATGAAGCAGGCAAACGTTGCGTCTCGCACGTCGCTGTTCGACCTTCCCGATCCCTCTGCCCAGGTCAACGACCCCTTTGCTACTGCCCAGGGTCCCGAACCCACATCGGCACCCGTTGCGCCTTCTATGCCCGTTGCGTCGGGCGCGCAGCCGATCGAGACCATTTCGGCTCCCGCCCCGGCGGCACCCAAGTCTCGCAAACGCGGCCTGGGTGGCCTGTTCGGTCGTAAAAGGAAAAACGAGCAGGACAGCATGAGTGATTGGCTGGGCGTCGAAGACGATTACGATGCCAAGAAGTCCGGTCGCGGTATCGGTTCGTGGGATAACTTCGAGGACGATAACGATGGCTGGAAGGGCGGCGCTACGTCTTCCGATGGCGCTTCTTCCGAAGATATGCTCTCGGCTGTCGCCTCTATGGGCGATGATGAGCTGCTCGGTCACGATATCTGGTTTGTGGCAACGGGCGCCTCGGATTGTGATGGCGCCGGCATGAAGGCCTTCTTGGCTTCGCATCGCGATAAGCTCCGCGGCGTATTCTTCATCAATCTTGAATCCGTCGGCGCCGGTAGGCTTTCGGTGGTGACGGTCGAGGGCGAACAGCAGCTGCTCAAGGGCGATCGCCGCATCATGAACCTGGTCAGCAAGGTGTGCAAGTCGTTCCATGTCGATTGTGGCGCGCTCGAGATGCCCTATGCCAAGACCGATGCCTATGCCGCGCTCGAGGCGAGCCGCCGAGCCCTCACCATCGCCGGCGTGGACGGCACGCGTCTGGCTTGCGCTCGTACCGAGGACGACCTGCCCCACAATGTCAACCCGACGAACATTGCCACGGTATCCGAGGTCGTGACCGAGGTTATCCGCCGTTCGTAGACGGAGCTCTAAGGAGTCAACGTGTTTTCGTATATTAAGCGCCATTGGCCTGTCTACGTGATTTTGACCTTGATTGCCATTGCGTTAGGATTTGGGGCTGCCTACATCGTGGGTGCAAAGGGCTCGACCCCCGCCTCCGCAATCAGCGAAGAGGTGGAGCAAGAACAGAGTACGGGTGCCGATGGGATTCCTGAGTCCGAGCAGGCAATCGTTGATGGTGGATCTTCGTCTGCAGAGTAGATACGGCGATTTACATGATTGAAAGCGGGCAAGCCAGGGGACTGGCTC
>UQLB01000026.1 GCA_900541725.1 uncultured Collinsella sp. | reverse complement strand
CTTGGGCGCCGCGGAACTCCCTCCGCGGCGCCCTTTTATTCCAAAATCTATGCAGGGGCCCGCTCGGACATGTGTTTCGAGCGGGCCCCTGCTGTTAGCTTGTGGCACTGAGTGGTTTAGGCCTCGTCGACGACCTTGAGGCCGCGCGTGTGATCGATCTCGTTGAGGAGGTTAACGCGACGCTCGTGACGGCCGCCCTCAAACTCGGCGTCGAGCCACTCGTCGACGATCATCTTGGCGAGCTCGGAGCCCACGACACGGGCACCAAAGGCGAGCACGTTGGTGTTGTTGTGCATGCGGGAGAGCTTGGCGCTGAAGGGCTCGGAGCACACAACGGCGCGTACGCCCTCGACCTTGTTGGCAGCCAGGCTAATCCCGACACCGGTGCCACAGATGAGGATGCCCAGGTCGACGTCGCCGTTGGCAACGGCCTTACCCACCTTGTAGCCGGCGATGGGGTAGTCAAAGCTCTCGGAGGTGTCGGTGCCAAAGTTCACGACCTCGCAGCCGCGCTCCTTCAGGTGCTCGGAGATGATGTTCTTGAGCTCGACGGCGGCGTGGTCGTTACCGATACCGATCTTCATGGATGGTTCCTCTCTTGTCTGTGCGGCGCAAATGCTAAAGGTGTTTACCGCGTTCGACTGCATGATAGCGCGACTTTTGCGTAAACGCTCGAGCGTTTTTTGGTCAAACGCTTTAGCATGCGACAAGACCGGTTTCTCATGAATGAATGCCGTCAGTTTGCGCCTGAATGCCGTCTACCGGAACCTGGGTTGCGGTTTTTGATGCATTGTTATCAAATAAAAGAGCTAATTATTATTGAGAGCCCAGCCCGTTATACAAGTAGGAGATACCTATGCCTGCCGATTCCCTTCGTGATGCCGCGTTTTGCGATGTTTTGAACCGCGAGCTTGTCTGCGCGCTCGGCTGTACCGAGCCCATTGCCGTTGCCTATGCAGCGGCACTGGCGAGCCAGACGCTCGGTTGCGAGCCCGATCATATGGATGTTGCCTGCTCGGGCAACATCATCAAGAACGTCAAGAGCGTGACCGTGCCCAACTCGGGCGGAATGCATGGTATTGAAGCCGCGGCCGTGCTGGGTGCCGTGGGCGGCGACGCCAAGAGCGCGCTCGAGGTGCTCGAGAGCGTCGATGACGCGGACCGCGCCCGCGTGGCCGAGCTGCTTGCCGATGCGGACTACTGCGATGTGTCGCTTGTCGAGGGTGTGCCCAACCTCTACATCAAGGTGACTGCGACGGCCGGGGGCCATACCGCGGTCGTCGAGATTACCGATCACCACACTAATGTCACGTGCCATACGCTCGACGGTATTCCGGTATGCGGTAAGTCGGCGGGGGAGTGCGCCGCCTGCGCCGAGCGCGTGGTGGCCGAGCGTGCGGCAGATAACGCCGACACGCCCATGTCGATCGAGACCATCATCGACTTTATCGAGGACGGTGACATTGCGGACGCCCGCGCTGCCGTTGAGCGTCAGATTGAGCTGAATGGCGCGATCAGTGCCGAGGGCCTCGCGCACGCTTGGGGCGCCGAGGTGGGTCGTACGCTGCTGGGTGCTCGTGCCGATGACGTCGCCTGCCGTGCCCGTGCCCGTGCGGCCGCCGGGTCCGACGCCCGCATGAACGGCTGCGCGCTGCCGGTCGCCATTGTGTGCGGCTCGGGCAATCAGGGCATTACCTGCGCATTGCCCGTCATGGAGTATGCCGAGTACCTGCGTTGCGACCACGAGCGCCTGGTGCGCGCCGTGATGCTGTCCGATCTTATCGCCGTGCATATCAAGAGCTATATTGGTGCGCTCTCGGCGTTTTGCGGTGCTATTTGCGCCGCGTGCGGCGCCGGCGCCGCGATTACCTGGCTGTGCGGTGGCACGCGCGAGCAGATTGGCGCGACGGTCTCGAACACGCTCGGTAACGTGGGCGGCATCGTGTGCGACGGCGCCAAAGCGAGCTGTGCCGCCAAGATCTCGGCTGCCGTCGATGCGGCGATTCTGGGCCATGATATGGCCATGCAGGGTCGCGGCTTCCGCGCCGGCGAGGGCCTGATCCAAGATACCGTCGAGCAGACGATCGCCAGTATGGGCTACGTAGGCCGCGTGGGCATGAAGGACACCGACGTCGAGATCCTCAACATCATGATCGGCAAAACCCAGGTGTGCTAGTTACGCGGTTTTACCAAACCGCGTAACCAGTTGACGCTGCAAACGCCCCTAAGCGGCAATCTGCCTTTCAATCGTCGGGCATGGCCAGAAGGCCTATGCCCTCCTCTTTCAAGGCACATTGCTCGCTTAGGGGCATTTTCGCTGACTTGTGCTCAACCTGCGGCGATATTTGGTTTGGAGCAAGGGGTCCTACGACAGTTCGTCGGCTACTTGGTGTTCGTAGAAGGCTTCTACTACGGCGTTAAAGTCGCGGGCGAAGTCTTCCATGGTTCCGCGCCAGGTGGCTCGGCTGGGCTTGCCCTGGCCCACAAAGGCGGTTTGGATGCCGCAATCGGGGGACGGGAAGTCGCGTTTGGGATCGTTGCCAACCATAAGGACCTCGTGCGGCTCGAGCCCCATCACCTGAAGCTGCTCTAGATAGTAGGTGGCATCGGGCTTGCAGCGGGTGGTGTTTCCCATGTGCGTGACGAGCTCAAAGGGAGCGTCGGCCAGGTCGCCCCAACCCATGCGGCACTCGATGGCGCCCTGGGGAAAGCTGGGGTTGGTAAAGAGCGCGCAGCGCAGCCCTGCGTCCTGTACGGCCTGGAGCGCGGCGTGTGCGCCCGGCATGGCGTGGGCGTTAATGACATCGTCGTTCTTGTACGGAAGAACTTCGCGGTCATAGTAGGTAAACGCCTCGTAGATGAGTGGGTCCGAGAGGCAAATGCCGCACCGGCGCTCAACCTCTTCTTGGTAGAACTCAAGATTGGTGCGATTATCCGTGCCGCTTCGGCGATTGGCGTTGAGGTCGACCAAGATAGTGCCGAGGCGTGCCATCGTGCCACCGTGGCTGCGGCGACCGATATCCGCGAGCATCGACGAGACATCCTTAAAATAGCGAAGGATGAACGCGTTGAGGTTGATGCTAAGAAGCGTTTCGTCCATATCGAAAACGACTGCTTTGAGCACGCGGGCACCTTTCTCGTAAATTTGATCTAGAGTCGTTGGCTCCGGATACTTTACCCCAAAGCCGAATGCCTGGCTGGTTATCGTCAAGTTGCGGAGACGTGTGTTCATAAGATTACGAAAAAGTCTCCACACGAGTAAAAAATCGCAGTTCACGCTTGAAATCGAACTCATTTCCCCGTAACCTATACGAACGTGATTGCATAAGCGTCACATTAGTATCTGTCGGCTCCCGAGTGTTCCTAAACGTTGTGTGCTTGTCGCACCCTTCTGTAGGTCCTAGCAATCGGGGCCCCGTAGTTCGAAAGGGGTCCACCTTTGAGTGAGATTCAGAACTCGTCCATTTTCTCTCTTGACGATGTCAACGAGGAGGAGATGAACAACCTCATCGACGGTACGATTACCGACTTTGATGAGGGCGATCTCGTTAACGGCACTGTCGTTAAGATCGAGCATGACGAGGTGCTCGTTGACATCGGATTCAAGTCCGAGGGCGTTATCCCGGTCCGCGAGCTGTCCATCCGCAAGGACGCTAACCCTGCAGACATCGTTGCACTCGGTGATCCCATCGAGGCTCTGGTTCTCCAGAAGGAGGACAAGGACGGTCGTCTGGTCCTGTCCAAGAAGCGTGCCGAGTACGAGCGTGCTTGGAACCGCATCGAGGAGAAGTTCAACTCAGGCGAGAACGTCGAGGGCGAGGTTATCGAGGTTGTCAAGGGCGGCCTGATTCTCGACATCGGCCTGCGTGGCTTCCTGCCTGCTTCCCTCGTCGACCTCCGTCGCGTCAAGGACCTCACCTCCTACATGGGCACCCGCATCGAGGCCCGTGTTATCGAGATGGACCGCAACCGCAACAACGTCGTCCTCTCCCGTCGCGTCGTGCTCGAGGAGTCCCGTAAGGCCGAGCGCTCCGAGATCCTGTCCAAGCTCAAGTCTGGCATGCGTCTCCAGGGCACCGTTTCCTCCATCGTCGACTTCGGCGCCTTCGTCGACCTCGGCGGCATCGACGGCCTCATCCACATCTCCGAGCTCTCCTGGAACCACGTCAACCATCCTTCCGAGGTTGTCAAGGTCGGCCAGGAGGTCGAGGTCGAGGTTCTCGACGTCGATCTCAACCGCGAGCGCATCTCCCTGGGTCTCAAGCAGACCACCGAGGATCCGTGGCGCGCACTGGTCAAGAAGTACCCCGTCGGCGCTATCGTCGAGGGCACTGTGACCAAGCTTGTCCCGTTCGGCGCTTTCGTCGACCTGGGCGAGGGCATCGAGGGCCTGGTTCACATCTCCGAGATGGCCAACAAGCACGTCGATCAGCCTTCTCAGGTCACCCACGTGGGCGACAAGGTTCAGGTCAAGGTCATGGAGATCGACCTCGACCGTCGTCGTATCTCCCTGTCCATGAAGTCCGCTGCTGAGACTCTGGGTGTCGAGATCGAGGTTACCCCGCTTCCTTCCGAGAAGAAGGACGAGGAGACCGACGCCGAGTAAATCGGTTTGACGATCACTTGTTTTAAGGGATCCGTCCGTAATGGACGGGTCCCTTTTTGCATTTGTTGCTGAGGTGCGCGATGCTGCCCGTGCGCAATGCTGCCCGGGCTGTTCACAGGCTATTGGGTTGTCGGTGCATGAAAAATGCCGACATCCCGCCTCGGGGAGGAGGCGGGAACGCACCGAGTAGACGGAGGGGCGCGGAGCGCGGTCGCGTCTCGACTGACGACGTTGCCCATCGACGACTCTATTGTACTGCATAGCGCGGTTCTTGGTTTATCGTGTCGAACGCTTGTGTTGTGCCATTGCCTGCGGCAACGGTGTGCTACACTCTTGCACTGCTGAGTGGGCCAGACGGTCGCGCGATGTGCTGCTTGCAGCACGCGTGAGGAAAGTCCGGGCTCCAGAGGGCGGGATGCCGGCTAACGGCCGGGCGGAGTGATCCGACGGAAAGCGCCGCAGAAAAGAAGACTCCCACCTGCGCCGCAAGGCGTAAAGGGAAAAGCTGAAACGGTGGTGTAAGAGACCACCAGCGTCGTGGCAACACGGCGGCTTGGCAAGCCCCATCCGGAGCAAGCGCGAATAGGAACGCTATGGGCCGGCCCGGTCCGCGTTCGGGTAGCGTGCGTGGAGCTGCATGGTAACGTGCAGACAAGATAAATGACCGTTCACGACAGAACCCGGCTTATAGGCCCACTTGGCATTTTTGTTACCCTGACAATCGATACGGTCTTTGCCGTATTATTGAGGCTGTTTGTTGCTTTGCTTGTGTTTGAGGGGCTTTGTTGGACAGCTATTTTACTCTGCAATCGAATATTGAGGCTTCGGGCGAGTTTGTGGACCGCAAGAGCCGGTTTATTGCCCAGCTGGTCCATATTGAGTCCGAGGATGAGGCGAATGCCTTTATCGAGATGGTTCGCAAACGTCATTACGACGCTCGACACAATGTTCCCGCGTGGATTTTGGTCGATGGACGCGAGCGCCAGAGCGATGATGGTGAGCCGAGCCGCACGAGTGGTATGCCGACGCTCGAGGTTTTGCGCGGCGCGGAGCTCAAAAATGTTTGCTGCGTAGTGACGCGCTATTTTGGTGGCACGCTGTTGGGGCCTGGTGGCTTGGTACGCGCCTATACCGCGGCGACGCAGGCGGCGGTGGCCGCGGCTCAGGAGGCCGGGCAGATCGTTGAGATGACGAGCGTCGTGCCGGTTGACGTGCATGTGGCCTATCCGCAGTACGAGCAGGTGCTTCGTTTGGCGCAGGATTCGGGTGCCAAGGTTTCGGATACCGATTACGCGGATGCCGTGACGATTCACTTGGTGTTCAAAGCTGGGGAGCAGGAGCCGTTTTGCGCTAAGATGCGCGAGCTTATGGCGGGGCGTGAGGAGATTGAGGTCGGAGCTCCCAAATTTGCCGAGTTCTAACGGCGACGGCCGGCGTGCTTTTGGATGGATCCTAAGCGCGCCGGCCGTCGTTTTACTGTTGCTGTCGATTACTCGGCGAGCTGCTTTAGCACATCACAGGCGATTTCGACGGCATCGTCGATGCAGCCGGGGCAGCTGCGGAGCGGACCCTTATCCGATCCGATGCCCTTGAGCGTGCCGCAGACGGTCGTCGTGTTCTTCTCGCCAAAACGCTTGGCAATCTCGCGCGACAGCTTGTAGGTCTGGCCTTTGGTCTTGGGGTTCTCCATGCCGTCGCTCATTACAAAGCCCATGATGGCAACAGCGCCCGAGATGGCGCCGCAGGTCTCGGTCATGCCACCCATGCCGGCGCCAAAGCCCTCGGTGAGGGTAAAGGCGGTCTGGGGGTCGAGCCCGACGGCAGGTGCGAGCGTGCAGGCAACGGCCTGTGCGCAGTTAAAGCCACGGGCGTGGTATTCGGCAGCCTGAGCCTGGCAGGCGGCGGTGTCGAGCTGGGTGGTATCGATCTGCTTCATCGTTGTCTCCTTGGTCACGGTGTACCCGCCTATGGTACCCGTGACGGGGCATGTAATCATCGAGAGCTTCATGTATGCCTCATTTTTATCTATCGAGCAAATGCCCAAGGCTTGAGATAAATACCCCTAATCAATTTGTCCCATAACCTACCTTTGGGATGGGTTGAGAGGGGTGCAGGGTAGCGGTATCGTGAACCGAATAAAACTAAAACCCAGGCAAGGGAGCTAGATATGAGCGAGCAGACTATCGGTACTACATGTGTTCAGGGCGGCTATCACCCGGGAGATGCGGAGCCGCGCCAGGTGCCCATCTACCAGTCCACCACGTGGAAGTACGACACGTCGGAGCACATGGGCAAGCTGTTTGACCTGGAGGAGTCTGGCTACTTCTACAGCCGTCTGCAGAACCCCACGTGCGATTTGGTTGCCGCCAAGATCTGCGAGATGGAGGGCGGCACCGCAGCGATGCTCACGAGTTCGGGCATGGCTGCGAACTTCCTCGCGATCTTTAACGTTGCCGGTGCCGGCGATCACGTGGTCGCAAGCTCTGCCATTTACGGCGGTACGTATAACCTGCTCGCCCACACCATGGGCCGCATGGGCGTGACCTGCACGTTCGTCGCTCCCGACTGCACCGATGAGGAGCTGGAGGCTGCCTTTCAGCCCAACACAAAGCTCGTCTTTGGCGAGACGATCGCAAATCCCGCCCTTGCCGTGCTCGATATTGAGCGCTTTGCCAAGGCCGCACATGACCACGGCGTGCCGCTGATGGTCGACAACACCTTCCCGACGCCCGTGATGTGCCGTCCCTTTGAGTGGGGCGCCGACATCGTTACGCACTCCACCACCAAGTACATGGATGGACATGCTGCCTACCTGGGCGGCGTGATCGTCGACCACGGCCAGTTTGACTGGATGGCTCATGCGGAGAAGTTCCCGGGTCTTACCACGCCCGATGAGAGCTACCACGGCGTGACCTATGCCGAGAAGTTTGGTCGCGAGGGTGCCTTCATTACCAAGGCAACCGCTCAGCTCATGCGCGATCTTGGTCCTATGCAGAATCCGCAGGCGGCCTTCTTCCTGAACAGCTCGCTCGAGAGCCTGCATGTGCGCATGCCGCGTCATTGCGAGAACGGCCTGGCCGTTGCCAAGTTCCTGCAGAGCCATCCCAAGGTGCGCTTCGTGAGCTATCCGGGCCTGGAGGGCGATAAGTACTATGACATCGCTCAGAAGTACATGCCCAACGGTACCTGCGGCGTTGTGAGCTTTGGCTTTAACGGTGGTCGCGCGGCGGCCGAGACCTTTATGAAGAGCCTCAAGCTCGCCCAGATCGCCACGCATGTGGCCGACGCCCGCACCTGCTGCCTGCATCCCGCTAACGCTACGCACCGCCAGATGAACGATGAGGAGCTCATCGCCTGCGGTATCTCCGCCGACATGGTGCGCCTGTCGTGCGGCCTCGAGGACACGGCCGATCTGATTGCCGACCTTGAGCAGGCGCTCGAGCAGTGCTAGGCTAGCGTTCGCACAAGGCGCCGATGCTGGCAGAAAGCTTCGGTGGCCTTTCGTTCCGATTCCGTAGGCGGGACCCCAATCGCGACTGTTTACAGGCGATTGGGGCCCCGTTTTTTGCGTTGGACCACTCGAAAGGATGGATATGGAGAAAACTGCAGAGCAGCTGCGCCGCGAGCACATTGCCCTAGAGGGCGACACCCATGGCAAGAACAAGTGGGCGATTCTGTTTACCGTGCTCATCATGACGTTTATGGTGTGTCTGGATTCGACCGTCGTGACCGTGGCGCTGCCCGTGATGCAAAAGGAGCTGGGCGTGGGCCTCGATCGCATTCAGCTGGTAAGCTCGGTGTATCTGCTTGCGACTTGCGTGGCTATGTTGCCGTTTGGCCGTCTGGGCGACGTGCGCGGCAAGGTGAATGTGTTCCAGTTGGGCGTCATCGTCTTTTCGGTCGGTTCGTTGCTGTGCGGCCTTTCGGCCTCGCTCGAGGTTCTTATCCTGGCACGCATTGTTCAGGGCGTCGGTTGCGCGGCGGCCATGGCTAACAACATGGGTATCATCACCGAGTCGTTTCCGGCGCGCGAACGAGGCCGTGCCATGGGTATTCTCGCGACCTTTGTGGCCCTCGGCATGATGTGTGGCCCCGTGCTCGGCGGCATGCTGGTGGCAAGCTTTCCTTGGGAGAGCATCTTCCTCATCAACCTGCCCATTGGCGTCATCTCGTTTATCGTGGGGCTCTACACGCTGCCGCATGTTAAGCCGGAGGCCGGCGAGCGCCCCATGTCCCTGATCGAGGCCGCTCGTCGCTGCTTTGCAAATTCGGCCTTCACCATCAACCTTGCCTGCATGCTCATCGTGTTCGTTGGTATTGGCGCATCTGAGTTTATCCTGCCGTTCTATTTTCAGGACGCCCACGGCTTTGGTTCTGACATTTCCGGACTGCTCTTTTTGGCACTGCCGATGGTGAATGCCTTTATCGGACCGCTTTCGGGTACGGTTTCGGACCGTGTTGGCTGCGAGGGCCCCACGGCAGTCGGCCTGGGCGTGTACGTATGCGGTCTTTTTGCGGTAAGCACACTTGACGAGCATTCTTCCATCCCTGTGATCGTGTGCTGTGTCGCGTTTATGTCGTGTGGTACTTCGATTTTCCAGAGCCCCAATAACTCGCTGTATATGGGCTCGGCTCCGCGCGAAGCGCTTGGCTTTGCAGGCAGTCTGGGCAGCTTGGCGCGCTATGCGGGCATGGCGCTGGGTATTACGGCAGGTTCGCATATCCTCTATGGGCAGATGAGCGTGGCGATGGGCGAGGCCGTGACCAGTTTTGTTGCAGGCCGTCCGGATGTATTCCTATTCGGCTTTCGATCGGTGTTCTATGTGCTTATGGCTGTGGCCGCTGTGGGCTTTGCGCTCGCCATGGTGCGCTTGGTGAGGGTGTGCGCCCGCCATTAGCTTTTTTGGAGGCTGTCTGCCACGATTCGCGCCGTCCCAAAAAGACTGGTTTGTGGTGCGATGCGGCTTGTGGGGCGGGCGGGGGTCGGTCCGTGGTAGACTATCGAACAACGTTTATTAATCGCGCGGTATCGTTGCCGTGAGAAGGGGTTGCGCCATGCAGGAGCTTGAGGATCGTATTCGCCATGACGGCATCGTAAAGGCCGGTAACGTCCTTAAGGTTGATGCCTTCCTCAACCACCAGTGCGACGTTGAGCTGTTCGACCACATGGGCGCCGAGTGGGCCCGTCTGTTCAAGGATGTCGAGATCAACAAGATCCTGACGATTGAGGCTTCGGGCATTGGCATGGCTTGCATCGCAGCTCAGCATTTTGGCGGCGTACCGGTGGTCTTTGCCAAGAAGGCCCAGTCCATTAACCTCGACGGCGAGCAGTATGCCACGACCATCTACTCCTTTACCAAGCAGAAGGAGTACCCGGTTATCGTGGGCAAGCGTTTCCTGTCCGAGGGCGATAAGGTCCTGATTATCGACGACTTCCTGGCCAACGGCTGCGCTCTTGAGGGTCTTATCAAGATCTGCGAGGCCGCGGGTGCCGAGGTGTCCGGTATTGGCATTGCCGTGGAGAAGGGCTTCCAGGGCGGTGGCGATAAGCTCCGCGAGCGCGGCTTCCGCGTTGAGAGCCTGGCCCGTATCGCCGATATGGACTGCGACACCGGCGAGATCACCTTCGCTTAAGCGCGTAACACAAGCGATTGGTATGCGATGTGACAAAGGGACTCTCCCTTTGTCACATTTTTTGTATGAGGGGAGGTGTTGATATGGATGAGAACAAGATGGGATGGCGCGAGTATGCGCGCTATGCCGAGATGTCGGTCGAGAGGTTGGCACGCGACTGCGAGGTTCAGGTGTTTCGCGCGACAGGTCCGGGCGGACAGGGCGTGAACACGACGGACTCGGCGGTGCGTATGAAGCATGGGCCCACGGGGATTGTTGTGACGGCGCGCGAGAGCCGTAGTCAGTTTCAGAATCGCGCGAGCTGCCTGCGTAAGCTGCGCGCTGAGCTGGAGCGTCGCGGGCGTCCACCGCGCCGACGCGTAAAGACTAAGGTGCCTCTGCGCTCTCGCCAGCGCAGGCTCAATGACAAGCACTTCAACGCGATTAAAAAGGCCAACCGTCGCAAGCCGGGCGGGGAGGAATGATCTTCTCAATAAGTTGCGGTGAAATAGGGACTGTTTTGCGGCTTTAGCTGCATAAACAGTCCCTATTTCACCGCAACTTAGGTGGGGTTAGCGGGTGGGGTGCCAGACGTGGAGGGCGCCGGCGAGGATGTCGACCTCGATGCGCGAGGCGACAACGGGCTCGCCGTCGGCCTGAATGGGGTAGTCGGGCTCCTCAAAGGTAAGCTCGGCATGGCGACAGCGGCGCATGCGAACCGGTGGCAGCTTGGTATGGTGGCCATCTTTGGCCGAAAGGAACATGGGAAGCGCGACCGCGCGCGGAACGGGGCCGCAGGCGTAGCAGACGTCGAGTATGCCGTCGCACGGGTCGGCGTTGGGACAGATGCGATAGCCCGAACCATAGGTGGGTCCCAGCTGGATGGCCATGATAATCGCCCGCACGCGCTCGGCGGGCGCGCCATCAAAGCTGATGGTCATGGGGTAGTTGCGATAGCGTAGGCCAAACTGCTCAAGTCCCGAGAGAGTGTAGAGCGGAGCGCCCGTCAAGCCCGTCTTTTTGCGCAGCTTGGTGGTGCCCAGGCCGATGGCGGCATCGATGCCGACCGACAGTGTCTGGTCGTAGTACTCAACGGTAGCCTCGCCGCTGCCGCTCGCAGGGCTCCACGAGCGAATGCGCCCGATGTCCTGACGCTGCAGCTCGCAGGTGAGCAGCGCGCCAAAATCCTTGCCGGAGAAATCGTCGATGCCGAGCGTTTGGGCAAAATCGTTGCCGGAACCCACGGGCAGGACGGCAAGGGCGGGGCGGGTGCCCTCCTCTTGCGTCATAAGCCCGTTGACGACCTCGTGAATCACGCCGTCGCCGCCAAGGGCGATAACGGTGCGATAGCCCTGAGCCTGTGCGGCCAGCTCCTTGGCGTGTCCCATGCGCTCGGTCAGCACCAGGTCAAACTGGGATGCGCGCGCGGTCATATCCAAAAAGCGTTGCAGGCGCTCGGCAACTTCGCGCGCCGCACCCGACTGGGCGGCTGGGTTGGCGATGATGAGCGTGCGGGCAAAATCAGTTGCATGCATGGGGCGACTCCCGGCGTATGACGTGACGGTGCGGTCGCGCTCAGGTCGAATTGCCCCCGATTGTGGCTGCACGGCGAATACTAACGTCTACTCTATCAGGTCGTTGTGGCGCTCGATGGCATCCGCTACCGTACCGCCCTCATCCACAATAAGCGAACGGCGCTTGGGTGAGATGATGCGCTGGGCGGGGTACACGCCGCGGTGTCCGCCGGCGAGATAGCTGATAAAGGCCACGATGACAAAGAACCCGGCGGCCGTGCCGTGGAACAGGTCGATGGCCATCATGCAGGTGGTGATGGGCACGTTAAGGCCGGCGCAGAATACACCGAGCATGCCCAGCGCCGCCAGAAAGCTGGGGTCGAGTCCGGTAAGGCAACCGATCCAGCCGCCGAGTGCCGCACCGATGCCAAACAGGGGCGTGACCTCGCCGCCTTGGAAGCCCGCGCCCAGGGTGAGCGCTGTGACGACCAACTTGATGACTGCGTCCGCCAGGGTGGTGTTGCCGGCAAATCCGGCGCCGGAAAGCCACGTGGAAAGGCCGGCGTAGTCCCAGGCGTCGAGGAGGGCATAGGCGGCCAAAACCACGAGTGCGCCTATGAGTGCGCGAACGAGGTAATTGGTGATAAAGCGACCGTACAGGCTCTTGACGGTTCGAACTGACCAGGCAAAGAGGCGTGCCGTCAGACCGAAGATAATGGCACTGATAACAACGATGACAACCGTCCGTGGTGTCATGTTGGGAACGCTGGCGATAACATTCGCCTCGTACTCGGTTCCCAAGGCAAGCGACGTAAAGTAGCCGGTAAACGAAGCGACCAGGCAGTAGATGCCCGCGGTGTAGTCGATCTTGCCGATGAAGCACATCTCCATGCCAAAGAAAGCCCCGGCAAGGGGCGAGCCGAACACGGCGCCAAAGGCCGACGAGATGCCGGCGAGCATGAGGTCGTGGTGGTCATGCTTTTTGAGGTGGGCGAGGCTCGAGATGTTGCTGGCGATGGTGCCGCCAATCTGCACCGCAGCTCCCTCGCGACCGGCCGAGCCGCCGGTGAGGTGCGTGAGCGTGGAGCAGACGAAGGTGAGGATGGCCATGCGCATATGGATGAGGCGTGTGCCCAGAGCGGAGTCGATGACCAGGTTGTTGCCACGCTTGGCGGCGAGACCGTGGTTTTTGTACACCCATGCGGTGGCAACGCCCACAACGGGAAGCAGCGCGTAAATCCACGCATGGTGCTCGCGATAGTCGGTCGCGATATTTAATGAGGCCAAAAACGCCCAAGCGGCAACGCCCATGGCGAGCGAGACGGTGACGACGAGTACGAGCAACTTAGTGCTCGCTAGTAGGTTGCGGGCGTTGCGGCGCGTGTCGGCAGCCAAGAGATGCTCGGAGCGGGTAAGTTGATGCCTGCCTGCCGTGATGACGTCATTAAGGGAGAAAAAACCGCCGTCGTCGAGCGGCTGGAAATGATCCTGCGCTTTGTTTGCGCTTTCGGGTTTGTCGTTATGAGCCATACGTTCCTCTTTTAGGTTGCAACGCAAGCAATTATAAAACGCGGTAAACGCGACGAGCCGGTGGGTTGGTTTCCATTCTGTTTCGCGGCCTGCAACCGACAGGTGTATTTGCGGGTACAGGCCGAGTCGCGGTCGTGCGTCGGGGGATTATACTGAGACAAGCATAAAGAATTGGCGCCCCTGTTGTGCGCCGTGGCATTAAGAGGTGCATATGGCAGAGAAACTCATACCGTTGGAGGATGCGCAGTCGATTGTTTTGTCGCACGTTGCTCCGACGGATCTCATCGAGATTCCCGTGTGGCAGGCGGCTGGTTTTCCCTTGGCCGAGGACGCGGTGGCCGATATCGACATCTCGCCGTTTGCCAACAGCGCTATGGACGGATATGCCGTGCGCTCGGCGGACTTGGCGCAGGCATCTGGCGAGGCGCCGGTGACGCTCGACGTTATCGGACACGAGGCCGCGGGCCATGTGTTTGAGGGCGCAATCGGCGCGGGCGAGACGGTCCGCATCATGACGGGCGCGCCGGTACCCGAAGGTGCCGATGCCGTGGTGAAGTATGAGATCGTTGATGTGCTCGACGGTGACGGCAACGAGGGCTCGCGTGTGAGGTTCTCGGCGCCGGCCAAGGTGGGGGAGAACGTTCGCTCGGCTGCTGAGGAAGCTCATGCCGGCGACGTCGTGATGCGCGCCGGCGAGGTTGTGGCTCCGGCGGGCGCCGGCCTGCTGGCGAGCGCCGGGTATGCGAACGTGAAGGTGCATGCCGCTCCGCGCGTGGGCATTATCTCGCTGGGCACGGAGCTGGTCGCGCCGGGTGAGCTGCCGGCGCGCGGGCAGATTCGCGATTCCAACTCGTCGGCGTTGATGGCCGAAGCACTCGATGCCGGCGCGGAGCCCGTGTTCTACGGCATTGCGCCCGATGATGAGCAAGCGATCGCCGAGCTGGTGCATCGTGCCGTGCAGGAGTGCGACTTTGTCATTACGAGCGGTGGCGCCTCGGCGGGCGATTACGACTATGTGACGGCGCTCGTCCGGCGTGAGGGCGAGGTGCTGTTTGACCGCATCTCGATGCGTCCGGGCAAGGCCATCACGTTTGGCTTGCTCGGGGGTAAGCCCTACCTGGGGCTTTCGGGCAACCCGGCCGCGGCGTATGTGGGCTTTGAGATGCTTGCCCGTCCGGCGATTCGCAAGATGCGCGGTTTTGCCGAGGTTGCGCGTCCCGTGCAGCAGGCGACGCTCACGCACGGCGTGAAAAAGCGACAGCATCGCCGCTTCTTCGATTGCGCCACGGTTTTGCGCGACCCCGAGACCGGTGAGTTGTTGGTGACCGAGGCTAAGACACAGAATTCGGCGCTGCTTGGAACTATGCAGCGTGCGAACTGCCTGCTGCGTATTGACGAAGGACCGTGCGAGCTCAAGGCGGGAGATGCCGTGGACGTTGTTCGCGTCGACCTGCCCGAGGGCGCCGTGTTGTAGGGGGAATGCTATGGAGCTGAAGATATCGATCGTGACGTGCTCGGACACACGCGATCTTTTGCAGGATGAGGCCGGAGCCGCACTCGAGGAACTTATCGAGGCACAGGGCTGGACGGTCGCCTCACATGTGGTCGTGCGCGACGACGTCAGCGAGATCGGTGATGCCATTATGGAAGCCGCCGATGAGTGCCACGCCAATGTCGTGCTCACCTGCGGCGGCACGGGGCTTTCGATGCGCGATGTAACGCCCGAGGCGACGCGTTCCGTCTGCGACCGCGATGTGCCGGGTATTGCCGAGGCAATTCGTGCCTACTCCATGACCAAGACGCGCCGCGCCATGCTCTCGCGCGCTATTTGCATGCAACGAGGTCATACACTTGTCGTAAACTTTCCCGGTTCTACGAAGGCCGCCCGCGAAAGCTGGGAGGCCATAACAGACCAGCTGGAGCATGCGGCTCAGATGACGGCGGGCGGCGGACATACCAACTAAGCGGTTTACCTGCGGCGGGGCGACCTGAACGGCTGCTCCGCCTTTGTTTTCCGCCGAATCGACGCCGAGGTGCACGGTAACTTGAAACTATATTCTCTGACGAGAATAATATCTCACTATCATTATTCGCGCAGAAGTATAATCTGATTGCAGATTAAAGCCCGAGGCGGGGTGCCCGGGCATAGCGTTCGAAAGGGTTGAACATGTTCGATATGGTTTCTCGCCGCGGATTCGTTTCGCTTTCTGCTGTCGCCGCTGCCGGCCTTGGTCTTGCCGGCTGTTCGGGCAGCAAGACGTCCGAGCCGGCCGGATCCGATGTCGGCTCCGCCAAGGCCTCTTCCAAGAAGGAAACCGTCGAGCTGCAGGTCTTTGCCGCTAACTCCCTCGAGAAGGCCCTGCCCGAGGTTCAGGAGCTCTACACCGACCAAACCGGCACCACCTTTGCCGACACGCAGTTTAAGGCCTCCGGCGACCTCGTCGAGCAGATGAAGGCCGGCGCCACGGTCGACGTGCTCATCACCGCTTCCAAGGGCACCATGGATGACGCTGAGACCGCCGAGCTCGTCGACACCGACACCCGCGAGGACATGTTCGTCAACGATCTCGTGATCATTCGCGCCGAGGGCTCCGACACCAAGGTCGAGGCCATCGCCGACGTCGCGAACCTGAACGGTAAGATCGCCATTGGCGACGCCAAGACCGTCCCCGCCGGCAAGTACGCCAACCAGGCGCTGGCTTCCGTGGGCCTCTATACCGGTACCGAGGGCGACGACGGCGAGTACGCGCCCGAGCTCGCCGACAAGGTGGCCCTGGCCGACAAAGTTGGTACCGCCGCCGCCTATGTGTCCACGGGCGACTGCGTGGCCGGCTTTGTCTACAGCTCCGATATCTTCCGCTACGACGGCATCGAGGAGGCCTTTGTGTGTCCCGAGGATTCGCACAAGCCCATCGTGTATCCGGGTGCCGTTGCCGAGAGCTCTGAGCACGCCGACGAAGCCAAGGCGTTCATCGACTTCTGTCTGTCCAACAGGAAGGCTCAGAAGATTTGGGCTAAGTACGGCTTTGAGCTTTCCGCGTAGTGCGGCTTGGCGCGATAATTCCATCGTTTTGTGTCTCACTCCGTCCTTATATTCGCTTGGAGCTTTTCGTGCTTAATAGATTCCGCATCCTTGTCGCCTGTGCTTTGACCTTCGCGCTTTGCTGGGTGCCGGGATTTGCGTTTGCTGGGGACGCTGAGGACGGGGCCCAGGTTGCTGCGACTGCTCATGGGCTTTCCTATGGGATCGAGGGTTTTGAGCGGTTGGCCAAGGGGACCGCTCGTGCCATGGAGGGCCAGCCTGAGGGCTACCGGTTTCCCGTTGACGAGGACGTGGACCTTGTAGTGGCGCCTGCTGCCGATCGCGTTGTGGTGTGGATATCGCCCAAGGCGATCGAGAGGTATGGATTGGATCCGCAGAACAACGAGTGCGTATCGGGTCTCAAGGCCCTCGTCTGTGAGCTCGACAGCGCAAACTGTATGGGAGGTGCGCAGCTAGGGGACGTGGATCTTCCTTGGTATGTCACGGCGGAAACAACGTTTGATGCCGGCGGGTATACCTATGGCTTTGACGAGCGCGGTGCGGATGGGGGCCGCTATGTGGTGATTGCATCAGCCTCGGGTGATGCCAAAGGCGGCGCGCGTTGGCTTGATAGCGCTCAAATGGTAGAAGCATCGTCTGTCGTGTTGCGGGATGAGCAGGGGCCCTTGACCTCTCTGGCCTCCTTATTGGGCGGCATCGACTACCGACCGTTTTGGGTGTCCATTAAAACGAGCGGCCTTGCCCTGCTGATCTCCTTTGCGCTGGGCCTGTTTGCCGCGTGGAAGACCATGGGCACCTCGAGTCGCATCAAGGGCCTGCTCGACTCGGTCTTTACCATCCC
Source organism: uncultured Collinsella sp. (assembly GCA_900541725.1). Taxonomy (GTDB): domain Bacteria; phylum Actinomycetota; class Coriobacteriia; order Coriobacteriales; family Coriobacteriaceae; genus Collinsella. The sequence goes on along the minus strand of UQLB01000026.1, from coordinate 10,486 downwards.
CATGGTGTTGCCGCCCACGGTCTGCGGCTTTCTGCTCCTTATGCTGTTTGGCCGCTCGACCGGGGTGGGCCAGTGGCTTATCGCGCACGGCGTCTCGATTGTCTTTACGTGGCCGGCGGCGGTGATCTCTGCCGTGGTGGTATCGTTTCCCCTGGTCTACCGTACGGCGCTCGGCGCCTTTGAGAGCCTCGACACGCAAATGCTCGATGCGGCGCGCACGCTGGGCTGGTCCGAGCGACGCATCTTCACCAAACTCATGATGCCGCTCGGCTGGCCCTCGATTGCCGCCGGCACGGTGCTCGCCTTTGCCCGCGCCATGGGCGAGTTTGGCTGCACCCTGTTCTTTGCGGGCAACTATGCCGGTATTACGCAGACCATTCCCATTGCGATTTACTTTGAATGGATGGGCGGCAATACGTCGGTGGCCCTCTTTTGGGTCGTGGTCGTAATAGCGTTCAGCTTCCTAGTCATCCTGTTCATCAACATGTACACGGCGCATTCGCAAAAATACCGCGAACGTGGCCTTTCCCGTGCGGAACGTAAGCAGGCCAAAGATCTCGCCGGACAGGGCGATTCACTCGACCCGGCGGGCGGTGATGCCTTGCGTATCGATCGCGAGGCACTGGCCGAGCTCATGCGCGATGAGCCCGCTATGCAGGGAGGTCGATAGGCCATGTCACTCGTTCTGGACATAAAAAAGCGCTATCCGGGGTTTATGCTCGATATGCAGCTTGAGGCCGGCGAGGAGCGTGTGGCGCTGCTTGGTGCCTCGGGCTGCGGCAAGAGCTGCACGCTGCGCTGCATTGCCGGCGTGGAGACGCCCGACGAGGGCAAGATCGTCGTCAACGGCGTGACCTTTTTTGACTCGGCGGCTGGCATCAACCTGTCACCCCAGGAGCGAAAATGCGCCCTGTTGTTTCAAAACTATCAGCTGTTTCCCAACATGACGGTGGCCGATAACGTATGCGCCGGTGTAAAGGATGCTGGCGACGCCGCCGCGCGCAAAAAGCTCGCCGAGCGCTATTTGGGCATTTTCGGTCTGGCCGATTTTGTCGATCGCTATCCCGCGCGACTCTCGGGCGGGCAGCAGCAACGCGTGGCGCTTGCCCGTATGGTGGCGGCGCATCCGGGCATTTTTATGTTCGACGAGCCCATGAGCGCGCTCGATGCGTATCTCAAGAGCGCGCTTGAGCAAAACATGCTCGACCTGTTCGATGTATGCAACCGCACCGTGCTCTACGTGAGCCACGACATCGACGAAGCGTGCCGCCTGTGCCAGCGCATCTGCGTGATGCACGACGGGCATGTTGAGGAGATCGGCTCCGTCGAGGACGTGGTCCGCCGTCCGCAGACGCTGGCGGCGCTGCGCCTGACGGGCTGCAAGAACACAAGCCGGGCGCGCAAGGTCGGCGACGAGGAAGTCGAGGCTCTCGACTGGGGCATGAGCTTTAACGTGGGTCGTGAGGTTCCCGATACTGTGGCGTTCCTGGGCATTCGCGCAAGCTACTTCCATGTTGACAATCGCGCTGAGCGGGGGCGCAACAGCTATGATTTGCACGTGGCCCGTGTGAGCGATTCGCGCTTTGAGCGGCTGGTATTGCTGGACGTGCCGCGCGCTGATGCGCCCACGCGTCTGCAGTGGAAGGTCAACAAAGTGAACGTTGCTGCCGACGGGCTGCCGCAAGCAGGCGAGACGCTGCGCATGCACTTCGATGCGAGTAGGATCCACCTGGTTTGTCGATAGCGCCGGGTAATGCTGTCGGGGATATAAGCCTCGGCGGCTTTGTCTTGCCGCTTGCCGAATGAGGGATGACAGACTCTTATCAATCAAGATAATTATTTATTAAACGACGGCACGCGAGGCTGTCGTACGAATGTCAACGGTGTTCGTCTGGACGATGACCGCTGATATAGTTGACCTTGACTGGTTAAGGAGGGTGCGCACATGCCGCAGACGACATACATTCGCCGCGTTGCCGCGCGCGCCCTGTATATGGCTCGGAGTCGCATATGAGCAGGTATGTTCACGGCTCCGGGAGAGACGACGCACAACTAAATAATCGACCGCAAAGCAGGTTCCCTAAAATTCCGGGTTTGAGCACGGCCGGGCAATCGCCGTCCGTCGTGCAGCAATACCGTAGCTATCCGTATTTGGTTCGAGAGGGGAACCGTCATGGCTGAAGAATTTGATTTCCATCCGATGTGGGAGAGCCTCGGCATGAATCTTGCCGACCACGATATGCTGCTGGGCGCCGTGGGCCAGATGTACGGCGATATGTTCCTGACGCAGAACAATCGCCCCAAGTCCACGTCCTACCTGGACTTTGTGGCCACCAACATCCACAGTGGCCGTATTAAGGAGATGCTCGACAAGAAGGAGGCTGGCGAGGCCACCAAGATCGTCGGTTCGTTCTGCGTGTACGTTCCCGAGGAGATTGTACTTGCCTGTGACGGCATTCCCGTGGGTCTGTGCTCGGGTGCCGATTGGGCAACCGATAAGGTTGAGGAGCACCTGCCACGCAACACTTGTCCGCTCATCAAGAGCTTTGCCGGCTTTAAGCTGGGCGAGGTCTGCCCCTACATTGAGTCGAGTGACCTGGTGGTAGGCGAGAACACCTGCGATGGCAAGAAGAAGGCCTACGAGTTCTTTGCCACGCAAAAGAACATGTACGTTATGGATATTCCCAACGTGCACGATGAGTCGACGCTCGTGACTTGGAAGGCCGAGGTCAAAAAGCTCGCCGCCAAGATCGAGGAAGAGTGTGGCGTTACGATTACGCCTGAGCGTCTGAAGGCCGCTATCCACGCCGTCAATGAGAAGCGTCGCGCCCTGCAGCGCCTCGCTGCCACGCGCGCTGCCGACCCAGCGCCCATCAGCGGTCTCGACAGCCTGCTGACCGTTCAAGCCGCCTTTATGGACGACACGCCGCGCTTGACCGGCGCCATCAACGACATGGCCGCCGAGTGCGAGCAGCGCGTTGAAGCCGGCGAGGGCGTGGCGCCCAAGGGGACCAAGCGCATCCTGTACACCGGCACGCCCATGGCCGTGCCCAACTGGAAGCTGTTCAACCTCATTGAGAAGGCCGGCGGCGTTGTGGTAGGCGAGGAGTCCTGCACGGGCTCGCGCTACTACAAGGATTTGGTCGACGAGTCCGGCGAGACGGTCGACGAGATGCTCGACGCCATCGCCGAGCGCTACTTTAAGATCAACTGCGCCGTCTTTACGCCCAACGACCAGCGTATGAAGGACATTGTCCAGATGGCCAAGGACCTGCATGTCGACGGTATCGTCGACGTGGCCTTGCAGTTCTGCACGCTCTACGAGATGGAGTCGTTTGCCGTGGAGAAGGCCGCCGAGGAGGCGGGCATTCCGTTTATGCACATCACGACCGACTACGCCGGCGAGGACGCCGGTCAACTGCAAACCAGGATTGAGGCTTTCTTGGAAACCATTTAGGACTATCCGTCCCGGCGGCTTCTCCAGGCACCCGATCTTGCCGTTCAAACCGTCGCTTGCGTGCCAAAGTACGCGGCGCGTCTCTTTCACGGCAACCTCGGGCACCTGGGAAAGCCGTTTCCTTGGTTGGTTAAAAGGTTTAGGAGTTATATGTCGGAAAATATTGAGCAGCCGTTGCCCAGCACGTTTGAGGAGTTCAACGAGCAGCGCAAGGCGGCGTTTATTCGCGTTAAGGATTACAAGCAGGCGGGTAATCGCCTGGTCGGCTTTTTGTGCAGCTATACGCCGCTCGAGATTATCGATGCCGCGGGGGCTGCGAGTGCCGCTCTGTGCGGTACGTCCGATGAGGTGATTCCCGAGGCCGAGAAGGTGCTGCCGGCAAACCTCTGCCCGCTCATCAAGTCGACCTACGGCTTTGCCTACTCGCAAAAGTGCCCGTTTACGTACTTTAGCGACATGATCATCGGTGAGACCACCTGCGACGGCAAGAAGAAGATGTACGAGCTACTCAACGAGCTCAAGCGCACGCACATTCTGCATCTTCCGCAGGGCCGCGACCGCGCCTACGAGCGCGAGGGCTGGTACGAGGAGTGCCGCCTGCTCAAGGAGGAGCTCGAGGGCTTCTACGGCATCACGATTACCGACGATGACCTGCGCGCTGCCGTCCGTCGTCGCAACCGCTTGCGTGCGGCCCAGCTCGAGATGTTTGCGCTGCAGGCCAACCAGCCGGCGGCCATGAGCGGCGTCGACCTGATGAGCACCATGTTTGCCGGTACGTTTAGTTTTGATATCGAGGCCTATACGCAGCAGCTGGAGCAAAAGGTTGCCAAGCTGCGCGAGGCCTACGACGCGGGCGAGCGCCCGGTTGCGGCGGATGCCAAGCGCATCCTGATCACCGGCTGCCCGGTGGGCGGCGTGATCAACAAGATCGGCCGCACCATCGAGTCCAACGGCGGCGTGGTCGTGTGCATGGATGACTGTTCGGGCGAGCGCACGGCAGCCATGATGATCGATCCCGATGCGCCCGACATTCTGCGCGCCATCGCCGACCGCTATCTGGACATCAACTGCTCGGTGATGACGCCCAACGACGGCCGCATGGACAATACGCTGGCCATGTGCGAGAAGTACCACGTCGATGGCGTGGTCGACAGCGTGCTGCAGGCGTGCCACACCTTCAATGTGGAAAGCGCCCGCATGCAGGAGGCCGTCGAGGGCGCGGGCATTCCGTACATGAAGATCGAGACCGATTACAGCAACGGCGACATGGGCCAGATCGAGACTCGCATCGCTGCCTTCATCGAAACCCTCTAGCTTCCTCAGGCACCGGATCTTGCCCCTCAAACTGTCGCTTGCGTACCAAAGTACGCTGCGCTCCTCTTTCGGGGCAACCTCCGGCACCTGAGAAACCTAGAGTTAAGGCGCCTGAACGCGCCGCTACCTTTGATGTTTAGATTGGAAGAGAGCCATGATAGGGATCGGGATCGATATCGGGTCTACGGCGGCTAAGGTTGCTGTGGTCGACGGGGAGGGTTCGGTGGCGTGGACGTGCGTGCAGCCAACCGGGTTCTCCTCGGTCGATGCTTCCGAGCGGCTTCGCGAGGCATTGGCAGCGGCCGGCTACGACGTGACGGGCGACGATGTTCGCGTGGTCGCGACTGGCTACGGCCGCGTCGCCGTGCCCTATGCGCACAAGGTCGTGACCGAGATCACCTGCCACGGCACCGGTGCCGTGCGCCTGTTTGGCGATCACGGCACGGTGATTGACGTGGGCGGCCAGGACACCAAGGTCATTCAGCTTAAAAGTGGCCGCGTGGCCAAGTTCGCCATGAACGACAAGTGCGCTGCCGGTACGGGGCGCTTTTTGGAGATCATGGCCGACCGTCTGGGTATTTCCCAACAGCAGATGGCCGACCTTGCGCGTTCCGGTGAGCCCACCAAGATCAGCAGCATGTGCACGGTGTTTGCCGAAAGCGAGGTCATCAGCCTGATCGGTTGCGGTGAGCCGCGCGAGAACATTGCACGTGGCGTGATCGACAGCGTGGTCTCGCGCGTGGCGACCATGGCCGGGCAGGCCGCGGGCGCCCCGTACTACCTGACCGGTGGCCTGTGCGAGAACGCCTTCGTGGTGGAGCGGTTGGGCGAGCTGCTGGGGTCGCCGGTGACCACCTCGCCCCAGGCTCGCTTTGCCGGAGCGATTGGCGCGGCGATTCGCGCACAGGCGCTCAATTAATGCATCCGCCGCAGGCTCGCATTCATGCGTATACTGGGAGAAAATGATTGACCGATGAGAGGAGGTATCGATGGCTGACGATCAGATTAGGCTCACGTCCATGACGGCCGCGAGCGGTTGAGCCGCTAAGTTGGCTCCTGGAGCCCTCGCCCAGGTCCTGGGCGATTTACCCAATGTGCATAACGACAACTTGCTCGTGGGGTTCGATACCTCCGACGATGCGAGCGTCTTCCGCGTAGGGGAGAACCTGGGGCTCGTGCAGTCCATTGACTTCTTCCCACCGATGGTTGACGACCCGTTCCTCTTTGGCCAGATCGCCGCGGCCAACTCGCTGTCGGACATCTACGCCATGGGCGGGCGGCCGAGCCATGCCATGAACCTGCTGTGCATTCCGAGCTGCCTGGGCGTTGAGGTTGCCGGCCAGATTCTGGCGGGCGGCGCCGACAAGTGCGTCGAGGCGGATTGCTCCATCGCGGGCGGCCACACCATCAACGACGACGAGCCCAAGTACGGTCTGTCCGTGAGCGGCTTTGTGCCACTCGACCGTATGCTCGCCAACAGCGGCGCGCGCGTGGGCGACGTCCTGTTGCTGACCAAGGCGATCGGCTCGGGCATCATCACCACGGCCATTAAGGGCGAGCTTATCGAGCAAGATGAGGCCGCGGCCATGTTTGACTCGATGCGCACCCTCAACGAGGCTCCGATTCGTTTGGCCGAGGGACTTGAGCTTCACGGCTGCACCGACATTACGGGCTTTGGCCTGATCGGGCATGCGTGCGAGATGGCCGAGGGCTCGGGCGTGCAGATTGAGCTTGCGTCGGGGGCGGTGCCGCTCTTTGATCAGGTGCTTGACATGGCGCGTCTGGGCATTATCCCCGCGGGCTCCTACCGCAACCAGGACTTCTTTGGCCCGCGCGTGCCAGCTGACGATGACTTGGAGCCGGGAATGCTGGATGCGCTGTACGATCCGCAGACCTCGGGCGGTTTGCTAATTGCGGCGCCCGCGGCGGATGTGGATGAGCTTGCGCGTCGTCTGCATGCTGAGGGGCGCGTTGCCGCCACAATCGGCCGCGTGTGCGAGCCGGTGCCGGGCGGTCCTGCTGTTCGCGTTGTTCGCTAACCCGCACGTTTATGTAACTGTTTACCGTTCTCTAGAACGGTTCTTTCGAAAGGAATTTACTATGTCTACCAAAATTGAAGTCAATGCCATGGGCGATGCCTGTCCGCTGCCCGTCGTCAAGACGCTTAAGGCGCTCAAACAGCTTGATGGCGAGGGTGTCGTGGTGACCTCGGTCGACAACGAGACCGCCGTCAAGAACATTTCCAAGATGGCGCAGGAGAAAGGCTGCACGGCCTCGGTCGAGAAGGTTTCTGACGCCGAGTGGCACGTGACCGTGGCAACCTCTGGCGCCGTTGCCGTGGCCGATCCCGAGCAGGATGGCGCTGCCTTCTGTGATGCCAGCGCCGGCAAGGGCAAGCTCGTCATTTCCGTCTACACCGACTGCATGGGCCGCGGCGACGACGAGCTGGGCCACAAGCTCATGAAGGCGTTTGTCTTTGCCGTGACGCAGCAGGAGGAGCTGCCTGCGACCATGCTGTTCTACAACGGCGGCGCCAAGCTCACCGTAGAGGGTTCGCCGGTGCTCGATGACCTGAAGGGCCTGGCGGAGCAGGGTGTCGAGATTCTCACCTGCGGGACCTGCCTCGACCACTATGGCATTAAAGACCAGCTTGCGGTGGGCGAGGTCACCAACATGTACGTGATCGTGGAGAAGATGGAGCAGGCCGTGCGCGTTGTGCGCCCGTAGCGTATTGGTTGGAGTTGCCATGAGGGAGAAGCGCCCGGCGCTTGTCATCACCTTTCCTACCACGGCGGCCGCCATGGGGTGTGAGACCCTGTGCATTGAGCGCGGCCTCCCCGGGCGAACGATTCCCGTGCCCGGGGAGGTCGCTGCCGGCTGCGGTCTGGCGTGGAAGGCGTTGCCTGTCGATGAGGAGCTGCTGCGCGGCGAACTCGCCGCGGCGGGCGTTCCCACCGAGGGCTATACCGTGATTGATATGTGGGAGGTCGTGCGATGATCTACCTGGATAACGCGGCGACGACCATGCACAAGCCGCAGGCGGTCATCGATGCCGTGACGCAGGCGATGTGCTCGCTCGGCAATGCCGGGCGCGGCGCCACGTCGGGTGCTCTCGATGCCGCTCGTACGATTCACGCTTGCCGTGCCAAGCTCGCGCGCCTTTTGGGTTGCCCGAGGGCGGACCATGTGTGCTTTACGCCCAACTCAACCGCGGCGCTCAACACCGTCATCAATGGCGTGGTGCGCCCCGGCGACCGTGTGGTCACGACGGTGCTTGAGCACAACTCGGTGCTACGTCCGCTCAATCGCCTGGCGACGGAGCAGAGTGTGACGGTTGAGCATGCGGGTTGCGATGCGAGCGGCGTGCTCAACTACGACGAGCTCGGGCGGTTGGTCACGCCGGGTACGCGTGCTGTGGTGGTGACGCATGCCTCCAATGTGACTGGCAACGCGGTCGACGTTTCGCGTGTTGCTGCCATCGCCCATGCGGCCGGCGCGCTGGTGATCGTCGATGCCTCTCAGTCTGCCGGTACGGCGCATATCGATATGCAAGCCATGGGGCTCGACGCCGTGTGCTTTACCGGCCACAAAGGGCTCATGGGTCCGCAGGGGACCGGCGGCCTGGCCGTGGCGGAGGGCGTCGATGTGGCGCCCTGGGCCATGGGCGGCACGGGCGTGCACAGCTTCGATGCACTGCAGCCGCTTGAGTGGCCCACGCGCCTTGAGGCGGGCACGCTCAACGGTCACGGCATCGCGGGACTTTCTGCCGGTCTCGACTTTATCGAGGCGCAAGGCGGGGTCGAGGCGATTGCGGCGCGTGAGCGTGCGCTCGCTGATCGCTTTCTTGCCGGTGTGCGCGAAATCCCGGAGATCAAGCTTTACGGCGCCTTTGACCAGCCGACGCGCTCTGCGATTGTGTCGCTCAACGTGGGCGATATTGACTCTGCCGAGATCTCGGATGCGCTCATGCAAGGGTGGGGGATTGCGACGCGCCCCGGCGCCCATTGCGCCCCGCTCATGCACCGTGTGCTGGGGACCGAGCGCCAGGGCGTCGTCCGCTTCTCGTTTGGGTATTTCAACACTACCGAAGAAGTCGAAACGGCTATCGATGCTCTGTGCGATTTAGCCTGCTAGAGCGTATATACTTGCGAGACGGGTCTTTTGCCCGTCCCGTTTTTGTTTCGACCCGAAAGGTGTGTCTATGGCCTCATCCGCCTCGCGTGGTCTGCGCTCCGACCATGTCGTTACCGTCGGTATCGCCCTGTTCTCGATGCTCTTTGGCGCCGGCAACCTTATCATTCCGCCGCTGCTGGCGCTGCAAGCAGGTTCAGCCACGCCGGTCGCCATGTTCGGCTTTCTGATTGCCGCTATCGGTTTGCCCGTCATGGGATTTATCGCCGTCGCGCTCGCCGGCACGGCCCGCGAGCTGGCCGGCCGCGTGCATCCCAAGTTTGGTGAATTCTTCGTTGCGGCGGTCTATCTGGCCATCGGTCCGTGCCTGGCTATTCCTCGCACAAGCTCTACGGCGTTCGAAATGCTGGTGCCGCTGCTGCCCGAGGGTGTTTCGCTCGGCACGGCTCGCCTAGTGTTTGCCGTTGGCTTCTTTGTCGTCGCGTTTGCTCTCACGCTGCGCCCGGGTGTCATCACGCGCGTGCTCGGCCGCATTACGGGCCCCGCGCTCATTGCGCTCATCGTGCTGGTTGTGGGTGCTGCCGTGATCTCGCCGCTGGGACCGGCTGCCGCGCCTCAGGCTCCCTACGATGCGGGCGCTGCCGTGCAAGGCTTTCTGACTGGCTATCAGACCATGGACCTGCTCGCGTCGCTCGCCTTCGGCATCATCATCGCCGAGACCATCCACGAGCTGGGCGTTACCGATGACAAGCGCGTGGCCTTTGAGATTTCCCGCTCCGGTGTGATCGCCGGTGTGCTCATGGCCGTCATCTACTGCGGCCTGGCGCTTGCCGGCATGCAGCTCGGTACCGTTATGCCCGATGCCACCAACGGCGCCGCAATCCTAGCCCGCTCTGCCTCCATGCACTTTGGTCTGGCCGGTACGGTCGTGGTCTTCGCGATCTTCTTCCTCGCCTGCATGAACGTGTGCATTGGCCTCATTAGCTGCTGTTCGCGCTACTTCTGCGAGACGTATGTGGTCGAAGGGGGAGCGGAGGCTTCCGAGGAGGCCATGCGTCGTCCGTTTGCGATTCTCGCCTTTGTGTTCGCGGCGTTTTCGTGCGTGCTTTCCAATGTAGGCCTCGACGTGATCCTTATGTTCTCGGTGCCTATGCTCAACGCCCTGTATCCCGTTGCCATCGTGCTGGTGCTTATGGGCCTGGCGCACGGCTTTTGCGACGCGCATCCGCAGGTATGGGTTTGGGTCGGCGGCGTGGTCGCCGTGCAGAGCGTGATCACTTCGATCCGTGACGCGTTCTTTGCGGGTGCCTGGCTGCCGTTCGATGCTTTGCCGCTGGCGGATATCGGTGCCGCCTGGGCGCCGGTTGCCGTGGTGGCGTTTGTAATCGGCCTGGCCCATAGCCAGTTTGTCGCACATTCGAGGAGCTAGGGTTTCTGTGCTTGCACAGGCGGGGAGTCTCCCCTATAATTTCCTTCGCTTTGGGACACGCAAGGTTTAGACCTTAGCTGCTCAACACCTTCGGGACGTGGCGCAGTTTGGTAGCGCGCCTGCTTTGGGAGCAGGATGTCGCAGGTTCAAATCCT
>UQLB01000025.1 GCA_900541725.1 uncultured Collinsella sp. | reverse complement strand
CAGCAGGGGCTCTCAATGTTTTTATGTCCTGCTCATATCGTCTCTGCCGGCAGTTTGGGATGTTCCTTGGGGTAGTCATTGGGGACGTTCTTTAATGACTGGTCGTTTAAGAACGTCCCCAACGACTACCCAGAATGAGAGTGGATAATCTCCCGTTTTTGGCCTATACCAGCGCTAAAAGTGGGAGATTATCCACTCTCATCGAGCAAGTGTCCGAAAATCCGCCCTCATTCCTTCTTAGGACCCTCCGTCCCCGAGGATTCGAGGCTCGCCTGCCGAATGGTCGATGCGGCCGTCCTGCGTCCATGTCACACTCAGGGGTGGCCTGACCCAACTTGGAAGGAGCCCCCATGAGCCTTGACAACGTAACTCTGCGTGCCGCCACGCTCGATGACCTGGCCGGCATCGCCGCCATCTACAACCAGCTGTGGTGCAACACGCTGCGCAACCGAGGCGACGTCGAAGCCGCCGATTTCTGTGCGCGCTTTAACATCGCCATGCAGCTGCAGCGCTCCCCCATCGCGCTCGTTGCCGAAGCTGAAGGCCGCATCATCGCCGCTTGCTGCATCGGTATCTTCGAAGACGGCAAACCACGCACCAATCCCACGTGGGAGCCCTGCTACAACGAGATGTTCGTCCAGGCAACCGAGATGGCAAAGACCGCCGATGCCAAGCTCGAAGGCTCGCTCTTTGGCGATAGCCGCGAGAAGGCAACAGCCGACCGCTTTGCCGCCACGGGCAACGAATATGCCCAAGGCCAGCTCAACCTGATCATCATCGTGCCCGAATGGCAGGGCAAGGGGCTCGGCCGTGCGCTCATCGACCTTGCGCGCGCCGAACTCGCCAAAGCCGGGTGCACCAAATTCTTCCTGATGAGCGACTGCAACTCCGACTGGCAGTTCTACGAGCACCTCAACATGAAGCGCATCTTGGAGGATCACAGCCAGGACACCGGCGACGGATTTATCGTCTATATGTACGGAGGCGACACGCAGGATTAACTTGCATGTCGCCTCACGGGCTTTCTACAAGACGGCCCAAACCATCAACCAAGACGAGTCAACAAGGCGCGCTCTCCTCGGCAGCAAGGGCATTCGTGCTGTAACGAGTGGTGGAGATGGCCACGCTTGCACACAACTGTCTCGGATAGATAGCGGTCGAGCAGGCGCGCCCATGTGCGTGCGTCAAGACGCTCCTCCGCCCTGCCATACAGCGATCGACGGAGTGCCTCGCCCATAGTGCCGCTAAAATCATCGAGCTCAAGAGCGTACTTTGGGACAACGTATCCGACCAACGTCCCCACAAACGGGCTGTGCCCATTACACACGCAGCTGTTTATCAATGGTGCAGGCGGAATGTCATCGTCGTCCAGGTCAAATATGTCCAAGTCCAGCTCACCAGAAGCGTATGGGTGTATTCCGCGGTTAAGCATCTTAAAGATATGGACCGCGAGTCCAAAGTCATCCGTCTGTGGCGTAAACACGGGGGCATTCGTGGACGCTGCCAAGCTCTCGAAATCGCTGATGCCGGCTATCTCCATGAGTTGAAGCACCTCGGGGGCAATATAGCCGGGAGCGGCGCACGCAGTCCTATGTGTCACATCCGAAAGCGTAAAGCTATACGAGCGCCTTGATGGTATCCATGCCCGCATGCGCCGAAGCCTCGCAACCCTTCTGCCCGTTGAGCACGCACTCGAGCAGCGTATCGTATGCGCGCTGGGCTTCGGGGGCCAGGTACGCCCTGTTAAACATGCCCTCGGGTCGCACGTTTCCCTTCGAGTCGATCATATAAGGCCCCAATCTGTTTGGTTTCCCCAGATTGTGTGCCCGCACACCCAAGCCGCACGGCCCGCCGTTCAGCTGAAACCACCACACAAAAAGTCCGCCGACCATTGAAGTCGGCGGACTTTCGCGTGCGGACAATCAAGCACTGTTCACCATGGAACTGCTATTTACAGCGCGCCTTGGGCTGCTGCTGGGTGATGCAGTGGATGTTGCCGCCGCCGTAGATAACCTCGCGAGTCATGATACCGATGACTTCACGGTCCGGATAAGCAGCCTGGATATCCTTGAGCGCCTGGGCGTCATTGGGATCGCCGAACTGCGGTACAAGCACTGCGCCGTTGATGGGCAGGAAGTTGAGGTAGCTCGGCTCGAAAGCATCCTCGGGGGTACGCGGCAGCACGCCCTCGACGGGGTCAATCGTGCTGGCCTCCTCCTCGGTCATATATACCGAGGTCGCAGGCATAATCACCTTGTGGATCTTGAGCTTGCGGCCACGGGCATCCGTCGTCTCGGAAAGCGTCTTATACGCCTCTTGGCACTCCTTGTAGAACTTATGGTTGGGATCATCGGTCCACATGCAGCAGACCTCGCCGGGCGCACTAAAGCATGCGACGTCGTCCACGTGCCCGTTGGTCTCAAACGGGTCGATGCCATCCTTGATCCAAATGACCTTCTCGATGCCCAGGTACTCGGCAAGCTTCTCCTCGATCTGCTCCTTGGTGTACTGGGGGTTGCGGTCCTCATTGAGCAGGCACATCTCGGTGGTCACCACGGTGCCCTGGCCGTCGCAGTTAAACGAGCCACCCTCGAGGATATAATCCTCGGGACGATAGCGGTTAACCTGCTCGAGCTGTGCCACCTGCAGGCCAATGGAAGCGTCCTTGTCCCACGGGAAATACAGGCCGTCAATGAAACCGCCGTAAGCATTAAAGTGGAAGTGCGAGAGTGCCACGTCCCCCTTGTCGTTGACAAGAAACGCCGGGCCGGGGTCGCGAATCCAGCTGTCGTTGTACTCCATGTGGATAACGCGCACGTTCTCAACGCCGTCGAAGATCTCACACACCGCGGGGAAGTCTTCAGTGTTGACGCCCACAGTGATGGGCTGAAAACGTGCAACGGTCTTAATAATCTCGGTAAAGACCTTTTGCGCCGGCTTGGCACCACAGCGCCACACATCCGAGCGATGCGGCCACAAAATCCAGGTGCGCTCCTGCTCTTCGTACTCGCCGGGCATGTAGAATCCGTCCTTCTTTGGCGTAGACTCGCTCTCGTAAATGGTCTTCATTTCAAGCTCCTAAATCTCGGTGCTTTTGCTTGACGAGACCATGATGCGGCCGCACCGAGATGTTCTCAATGGTCCCTCGAGCCCCTTTCAGCGACCGACGGTATACCATTCGCTGACCTAAAGTTCTATTCAGGCCGAGAACATGACATACTGGGTTCCACAATGGAAAGGATGCCCTATGCCCCCATGCAATAATCAGCAGACTATTGAGTTGGACAGTACGACCTGGACTGCTCTCAACGAGCTCGCGCTTGCAATCCACGCATCACACGGTGTCGATAAGCTGCAAAAGGAGACCCTCGAGGGAACGACAGGGCTCGTGCCCCATCGGATCGCCATGTTCGACCTGATCGAGGCAGCGGGCAGTGATGCCCCACGCTACGTCCACCCCGCAAGCAGCGGAATGGACGACCGCGCACTGAGCGACTACTACAACCGCTACGCCGCGATGGACTATACAACATGGAGCTTTGACTTACATAAGGTCGGCGTCTACCGCGACCTCGACCTCGTCGACGTCGAGCGACGCGATGCCACGCCCATCTATCGCAAATGGATGGAACCGCAGGGCGTCTACTTTGGCTGTACGGCCACGCTCGCGCACAACGACAGCCCGCTAGGAAGCATCACCCTGTTTCGTGAACGCACGGCCGGAGACTTCACCGACACCGAGCTCGCAATCCTGCTCGAAGTCGCTCGGCACGCGAGCCTCGCGCTCGCCAACCTCTATCCTCGGGGCATTAAACTCACCCAGACAGAAGACACAAACCAGCTAAATGCTTTCATTACAGAACACAATATCCAACCGCGCGAAGCCGAAGTCATGCGGCTCATGCTCGACGGCAAAACGAACAAACAGATGGCAAACGAGCTATTCATAAGCGAGTCAACCGTCAAGAAGCATGTCAACGCCATCTATCGCAAGCTCGGCGTCAGCAACCGCCTGGGCCTCATGACTGCCACGCAAAACATCCCGCGATAAAAAAGGGCGCCCTCCATGCAGAGAACGCCCTTTGATTTCGCCATTTGAATTAGTGTCGGCTCTGGCTCAAAGAGTAGACAGGTTTATTTTGGCAGGTTTTATCTGGGCAAATGTCAGCCGCCGCGAGGGAGCTGCCTTCCCTCGCGGCGGTCTTCTAGCAGAAAAACCAAGTGAGTAGGCTTTTTGCAGGAGGTCAAGCACGCCCCAAAACGCCACAGCTCTGACCTGCGGTTTTATTGAGTATTTGTTGCGATGTGCTCGGCATATCCAAATAAGTCTACTCACTTGCATCTAAGACGCACCAGATAGGCAAAAACCGCCGCAAAAAGGGGGCCGGTTCCCTTCGCGGCAGCCGTTAATACGCCGAGCTTGTTATCGTAAAAGCCAATCACGCGCCGAAACCACACTACAGTCTTTCGACTCATACGTTGAGTCCACGCGGGCCACAACATAGCGCGCATCTTTTGCAATGTCGATCTCATCGCATACAGTCTGTAGATGGCGGGCGTACTTATCGTGATACGTTCTGGATGATTTTATTTCGATAGCCTTGGGACTCCCTGAGTTTGCACAGTCGAGCAAATCGATTTCACGCTTGCTGTCGTCCCTATAGAAATACAGCTCGGGATTCTCGCCCACGTTGAGATGGCTCTTCGCCGTTTCGGAAACGATGAGGTTTTCGAAAACGGCCCCCAGATAAGGGCTCTCCAATAGTTGCTCCAGTGATCCAATTTTGAGCAAGTAGCAGAGCAGCCCCGTGTCGTAAAAATAGAGCTTGGGCGTTTTAGTTAGACGCTTCTTGGCATTTGCATAATAGGGCTGCAGCGAAAACGTCAGGTAGCTCTGCTCCAGAATGGACAACCAGCTTTTAATGGTCGATACGCTCACGCCCGTATCTCGAGAAAGCGAGGATATATTGATGAGGGCACCGACGCTCTGAGCAATTATGGACAGAAACTTATGAAACTCCGCCTTATTGCGCACATCAAGCAAGCCCACAACATCGCGCTCAACATAGGTATCGATATAGCTGGGAAAATAAACCGAGGACGGCATTCCGGCGGAACGCAGGCGAGGGTATCCCCCTTCGAGCGCGAACAAATCCACTTCCAGCTGCCCCTGCTGGCCCCTCTCCGCTTCTCGAAACGATAATGGCAGCAATTTTAAGATCCCGACTCGCCCGGCAAGAGACTGCCCGATGCTTTTCATCATCAAAAAGTTTTGCGAGCCTGTAAGGAT
Organism: uncultured Collinsella sp.; assembly: GCA_900541725.1. Lineage (GTDB taxonomy): Bacteria > Actinomycetota > Coriobacteriia > Coriobacteriales > Coriobacteriaceae > Collinsella. The sequence goes on along the minus strand of UQLB01000025.1, from coordinate 27,450 downwards.
GTATTGACCGGCGTCTCCCCGCTCATCCGAAACAACCTGGATCATTGAAAACAAATCCGGGGCGTATTGCGCCTCATCGATGATGAGTCCGCCCTTTCGGTTGCGGATAAAACTCACCGGATCCTCCAAGGCCGCGCGCCTCGTTTGAGGGTCCTCAAGCGTGACGTAGGAATAGTCGGGAAAGGCATGCCGAACCAGCGTAGACTTACCACTCTGCCTAGGCCCTGTCAACGACACAACAGGAAACCAGCCTGCCATGCGAATGAGCAACTCATGCAAATCCCTGTTAATGAACTCAGCCATATCAACGCCCCTTATTACGCTGTTACCATAATCGAATAGTTTCATTCTCCATAATCTTATAGTAGCGTTTACCATAATCTTATAGTAACCCAGTTCAAAAGCATTATTTATAGAGCCGAAATCTCAGACCCTAAATAACAAAAGCCACCACAATGGGGGCTGTCCCCATTGTGGTGGCTTGCAGGCGAGTTAACTTGTTCGACTATCGTACGCCAGCCATGTCCGAGCCTAGAGCGTGGCAAGGCGCTTGGACTCGTGCGCGGCGAGCGCAATGGAGATTATGCCAGTAATGGCATCGGCCACCACCAGGGCGATCCACACGCCCTCGACACCCATCATGTTGCCGAGGAGGTACATAAGCGGCACCGAGCAGATCACATAGCGAAGCAGGCCCGTAAACGTGGCGACACCCACCTTCTCGACCGCCTGGAAATACATCGACATGGTCATGGCAAGATAGCCCAGGGCAACAGCCAGGATGACAGTACGCGTGGCGTTGGCGGCAACCTCAACGAGCGCAGGATCGCTGCCGGCAAAGAAGGCGCACACCGGGGTGGCGGCAAGCCAGAGCGCGACGGTGACCAGCGCCAGCGTCACAACCTGGTACTTAAGCGTGCAGGAGAGCGTCTCCTTAAGGCGTGCCCAAGCCTTTGCGCCGGCGTTGAAGGCAGCGATGGGCTGCAGACCGTAGGAGAAGCACTGGGCAACCATCATGGTAATGTAGAGGATGTAGCCGTTGATCACGCCAAAGGCTGCGATGTAGAGCGAGCCCATGTCACCGCCGAGCGAACCCAAAAGCGAGTTGGCAACGGTATTAAAGATAAAGGTCGCGCCCTGGACCAGGAAGAACGGGAAGCCGATCTTGAAGATCTGGCTGCAGATGGCGAGGTCGAGCTTAAGGTCGGCCAGGCTAATCTGGAGCTGGGACTTTTTGCCCCCGATGAACCAGAAGATACCGATGGCCCAGATACCGATGGAAAGCCCGTAGTACACGCCGGCGCCCATAACGCCAAACTTGAGCACAAACGTGGAAAGCGCGAGCCAACAGATGGCGACGATGGCCGAAACGGTCATAAGGTTGGCCTGGATCTGAACCTTCTCGTCCACACGCATCACAGCGGTGATCATCTGGCCAATGACCGTGAGCGGCAGCAGCACGGCGAAGGTGCGCACGCCGGCAACGGTATCGGCCATGATGTCGGGCGTGGCGCCAAAGAATGCGCAGATGGGCTCGGTAAACACTGCCATCACCACAGCAAGCAGCACACTCACGATCGTGGTGAGCCAAAAGCCCTGGCTAAAAGCCTTGCTTGCGCCCTTGATGTCGCCGGCACCCAAAAGGTTGCCCACCACGGCGGGCACGCCGGTGCCAAACAGGTTGCCAAAGGCCAGGTTAATGTACTCGACCGACATAATGATCGAGACACAGGCCAGGCCGTGGGCACCCAGGCCCCAACCCATCACGAGACCCTCGAGGACCACCATGATGATCTGGGCGAGCATGCCCTGGCCGGTGACGATGGTGTACTTACGCACCAGGCCGGGAATCGGTTGGGAGGCGAGCTCGCGCTCCTCCTCCACGGCAGCGGTTACTTCTTCTGCCATTGTTCTCCCCTTTCCTTGAGAGAGTAGTGCTGAATGGATGTCAGGCGGCTGACAACTGGCGCCAAGCCGCCCAATCAAACGATGGCGCTATGCCTCAAAGACCACCTTGCCGGCGATCATCGTGAGGGCTGCGGTAGCCTCGAGCACCTCGGCCGGCTCACAATCAAAGAGATTGCGGTCGAGTACGCAGATGTCGGCTTGCTTGCCGCAGGCGAGTGTGCCGATGCGGTCCTCAGCATGCATAGCGTAGGCAGCGCCGTAGGTGTATGCGCGCAGGGCCTCGGCCATGGTGATTCGCTCCTCGGGGAACCAACCCTCAGGATTAGATCCATCCTCGAGCATGCGGTAGACCGCTCCATAGACTTCCTCCATAGGCTCAAGCCCCACGACCGGGAAGTCGGAGCCCAGATGCACGCAGGCACCGCTCGCGAGCAGGCTATGAATTGGCCACGAGAGCGCCGCGCGCTCGGGACCAACGGCGTCGTCCTTTGCCAAGTCGGCCATATCAAGCAGCATATGCCACGGCTGCATGGCCGGACAGACGCCGAGTTCCGCATAGCGCGGCAAATCCTCAGGTTGAACAGTCTCGTTGTGCTCCATGGAGTGACGACAGCCCATAAGACCGTAACGCTTCTCACCCTCCTCGAAGCAGTCCAGGATAAAGCGTACGGAACGATCGCCTATGGCATGGATGCGCGTGTCGACACCCCACTCAAGCGCTTTAAGGATGGCTTTGCGCACACGCTCCGGTTCCTCAGCCGGCTCGCCACAGGTCTCGGGAGCATTAGCATAGGGCTCGAGCATCCAAGCAGTATGATCGGAACACACGCCGTCAATGAACTGCTTAAAGCCATGCCACTCGACTTGCGTGCCCGGGAAGTCGTATTTCGCCCGAATCTCCTCGAGCGTCATGGCCTCGTTCTCAAAAAGGTCTGTGTACATGAACACGCGCAACGGATGTTCGCCCTTGCGGTTGAGTTCCGCGAGGAATTTATAGGGGTTATCCATGCTCACAAAAGTGGGGTTAACCATGCCGACTGTCGTAATACCGAGAGCATTGGCACGATGCGCGGTCTTGGCAAAGGAAGCACTAGCCACCTCGGGGGCAGGATTGTATACCTCATTCAAGAAAAAGGATCCCGCGTTGTTCGAGAAGACCCCAGTGGGGTTGCCAGCTTCATCCCTAAGAATCTTGCCGCCTGATGGGTCTGGCGTATCAGCAGTAATGCCGACTTTCTCGATTGCGCAGGTGTTGGCACTAAACGTGTGCACGTCAACCTGCTGCAAAAAGACCGGACGGTCCGAAATGTACTCATCGATCATTGCCGCCGTAGGCATCTCGGGCACGTCCCACTGGAACTGGATAACCTGATAGCCCACGATCCACTCGTTGTTCGGGTGGTCTTCGGCAAACGCCTGCACGCGTTCCATACACTGCTCAAAGCTTGTGCAATCGATGAGATTGACGGCGAAATCGGGATCGGACACAAAGGCGCCCTGGGCATAGTGAGTGTGTGAGTCGATGATGCCAGGCATGACGAGCGTATCGCCATAGTCGCGCACCTCGGTATCGGGCCCGATAAAAGCGTCGAGGTACTTATCCTCGCCGCACGCAACAATCCTGTCACCTGCGACGGCAACGCCGCCCTTGAACGGGGCCAGCCCGTCACCAGTGAACACAGCATTACTTTTGATGACTAAATCCGCTTTGTCCATATGAGCCTCCTCAGACGTTACAGGACAATGGATGAGCGCCATGATAGGACGCGCCCAATCGGTGAGGGAGCATTTGTCGCTCCCTGCATGGCACGTGCCTACGAGCGGTCGGGCGTCTGTCCAGCGCCCTACGCCCCGTGTCAACACCCATTGACGCACCTCCTGTACAAGCTGCCAAGATGGAAGCGAGCGAACGGACGGGTTAAGCAGGTTTACACGTCTGAACAGGTATTTTATTGTCTAAGTTTATTGTCGCTTCTTTACGCCAAGTGGTCTGCGATACGCCGTCAGCCGAACCACTCCAGCCTTACGAGCGCCAGAATGTCTCAATCAAGTCGTCACGCGCCTTGACTTCGCTCTTTACATAGATGCGATGCAGGTGAGCCTTGACGGTACCCGGACTAATCACAAGTTCATTAGCAATATTTTGGACATCGAGTCCACGCAATACGAGTGTAAGCACTTCCTGTTCACGCTTTGAAAGCCCATGCTCGTCCGAGAAAATCACAACACGCGAGACAAGGTCCTCCCGTGCATCACGGCGCTCTGTCGCTACCTCTTCATCGGCACGAGGGTGACGCGAGAACACACGTAAGATATGGCTGAACTGTTTAAATAGCTGAACGGCTGCAGCCACAAACAATAAATTCTCTGAGATATTCCGCTCGCCCAGATACCATAAAAAGGCGCTCACCATCACGTTGTCAACGTCAGGCGTGCAGAATAGGATCATATAGGTATCTTCGATAACCACCATCACGGTAAGCACGCAGGCTATGCGAAAGAACGTCCGAGAGCGCTCAAGATCGAGCCGCTCAGCCCTATTCTCCGTCTTGCGATAGCAGGCGTAAGCATATACCAAGCAGAATGCCATTCCCAAATCGCGCGAAAGCCAAAAAAGATATTGCTGAACCTGGCCCGCAAAGCCAGTACGAGGCACCAGAGCAAGCTGAAGCACGGCGATCGGTACGACATATGCGGCAACGCGCTTAACGGTCACCTCATCGTGTAAGCGAAACGTTACCCAAAGCCATACGCACGCAAGAATCGCCACGCCCAGCGCGCAGCGAAGTAACGGGTGTTGAAGCGGCTCATTAAACGTCACCACATAGTCATATTTGAGCCGGTTGTACTCATCAAAGAAGATCACCGACATATCGAAGATATAGAGAAGGAAGCCCGCGGCCGCCACCAAACAATCGCGTCGACGAGTCATGAGCCATATTACGAGTGCAGTTGATGCCGTCACCAATCCAACGCCCATGACAAGAATCGTGTAGATAAAGAATGCGAAGCTCATACTACCCTCATTCCGCGCACAACCAGCTTGATTCCGCATTACGGTTATGGTAGAAACATCGAACGAATACCAAGATCGAAAGGAGAGGCCATGGCGCCGATTGCACCGCTCAAGATTATTGTCGCGCCCGCCGCCAAGGCCATCGCCAAGATCGGTTCGACCATGACCTACGATGACGTTCCCTGCATCGTTGATGAACGCAACGACAGCTGCCCTTACCTGGGCCATGTCCCCTACTTTGCGCCTAAGCTCTCCTCTGATATTGAGCAGCACAACCGCTAGCATAACCTTCACGATTGCCGCAGAAATCCTCGCAGCAATTTGTTAACTCGGAAGCAACTCCGGTTTTGAGTCCCGCACTGCCGAACCGAACCCCCTCACGATTTGCGTTTTCCACACACGCCAACGCCGGGATTGTCGATGCTGCGGCCGCGGCGCGATATGAGGCGCGAAACCTCGCCCAGCAACACGCCGATCACCACACCCATGAGGATCGGCAACTTTGACATCTCGGCGGGCGAGCTGTTAAGCGGCACGATTGTCGCAACAATCGAAAGCACGAGTTCTACCACCGGCACCGCAAGCGCTACCGCAAGCACCTTGCCCTCGAAGGGCGCGCGAAACACACGCGGGCGGTCGTCGTATTTACGCAGGCGCCAAAACGCCGGGAACATCGGGATATAGCTCATGAGCAGAAAGACGACGTTCATCGAGAAGAAGACCCAAAAGACGTCGGAACCTTCACCCAGCGGAATCTGAAGTAGCAGCACCAAGCTGGCAAAACAACCGTTAATGAGTGCCGAGCCGTTGGGCATGCCGGTCTTCTTGGACACCAGCGCAAAGGGACGCGGCATGTTGCCATGGCGCGCGGCATAGCTCGCCACGTTGTTGACGCCAAAGCTCCAACAGATCATGTTGGCAAACAGCGTTACCAGAAAGGCCACGCCCACGACCATCGTCAGCGGGTGAGCGCGCCCCACCATGGCGGCAACCGCGTCCACAATGCCCGAATCGAGTGAAAGCTGCTCGGTGGGAACCGCGGCTCCAATACCGATGCCACAGATAATGTAGATCGCCGCGATGGCAACGCCACCGGCGATAACCGCCTTGGGGATATCGCGCGATGGGTTCTTCATCGTGCTGGCAAAGGTCGCGACCACCTCAAAGCCCATAAAGTTGAATAGGATGATTGAAAGATACGTCAGTGAGTTAGTGTCTCCCAGATCGGGGACAAAGGTCTTAAACGACATATCGTTGGCAAAGCCGTTGTTGCAGGCAAACCAGATGCCGATGATTCCCACTACGGCGGTAATGAGCACCTTGATGACGGCGCCGCCATCCATGACCCAATCGGCCTCGGCCACCGGCTGCATTGCCATGACCGTGACGCCCCACACAAAGGCAAGCTCGATGGCAATTCGGACCCCAAGCGAAAATTCGATGCCCCATACCGCATTGATGACACTGGGGAACATGCAGGCGATACTTGCCACCCACAGTGGAAAGTTGACCCAATAGCACCAGGAGCAGCGGGCGCCCCAACGGTCGCCCAAGCCCAGGCGAACCCAATCGTACAGGCCGCCCTCGGAATCGAACGCCGTACCGAGCTCGGCCACCACCAGGCCATAGGGAAGCAAAAACGTAATGATGAGGAAGATCCACCAGAAGAACTGCACGTTACCCATGGCAGATGCCGGAGCGGCCGCCTCGATGGTAAAGACAACGCAGATAACCGAGAGGATGACCTCGAACAGGGAGAACTTTTTACCTGCCACGACACGCTCCCCCTACAGCAAAAAGGATGGCATCTGTACCGAAGGCGCAGCCCAAGGTAGGGTTGCAGGCCGCGTCACCGGTGCAGGTGCCATCCCAAAGAGAAGAGAGGATGCAATTGTTGGACCAACGCTCGCGGAACAGGCGCGTGTAGATAACGATACGCTGGTACATAGATACTCCGATCAAAACGGTCGCGTTTGCGCCCGGAAACTTTCGGCAATTGGGTACGCGTCTGACCTGGGATATTCAAGCGAACAATTGGCCTAACCCGCAATAAATCCCAGATCAGACGCGTACTCAATCAAAGAGGCGGGCACTCCGAAGTGGAGGCAACGGAGTGCCCAAAGAAAAACCCAGCCGACCAAGACATCAAGTGACCAGACCATCAATGCCCCGAGATGGTCACGGTGCGATTCACCGACTGTCCGATTGATCGGCTGGGTTTCTGAGGTGCGGCAGATTGCCCTGAAAGAGGAGCGCCGCGTACTTTGGGTACGCAAGCGACGAATGAACGGGAAGGTGCCGTGCCTCAGGAAGCCAGACAATTACGCGGACGGCTCCTGCTGCGTAATGCAGTGGATGTTGCCGCCACCGAAGACGACCTGCTCGGACTGAACGCCGACGCACTTGTAGACGCCCTCGCCCCAGACCTCGTCGTAGATCTTCTGGAGCGTGTCGACGGCCAGCTGGTCGTTCTCGTCGCCGTACTGCGGGACGATAACGCCGTGGTTGGTCACGAGGTAGTTCATGTAGGAGGCGATCAGCGGCTCGTCGGGGACGCGCGGCTCGGCGTTCTCGTCGGCGTCGATGGTGTCGCAGGAAGCCTGGTCCATGAACAGCGGGTTCACGGGCATGCAGAGCTTGTAGACCTTCATCTTGCGGCCCTTGGCGTCGACGGCGTTGGAGAGGGTCTCGTAGGCAGCGTGGCACTGCTCGTAGAACGGATACTCGGGATCGTCGGTCCAAATGCAGGCCATGACGCCCGGCGCGATGAACGTGGCGACGTCGTCGATGTGGCCGTTGGTCTCCTCGGGGTCGATGCCCTCCTTGACCCAGATGACCTTCTCGACACCCAGGTAATCCTTGAGGTGCTCGTCCATGTAGGCGCGAAGCTCCTCGCTCCAGGGCTCAAACTTCTTGTGGTACTTGGGCCAGATGGACTCGGGATCCTCTTCCTCCTCCAGAACCGCAGAGCAGGTGCGGCCCGGGGAAAGCAGGCACTGGTCGGTCACGACAAGGGTGCCCTCGCCGTCGACGGTGATGGAGCCGCCCTCGAGGATCATGTCATCGGGACGATAGCGGCGGCAGCCGGAGAGCTCAGCCATCTTGAGGGCGATCTGCTCGTCCTTGTCCCACGGGAAGTACAGGCCGTCGACGAGGCCGCCGTAGGCGTTGAAGTGCCAGTGGTTGGCGCGCTTCTCGCCCTTGCCGTTGATGACGTAGGTGGCGGCAGTGTCGCGGAACCAGGCGTCGTCGGTGGTCATCTCGATGACGGTGACGTTCTCGTCGTTCTCGAAGACGGCCTTGCAGTTGGCGTAGTCGACCTGGTTGGCGCACATATAGACCGGGGTGAACTCGGAGATGGCGCGGGCGATGGCGGCATACTGCTTCTGGGCCGGCTTGGCGCCGTGGGCCCAGGTGTCGGTGCGGTGGGGCCAGCCCATCCACACGCGATCCTGCGGGGCGAACTCGGCGGGCATGAAGAAGCCGTCGGCCTTGGGGGTGGACTCGGACTCGGTGATCGTACGCATAAGATTTCCTCCAAATCGAACGATCGCTTGCTGCGGGCGGGTTACCCGCAGCCTAAAACCAAGAGATGGTAGGCGCCCGTTCCCCGGCAAAGGTCGGGGCGCCCGGTGCCGGTTTTCACGGAATCGCACCGGCAAGCGACGACGTAACCAAGTGCGCGGAGACAAAACGCACGAAGGATACGGAAGAGAGATTGGGGTGGGCGGTGGTTACCGGAGCTATCGCTCACACCCACCCCGGGGGAATGGTTATCAAAACTGTCGCTTGGGCACGCCTCCGAAGAGGCTAGAGTGCCCGGAGTCGGGAGCGACAAGCCCGACGAAGCGCGCGTTGGTACACGAGGAGGGTTGGAGCCCCAGAACCGGGTGCTCTAGTTCTCCTCGGCCTCGGCGGCCTCCTCAGCGAGACGCTGGGCTGCGAGCTCAGGGGTCAGACCCTTGTACTCGGTCTCGCGGCCCTTAGCGCTGACGACGCGGACGACCTCGCCGATGAGCACGAGCACGATGAAGATAACGATCATCGGGAGCTTGTCGCCAATCTCGGCGGCGGAGAACGGCACCAGCGTTGCGACGATGGCCAGGACCAGCTCGATGCAGGGGATAGCCAGCATGACCTTCATCATGGCGCCCTTAAACGGGAACGTGAAGATGCGCTCGCGGTTGGGGTCGTTCTTACGAAGGTTGAGGAACGCCGGGAACATCGGGATATAGGTGAGCAGCAGGAAGACGACGGAAGTGCCGAAGAGCATCCAGAAAACACCGTTGGAGATGGCGTCGATGGGAACCAGCTGCAGGCACAGCACCAGGGAGGCAACGATGGCGTTGACCAGGTTGGCGCCGTTGGGCATATCGTCATCCGAGATCATCGAGGCGAAGACCTTGGGCATGTTGCCGTGCTCGGCGGCGTAGCGAGCGACGGAGTTAACGCCGAAGGACCAGGCGGCCATGTTGGCGAACAGGGTGATCAGGAAGGCGATGCAGATGACCTTGAAGATCATGGAGTCGCCCACCATGGTCTGGACTGCGACAATCATGCCATAGTCGGGGTCGATGGAATCGGCCGGCACAGCAGCGCCGATGCCAAAGCCAGCGAACAGGTAGATCACGGCGATGGACAGGCCACCGACGATGATAGCCTTGGGGATATCGCGAGCGGGATCGGCCATGTCGTCGGTCATGGTGCAGATGACCTCGAAGCCCATGAAGTTAAAGATGATGATCGACAGGTAGCCGAGAGCGTTGGTGTTGGTGAGCTCGGGCAGGAAGGTGGCAGCGGACATGTCGTTCGCAAAACCGTTCTCCATGGCATACCAAATGCCCAAAGCGCCAACGATAACGGCGACGGCGACCTTGATGATGGCGCCACCGTTAAGGACCCACTCGGAGTCGGCCGCCTTGGAGCGACCCATGAGGTAGACGATCCACACAAAGGCAAGATCGATACCCATCTTGGCGATCAAGTTGAACTCGACGCCAAAGACCATGCCCAAAATGTCGGGGAACATGGTAGCCAGCGAGGCGATCCACAGCGGGTAGTTGACCCAGTAGTAGTACGAGATGCGGGCGCCCCATTTGTCGCCCAGGCCATCGCGTACCCAGTCGTAAATGCCGCCCTCGCCGTCATAGGTGGTACCGAGCTCGGCGACAACCATGCCGTAGGGAAGCAGGAAGGTCAGGATCAGGAAGATCCACCAGAAGAACTGCTGGTTGCCAATGGCAGCAGCAGGAGCAGCGGCCTCGCAAACGAAGACGACGCAGATGATGGTCGAAATGACCGTCAAGAAGGAAAGCTTTTTCTTTCCGTCGCTCATGATGAGCTCCTTCGCTCAGTCTTGGACAGATCCGAGGCCCTAAGGTATTAAGGCAATTGCTTGGGCCTCGGTGAGCGGGCGACAGGAGACGAGCATCCGCCGCCCGCAAACGTGCTTTTAGAAGCCTTGAGGCTTAGAGCTGCTCGAGAGCTTCGAGAGCGGCGTGGAGCTCAGCCTTGGCGGAGTACTCGACGCCCTCGTCGTTGAGCGGGGTGCGCTTGCCCAGGGCGGCAAGGAGAGCACGGATGGAGTGCTTGCGGTTCTCGGCCTCGACCCAGCACAGGGAGCGCTCGGGATCGTCCATGACCTCGTCGACGACCTCCTCGTTGCGGGTGGCCGGCAGGCAGTGCATGAACTTGGAGTTGGGACCGGCGAAGTTCATCATGTCCATGGTGACCTGATACTTGGGATAGAACACGTCCATGTAGTTCTCGCCCGAGACCTCCTCGTCGTACAGGCCATACCACACGTCGGTGTAGATGAAGTCGGCGCCCTTGATGCACTCGATGTCGTCGGAGATGACGACCGAGCCGCCGGAGACCTTGCAGTTCTCCTCGGCAATGGCCATCATCTGCTTGCCGAACTCGGCGCGCTCCTCGACGGTGCCGACGTGCAGGCCGCCGTCGGGGATCTGGTGGCCCTTAGGTCCAAACTGGACGAACTTCATGCCGACCTTGGAGGCGATGAACATGAGGGAGACGCAGACCTGGGTGGCGTCGCCGATGAAGGCCAGGGTGCAGTCCTCGATCTTCTTGCCCTCGGGGAGGTTCTCGAGCATGGTCATGAGGTCGCCCATCTCCTGCGTGGGGTGGTTGAACTCGGACATGCCGTTGATGACGGGCACAGCAGAGCCCTCGGCGAGGCCGACGACGTCCTTGTGACGGTCAACGCGAGCCATCATGATGTCGAGCAGCGAGCCCATAACGCGAGCGGTGTCGCCCAGGGACTCGTGACCGCCGAGCTGGATGGTGCCAGGGCCATAGAACTGAGCATGGCCGCCGAGGTCGGTCATAGCGGTCTCGAAGGAAAGACGAGTGCGGGTGGAGACCTGCTGGAAGATCATGCCAAGGCTCTTGTTGCGGAGCAGGTGCGGATAATAACCGTCAACCTTGATGGCCTTCTTCATTGCCAGGCCAAGATCCTCGATAGCCAGGATCTGCTCTTTGGTGAAGTCGTTGGTGTCGATGAAATCCTTAGGCAGTGCCATGTCGATTTCCTTTCCGCCGGTCTTGCCGACTATTACTATGAGGCGCTCGAACATCACGCCTCTTGTTGACAAGACCATCATTCACCCGTATGCAATTTTTACCTAGTTTATTCGGGATTAAAGACCGTTCACGGAGTTACACCCTCTCTAATCCAATATAAACCCGCAGGTCAAGAGTTTACAGGGGGTTTACTATCTAGAACCGTGAACGGTATGCGGCTATCCTATATATCGGTGCCTAATCCGCGGTGAAACGACCGGCTGGGGCATATATACCCAAGGGATTATATGGGGCCCAAACACAGATCAAATGAGACGGGACGGTGACAGATGAACACGCTCATGTTCTTCTATACCTTGGCAATACTGGTTATCTGTATTGTGACGGCGGTGCTTTCGCTTGCCGCCTATGCCTCGTCCCGTCGACGCTTCTTTATCTATGGCAGCGGCGTTTTTATTTGCTATGCCATCGAGATGACCGAAATCTTCTTTTTTGAATACACGCTGCAAAACCAGAGTTTTCCGGCCAGCGACTATTACTCAATTACCATGCCTGTAATGCGGACCCTTGTGGCGACCGCTTCACAGGCTTTTATTTGGCTCATTGCCATGGATTTGCTCGACAAGCATTCAAAAAAGCAGTTTGTCATTCCCGTCGCAACGTTCTTGCTGAGCGAGCTGCTGATTATCGTCGCTGTCCCCTACGGCCCCATTCATCAATGGCTCTACTACACGATGCGTCAGGTATTCCTTGTTTTCGTGGGGCTATATATCTTTTGGACGGCACGCAAGAGCACACAAGTCGAGCTGAAGGCACGCGTTAACAACCAACGAAAGCACCTGATTATCGGCGCTATTCTGGTCGGTTGCATCGTTGCCGAGGATTTCTACAACATTCTGATTGTCCCCATGAGTCTGGCGCCCTCTTGGCTGCAACTATATCTGTCCGAGCGCAACTTTAGCGAAAACGTCTTTGCCTGCTACTTTGCGATTCTGCTGATCATCTACTCCTACCACGTGCTTTCAATCCGCATGCAGGAGGCACCCGAGGAAAAGAACGTCAGCGATCTTGATCGACACATCGAAGAGCAGATGCCCTTCTATCGCAACGCCTACAAGCTCTCCAACCGTGAGACCGAAGTTATGCGTCTGGTCGTACTGGGCAAATCGAACCAAGAGATCGCTGACGAGCTATTCCTTGCCGTGGGCACCGTCAAGACCCACATCCACAACATCCTGGTCAAAACCGAGCAGCAAAACCGCACAACGCTCATCCTCCACTTTTGGAAGCGATAACCTGCCAAAAAGGGACAGGTTTATTTTGGCAGGTTTTATCTGGGCAAACGTTAAAACCGCCGTAAGGGAGCTGCCTTCCCTCGCGGCGGTTTTCTAGCAGTAAAACCAAGTGAGTAGGCTTTTGGCGGGATGCCGAGCACACCTCAAAACGCCACAGCCCTGACCTGCGATTTTATTGAGCACTTGCCGCGATGTGCTCGGCAGATCCAAAAAAGCCTACTCACTTGCATCTGAGATGCTCTAGATACGCAAAATACCGCCGCGAAGGGAGCTGAACTCCCTTCGCGGCGGTTATTCGCTCTGATTTTGCGACGGTTTTGCCCGCTTGTTACTCGCTGTAGCGGGTGGCGATGGCAGCTTGCACCATGCCAGCGCTCATGAGGTAGGTCACCAGGAAGTAGCCACCATAGGCCGCCAGGAAAATCGCGCAGGTGAGGCCCACGGTGCCGGCGATGCTCATATCGCCGAATACGCTCACCAGCTCGATGATCACCTTAAGCGCCACAAAGGAGTGCGCCAAGCCCACTGCCAGCGGGAACAGGAAGAACACCGCTTGCTGCGCCATCACCGAATGCCGGATCTGGCGGTCGTCACAGCCGATCTGTGCCAGCACACGATAGCTGCGGCTGCCGTCGGCCACATTGGAGAGCTGCTGGATCGACAGTATCGCCGCGCACGCAACGACCAGTACAAAGCCAATGTAGATGGCCAGATAGCTAATCATTCCGTTCATCTGCGCTGCTTGCGTGTACATCTCGGAACGCGTGATGAAGACTCCCCACGACCCCGGCTCCTTGCCGTCAACAAGCAGATTGTCGAGCAAGGTGTATTTAATGCTCTCGTCTGCCTCGGTCGTATCCATACCCTGTTTGTAATTAACGAGCAGATTACTGGAATACGGTTGCAGATTAAGCTGGGACAGCAGCTCATCGGCTACGACCACGGTACCGGGATTGCTGCCCATCGCCGAGTTGGCGATGGCCGCCGTGTCCTCGTCCGACTTATCGGTTGCGGGCTTGAGCGTATGCCCGCCCAAGGTTAGGGCATGGCCGCCAGCCATATACTTGGTGTACAGGTCGCCCAGCTCGCCGCCCATATCACACGTGAGCAGATACTGGTCGCGGCCAATGCTCACCGGCTCCTCGCCCATCATCTGACGCAGTTTGTTGTACTGGCTCGCCGGCGTCACAAACAGACCCATCGTATCGGCATTGCTACCCCCGAACGCCTTGGGAAGCTTTTCGCCCATGGTCTTGCACATCTCACTTGGGGTCACCGAAGGATTCGAGCCGCCAAATGGGTAACTCAGATACGAATCGATCTGCACATGCTCATCGGCAACATCGGCGATATCGACCTTCTTGCCGGTCTCGTCGTTGTTGTCCGCCGACTTGCCCTTGCCGTGCCATGCAGGGTACAAATCGACCGTTGTATCGGCCAACACCATGCGATCGGCCTCAGACGGATTGACATACCCTTTGTACCCTTTGTAGTAGTCGAGCGTATCGGGCGTGTAATAGACATACGTCTGTGACACGTCAACAGGGTTATAGCGCTCCAGGTTTTCGTTCATCACATTGGCAATCGACATACCGCACGTCACTGAGGTGATGGCCAAAAACAGGAGCATCGCGATGACGCCCATCGAAAAGCACACCGTGTTGACCTTGGCCGCAAGCTGGCGCACGGTAAACATGTTGAGGCCGCGCCAATACACGCCGCGCAGGCTCTGCAGCAGCTTGATGAGCATGCCCGAGAGTCCCCAGAACAGGGCAAAGGTGCCCACGGTAACCATAGCGGTCGTAATGCCAAACTGGTTCATGGCCTCTTGCAGCTTGCTGTCCGTCGCGGTTAGCGGGAACCCATCACGTAGCAGACGGTAATAGGCCACGCCCACAAGCACCACGCCCACGGCAAAGATGGCAATCGCAATCCAGGGGTTGCGCGTCTTGATGCTCTCGTTGCGACGCTCGGCACCCATAAGCTCGATGAGTTTGGTACGACGCACGGCGCGAAGGTTCAGCAGTAGCGTGAGCACAAACATTACGAGCATGCAGGCAAGGGTCAGATTGAACGCATGCACCGAGAAAAAGAAGTGGAAATTGGCAATCTGTGTCTTAAAAAGCGAGGCCGTAAAGAACGTCATGAGCTGGGAGAGCCCCACACCCAGCACAATGCCGGCGACAAAGGCCACGACCGAGACAATCACCGTCTCGAGCGCCATGATCGTGGCGACGCGTCCGCGCCCCATGCCGAGCACCTGATACAGGCCAAACTCCTTCTTGCGGCGTTTCATGATGAAGTTATTGGCATACACCATCAAAAAGGCCATGACACCGGCCAAAAAGTACGTCAGGTCGCCGAGCATGCTGCCCATAACCTGCGCCAAGCCCTCTTCATCGATTCCGGCGATGTCGACCTGCATCGAGATGGTGTTAAAGGCGTAGAAGACCGTGACGCCCAGGGTGAGCGTCAAAAGGTAGACGAGGTAGTCGCGGCCGGCGCGGCGGACGTTACCCCAAGCGAGTTTACAGAGCATCGGAGCCCTCACCGCCCATCATGGCAACGACCTCCATAATGCGGTCGAAGAACTCTCGGCGGTCGGTGTCGCCGCGGCGCAGCTCGGTGAAGATCTTGCCGTCACGGATAAACAGCACACGGCTCGTGTAGCTGGCAGCAAAGCTGTCATGCGTGACCATGAGCACGGTGGCGCGCAGGCGGCGATTGAGGGCCTCCAGGCTCTCGAGCAGCAGGCGAGCGCTCTTGGAATCGAGGGCACCGGTGGGCTCGTCGGCCATGATCATGGTGGGGTCGGTGACGAGCGCGCGAGCCGCGGCAACGCGCTGCTGCTGACCGCCGGACATCTGGTAGGGATACTTGTCGAGCACCTGACTGATAGACAGGCGCGCTGCCACATCCTGCACGCGGGTTGAGATCTCTGCCGAGTTTGTGCGGGCGATGGTGAGCGGCAGGGCGATGTTCTCGCGTGCCGTGAGCGTATCGAGCAGGTTGGAGTCCTGGAAGATAAAGCCCAGCTCCTCGCGGCGGAACTGCGAGAGCTTAGCCTGCTTCATGCGTGTTACGTCCTGGCCGTTGATGCGGATGGTGCCGCTCGTGGCACTATCGATGGTCGAGACGCAGTTGAGCAACGTCGACTTGCCCGAGCCCGAGGCGCCCATGATGCCAACAAATTCGCCGCGGTTGACGGTAAAGCTGGCGTCGTTGAGCGCACGGGTCACGTTGCCTAGCGCTCCGTATACCTTTTCGAGATGCGCGACCTCCAGTACCGGGGTCGCCATGTGCGTGGTTTGCATACCGAGTCCTTTCTTGCGATTAGTCTACGGCATCTATAGTCGCAAGAAGCCGAGTCGGCTACCATCGATATGGCTTACGCTTGCCTTACCGTTGTGTAAGGTAGGGGTAGCTAGCCTGCCACGTGTTGATGTTGAGAGAGGACTCCTGTTGAAGACTGTTCATGTTGCCGCTGGGATCATTCGCAAGGAAGGATCTGACGAGCTGCTTGCCGTGCAGCGCGGCTACGGCGACATGCAGGGACTTTGGGAGTTTCCCGGCGGCAAGCTCATGCGCGGCGAGACACCCGAAGACGCCGTACGCCGCGAGCTTATGGAAGAGCTGCAGGTAAAAGTCACCAACCTGCGCGATTTCTATACCGTTGAGTATGACTACCCCGATTTTCATCTCTCCATGGAGTGCTACTACTGCTCGCTCGCTGATAAATCCGATGAGCCCCAGAAGCACGACCGCCAGCTCGATATCCGCTGGATTCCGCGCACTTCGCTTGCCACGGTGGAATGGATGCCCGCCGATAAGGGGCTTATCGATGCTCTGATTGAGTTGAAGGAAGATCGGCTTGAGGCCAACGGCACTGCCAACGACGCCGAGGCCACCACGACCGACGAGCCCGCCACCAAACCCAAGCGCGCACCGAAGCGCCGCAGCAAAAAGCGTCCCAAGCCTGGCCTGCTGGACGGCATCGACACCTCGGACCTTTCCGCCGACGAACGTGAACTCGTGCGCCGTCGCGCCGCTATAAAAAAGTCCATGAAGGGCAACAAGCGCGCCAACACCAAGCCCGAGCTGCTCGTTCGCCAGCGCCTGCGCGCCGCAGGCCTTACGGGATACCGTCTGGAATGGAAGGTGCCCGGAAAGCCCGACATCGCCTTCCCCGGGCGCAAAATCGCCATCTTCGTCAACGGCTGCTTTTGGCACCGCTGCCCCAAGTGCAACCCCAGCCAGCCCAAGCGCAACGTTGAGTTTTGGGAGGCAAAGTTTCGTCGCAACGTCGAGCGCGACCGAGCCGCCGTGGCAGCACTCACTCAAATGGGCTGGACGCCTATAACCATCTGGGAATGCGAACTCAAAAAGGACCGCATCGACGCCACGATGGAAAAGGTCATCGAGCAGGTGCGCACCGCAGAGCCGCAGCGCTAACAGCGAGCATTCACACGCTCCGCACGTCCGCGCCACGTCTACGTCACAAACCTTAGAAAGCCCTTAAGCCCAAAACCTTTCAAGAGTGTTACTCAATAGCCTTGGCCTGCGGTTTCATCGTAACACCAAACCAGGTTAAGCCTTTCTTTAGCGCTTCTTTGCAGCAACCGCGGCATAATACTGCCAGCGCACGGGACCTAGCAGCACACCCCGTGCGCAATCTTTTGGTGGACATCGAGGAGGCCGCATAAGCATGCATTCTTCCAATGCCGTAGCACGGCAGCCATCCCTAAAACATGCAAACCTTTTCTCCTTCCCCCCGACACAGAGAAACAGTCTCCTCGACTCCCCCGCCACAAAAGCCAAACGCTCAACAAACCAGAGCCACAACTTGCGAGCATCGTTCGAAAAGCTCCAAGCATCTCTAGACAAGGCGTTCCCCGAACAGGCAAGAGCAATCTAAGCCCATCGCGCTTTATACTGATGCCATGCGAAACATGGATCACATAGAATTGCACCGCGGAGGACGCGAGGAAGCGTTTCCCGAGACCGCCGAAGACTGGCCCTATATTGCCGAACGCGCAGAATTCGCTCGCTATCCGGGCAATTCCGTCCCCTGGCACTGGCATTCCGAGGTTGAGCTTTTCTACATGGAGCAGGGAGCGATTGACTATCGAACGCGCGCGGCTCATGAGCACGTACGCTTTGAGGAAGGGTCCACCGGCTTTATCAACGGCGGCGTTTTGCACAGCACGCTGCAATCACCCAATTCGGCGCCAGCCATTCAAATGCTGCATATCTTTCAGCCGTCGATGCTCGGCGATCCCGCGGGACGCCTTCAAAAGCGCTATATCAATCCTTTGCTGCAATGTCGAGGCGTCGATGTGCTCAAATGGTCGCCCACCAACCCCGACGATATGCCCTTTATCGATTTGCTAAAGAGTTCCTTTAACCACGACCTTCAACGGCCGCAGAACGAGATGTCGCTTCGGAATAGCTTGTCAGAGCTCTGGATTCAGATTTACGCCAAGGCCGAACCGCTCTTTGCCTCCGACAACGCCTCTTGGATGACCAACCGCGACGTACAGTTCAAGGCAATCCTGGACTATATCCGCGCAAACTATGCAGCCGCTATAGATGTGCCCCAGATGGCATCTGCAGCCGGCGTAAGCGAAAGAGAGTGTTACCGCATTATCGAAGCTTGCGCAGGAACGACCCCGGCGGCATATCTGCGCGCATACCGCGTAAACCGTGCTTGCGAACTTTTGGCACACACCACGCGAACGGTCCAGACAGTCGCGCGCCAATGCGGCTTTGCGACAGCAAGCCATCTTGGCCAGGTATTTAAAGAACAAATGGGGTGCACTCCTTCGAGCTATCGAGCAGCGAGGCAGAATCTCGATAGCACCAGGCAGAAATCCCGCTAGCCTTTCTTCTGTCACCGCATCAAACTTGCAGGCAAACAACAGAGAGGAGCAACCATATGAAGCACTTTGACCATATCGTATTTGACGTTGATGGGACATTGACAGATACAGAAGAAAGCGTTCTATCATCGCTTGTCCAGATTGTCCAAGAAGAGACCGGCAAAACGCTCCCCCGACACGAGCTTGAATTTGCCCTCGGCATACCCGGCAAGGATGCCCTTGAGAAACTTGGAATCTACTCGCAGGCAACGTTGAATCGTTGGTGCCAAGTTGCTGCCAGCTTTAAAAGCACCATCAGCGTGTTTCCAGGCTTGCTTGAAGTCATCGCAACACTCGCCAACAACGGCTGCAAACTTGGCATCGTCTCCTCACGTGCGCGCGACGAATACACAGACGAAATTGCACCCCTTGGCTTCGATAAGTCTTTTTTGCACATCATCCTTGTCGAAGACACAACCGAACATAAACCCGCACCCGCTCCCATGCTCGAATATCTCCGGCGTACGGGCGCGAATCCTGGCAACGTCGTCTACGTTGGCGACACCGTCTACGACGAACAATGCGCAACTTCGGCAGGGGTCAGTTTTGCCCGAGCAGCATGGGGATCACACCAAGATATCCCAAACGCCACCTACAACCTCAAAACCCCCAACGACCTACTAACCCTAACAACCAAATAACCCCCGCGCCCCACCCTTTCAGCCCCAACACCACAAGGGCGATTGAGCAGGACGGTTTGGGCGGGTCCCGTACTTAGTTTCCAAAATCATTCCGCAGCGCGAAGGCTTCTTATTATTTTCAGACCTAACGCCACAAGGGCGACGACCTCGAGCAGGTCAACTTGGGAGGGACGAGGGCTTAGTTCCCCAATCTTTCCGCAGGGGGCAAAAAGCCTCGCCGCACGAAGTGCGCAGCGAGGCTTTTTGCATGCCCGAGGACGATTGGGGAACTAAGCCCTCGTCCCTCCCCGGGATATGTAGCGAGTCGGAGTACCCTTGCTGTTACTCTGCTTTGCCCACAGAGTTGAGGTTGGTCATGCGGATCTTAACCAGCTCGGTGATCTCACGCATGCCCTCCTTGGCCGGCTTCTTGGGATCGAAGCAGGCGGGGTTCTCGGCCATGTAGGCCATGAAGCCCTTGGTGTAGGCCTGACGCAGCTCGGTGGCGTAGTTAACCTTGCAGATGCCGTTCTTCACAGCCTCGGCAACCTGCTCATCGGGCACACCAGAGGTGCCGTGCAGGACCAGCGGCACGTCGACGGCGTCGCGGATGGCCTTGACCACGGACTGCTCGATGTGCGGATCGCTCGTGTACACACCGTGGCTGGTGCCAACGCCAATAGCGAGAGAGGTGCAGCCGGTGCGCTCGACGAACTCCTTGGCCTCGGCCGGATCGGTGTAGGGGCTCTCGCCCTCAACCGCGGGACCGTCGTCCTCCTTGCCGCCAACCTTACCAAGCTCAGCCTCGACGGGCACGCCCATGGCGCGGCCAGCGTCGGCGACGGACTTGGTCAGAGCGATGTTGTCCTCGAAGGACTCGTGCGAGCCGTCGATCATGACAGAGGTGTAGCCCGTGCGGAAAGCCTGCATGCAGCGGTCATAGCCATCGCCGTGATCGAGGTGCAGAGCGACGGGCACGGAAGCGCGCTCGGCGGCAGCCTTGACCATGCCGTAGAAGTAGTCCAGACCAGCGGTCTTGATGGTGCCCGGGGTGGTCTGCATGATGACGGGGGACTTGGTCTCCTCGGCAGCGGCCAGAACGGCCATAACAAACTCGAGGTTCTCGACGTTGAACGCGCCGACGGCGTAGTGGCCGGCCTGAGCGTCCTTGAGCATCTTTTCGGTGGTAACAAGTGCCATGAGCGTTTGCTCCTCTCCCTCGCCCGCATCTGGACATCGGGCGTAGTTGTTCACAAGGCGTTTTACCTTGCGTTTTACTGCGCTCATTGTATGAAATTCAGCGGCTTTACACGCGCGAGATATTGAGCCCATGCAGGTCAATACAGTCGTTTTTGAAAAGTAAACGGAAGGAATTTGAGCCGAGTGGGCGTGTTCGATATTGAATTTTGAGCGTTGAGCGTCTTTCTTTTATAGAAAAGATAAGTAATCGAAAGGTGTTTTCTTACTCAAAAAGAAAATGAACGAAAATAGAGTCAACACAATTCCTGCAAATTTTGCCGAGAATGGAGCAGCTATGGCCCACGCAACAACCCGAGCCTTCGCCGATGAGCGTCGTGCCGCCATCATGGAAATGCTCGAGCATAATGCCTCGGTGCAGGTAGCAGAAATCGCCCAGACCTTTGGCGTGTCCTCCGTCACCGCCCGCGCCGACCTGGACGCGCTCGCCGAAGCAGGCAAGCTGCGCCGCACGCACGGCGGTGCCGTCTCGCTCCACAAACGCCTGACCGTCTCCACGCAGGATCGCCGCATCAATGTCAACGTCGCTGCCAAGCAGGCCATCGCGCAAAGCGCCATCGAGCTCGTCAATGACGGCGACACGCTGCTCGTCGACTCGGGCACCACGGCGCTCGAGTTCGTCCGGCTCCTCGACCAGCGCGACGGCATCACCGTCATCACGGCAGACATTACCATTGCCGATTACATCGACGAGAGCATGCCCTCGGTCGATGTCGTCATGCTGGGCGGGGCGCTGCGCAAAGGCCATCGTTATTTGTACGGACCGCTCACTATGCAGGCGCTTCAAATGGTCCATGCCGATCTGGCCGTCATGTGCCCCGGCGCCTTTGTCTCCAGCTGCGGCTTTACGACCGACTTTCCCCAGATGGCCGAGACCAAAACGGCTATGATCGCCGCGGCCCATCAAAGCGTCGCCCTCATGGACGCCAGTAAGGTCAACGGACGTGGCATGTACCGTTTTGCCGAGCTGACCGATGTCGACGCCATCGTGATGGACCGTGACCCCGATCATGCCGTCGCCACCTCAATCGCCAAGGCCACCGACAGCGCACGTCCAGCCCTCATCATCGCCGGCGCTTAAACAAAAACCACCACAAAGGTGCCTGCCCCCTTTGTGGTGGTTGTGATAGTTGAGCGCCAAAAGTGAACGTGTCGCTACTTGGAGAGCTCGTCGGCGAGGGCCTCGATCTGGGCGCGCGAGGCGTCGTTGAGCGAGCCCAGCACAGTCACCTTGTTCTGCGTCAGGGTGATGTCCTTCATGCCCTCGAGCTCCTTGGTCATAACCTTGGCAGCTGCGGGCGCCCAGGAACCGGACTCGACAAGCGCCACGGTGCGGTTCTGGTAGGCATGCTCGGCGAGCGTGTGGATAAAGGTGCTCATGCACGGGAAGATCTCGCCCTGATAGGTAATGGAGGCGAGCACCAGACGGTCGTAGCGGAACGCATCCTCAACGGCCTCGGCCATGTCGTCGCGAGCCAGGTCAAAGACGGAGACCTTCTGGCCGCGAGCCTCAAGCGCAGATGCGAGCTCCTCGACGGCAGCCTTCAGATGCCCGTACACGCTCGCATAGGCAATCGTGATACCCTCGTCCTCGGGCTGATAGCTCGACCAGGTGTTATAGGTATCGAGGTAATAGCCCAGATTCTCGGTCAGTACGGGGCCGTGGAGCGGGCAGATGATCTGGATGTCCAGGTCGGCGGCCTTCTTGAGCGCGGCCTGCACGAACTTGCCGAACTTACCGACGATGCCAAAGTAGTAGCGGCGAGCCTCGCAAGCCCAGCCCTCGGGATCCTCGATGTCGTTGGCGCCAAACTTGCCAAAGCCGTCGGCACTAAAGAGCACCTTGTCGGTGGACTCGTAGGAGAAGATCACCTCAGGCCAGTGAACGTTGGGGGCGCCGATAAAGGTCAGGCTGTGGCCACCCAGGTCGAGCACGTCGCCCTCTTTGACGACCATCTTGCGCTCGGGGTAGTCGGTGCCAAAGTAGTTGACCATCATGCGGAAGGCGCCCATGCTAGCCACAATCTGGGCCTGGGGGTAGCGCTCCATAAAGGCGGCGATGCCGGCGGAGTGATCGGGCTCCATGTGATGGACGACCAGGTAGTCGGGCGTACGGCCGTCAAGCGCGGCCTCGAGGTTGCCGAGCCATTCGTCGACAAAGCCGGCGTCGACCGAATCGGCGACAGCGATTTTATCGCCCAAGATAACGTAGCTGTTGTATGCCATACCGTTCTCGGACACGTCGTACTGGCCCTCGAACAGGTCAATGTCGTGATCGTCGACGCCAACGTAGCGGATATCCTTGGTGATCTCCATCAGGCAAAGCCTCCTAGATAGACAAAAGAGCCCGTCTATCATAGCACTCGTCTTCATAGCCACGGCTATCTGCCAGCATCCTTATCGATTGTTATTGAGGCGGAATATATCGCCATTGACCTGCAAAAACTATGTGCGCGGAGCTGCCGTGGTATGTCGAACGATAAGCTGGCCGGGAATACGAATGGCAACGGTTTTGTCCGTTGCCCCCGCCTTGGGAACCGCGTGCTCGAACACCTCGCGTCCACGCTGATGCAAATCGAATCGAACGGTCGTGAGCTCGTTGTGTGCCACAAAATCATCGAGCGAATCGTCGACGCCCACCACGCTCACGTCCTCGGGCACGCGCAGACCGCTATCGCGCAGCGCTGCAATCGCGCCATTTGCCATCTGGTCGTTTGCCGCGTAAATCGCCGTCATGGTGCGATCGTGCTCGGCCAGGTACCTGCCGGCCTCGTAGCCGCTGTTGGCAGACCAGTCGCCCTCGAGCGGCTCTGCCGGCTCGATGTGTTTACGCTCGAGTGCATCCTGCCAACCGGCGCGACGAAATTGCTCGTCGACCGAGAATGACGGGCCGCCAATATAGCGAATCTGCTCGTGCCCTAGCTCAAACAGGTGATCCATAAGCAATAGCGAGCAGCCGTAATGGTCGGAATCGACCGTGGTCACCCGCGGGTGCGCGTACATGGTAACGATGACCGTGCCAATGCCCGGCAGTGGATCAAACGTCTCAAAATCGGGCGCCATGCGACTCATGCCGATAATGATGCCGTCCACCGGCAATGCGGCCATACGACGCGTGGCCTCGGCAAGCGAAAACTCCTCGGTCTTGGACATCTCGACCAGCGTGATGGCGCAATTATGCTCGCGAGCAGCGCTGGCGATGCCGTCGATCATTGAGAGGTTGCCGAACTTGGTGACATCGTTGACGCACAGGCCGACCGAATGATAACGGCCGTCGCGCAGCGAGCGACCGGCATAACTCGGACGAAAGCCGAGCTTTTGCATAGCGGCCTGTACGCGCTGGCGCGTCTGCTCGTTAACGTTAGGCAAGCCGTTGGCGACGCGCGAAACCGTCTGCTGCGAAACGCCGGCAGCGCGGGCGACGTCGGCCATGGAGACCGGACGCGAACTGGTATCGTTGGACGGGCGCCTTGCCACAGGATCACCTTCACCCTTGCGAGATCTGAATAGCGTGAATGCCGGCCCGGGCAGAAATACATCCCGCGCCGAGGCCCGCTATCGTCGGACGCATGTTAACGTACTCTACTTTTTCTATCTGCATCTCTTCTGCTTTATAAGTCCATACGGCAGTACCGTTCACGGCTGAATTTCTACCGATTACCAGATTCTCAAAAAGTGACAAGCGATGTGTTATGAGTACGTTAACATAGCCCGTAACGTGCGGTATCGTGAACACTTGGTTCATGCCGCTTTAAGTTGTTAACGTACTCATAACGACGCAAAACCCACCCAGGCGCGCCAAGGAAAGGACTCCCATGACCACCCCCGACAAAAAGACACTCGCCACGCTCACCAAGCTGTTCGAGGAGGAGTTTGGCCCCATCGGCGACCGCCAGGTGCTCTACGTGCACGCGCCCGGCCGCTCCGAGATCAGCGGCAACCACACTGACCACGAGGGTGGCCACGTTATCGCCGGCTCGCTCGATGTCGCCGTCGACGGCATCGCCGTGGCAACCGATTCCAACAAGGTTCGCGTAGCCGACGAGGGCTATCCCACGTTTGAAATCGCGCTCGACACGCTAGACGTTCAGGAGTCCGAGAAGGGCACGTCCGCGAGCCTCGTCCGCGGCATGGCCCACGAAATCGCTGCTCTGGGCGTTGAGCCCCAGGGCTTCGACTTTGCCTTCACCTGCTCCGTCCCCTCGGGCGGCGGTCTTTCGAGCTCCGCTGCTGTCGAGGCGGCATACGGTCGCGCCATGGAGACGCTCTGGGACGCACCCGCCATCGAGCCCGTCGCGCTCGCCCAGATGAGCCAGCGCACCGAGAACAACTATTACGGCAAGCCCTGCGGTCTGATGGACCAGGCCGCCGTTTGCTTGGGCGGCCTCGCCTACATGGACTTTGAGGATCAGGCTCAGCCTAAAACCCAGAAGCTCGAGCTCAACTTTGAGGATCACGGTTATGCGCTCGTGCTCGTTAAGGTCGGTGCCGACCACGTGGCCGCCACCGACGACTACGCCGCCGTTCCGCGCGAGATGCAGGACGTCGCTGCCGAGTTTGGCAAGGCACGCCTGTGCGAGGTAAACGTGGCGGACTTTGACGCCAAGCTCCCCGAGCTGCGCGCCAAGCTGGGCGACCGCGCCTGCCTGCGCGCCGTTCACTACTGGTACGAAAACGGCCTGGTCGATAAGCGCTGGGCTGCCCTGAACGCCGGCGACATCGATCAGTTCCTGGTCCTGACGCGCGAGTCCGGCGCCAGCTCTGCCATGTACCTGCAGAATGTCGTTGCCAAGCTGGGCTCCGAGCAGCCTTCGATGTATGCCCTGGCACTGGCCGAGCACGTGCTCGACGGCCGTGGCGCCGTCCGTATCCACGGTGGCGGCTTTGGTGGCACCATCCAGGCCTTCGTGCCGCTCGACCTGGTCGACACCTTTATCACCAAGATGAACGGCTGGCTGGGCGAGGGCTCTGCCCGCCACTACGCAATTTCTGACAAGGGGGCTTACGCGGCATGGCTGTAATGACTGACGTGCGCGAGGCCGCGCAGAACCTGATCGAGTACGCTATCCACCGATCGATGATCGGCCAGGACGATCGCATCTGGGCGTATAACACCATTCTCGAGTGCATCGGTGCTACGGGCCCGGCGCTCGACATGGCCTGGGCGCTCCAGGTCGAGAAACTCTCGCTCTTGCACCCCGATACCCTGCCCAACTTTGACCTGGAGGGCACGCTTGCTGCGCTTGCCGAGGCTGCCGTTGCCAACGGCGCCGCCGAGGACACGGCGTCTGGCCGCGACCGCATTGCCATGCGCATTATGGGCGCGCTCATGCCGAGGCCTTCGGTTGTAAACGAGGAGTTCAACGGCCGCATGGGCGTCAACGAGCCCCGCGCCGCGACCGACTGGTTCTACGGCCTGTGCTGCGACGCCGGCTACGTGCGCCGTGCCGCCATCGCGCGCAACATCAAATGGAGCACCCCCACCAACTGGGGCGATCTTGAGATCACCATCAACCTGTCCAAGCCTGAGAAGGACCCGCGCGACATTGCCGCGGCCGGCGCCGCAAAGAACACGGGCGAGAAGTACCCCGCTTGTCAGCTCTGCATCGAAAACGAGGGCTATCCCGGACGCTCTGCCGCAGCCGACGGCGGCGCTCACCCCGCCCGCCAAAATCTGCGCGTTATCCCCATTCAGCTCAACGGCGAGCGCTGGGGCTTCCAGTACAGCCCGTATGCGTACTTTAACGAGCACTGCATTGCCATGAGCTCCGAGCATCGCCCGATGCACGTCGACCGTAAGGGACTGACCTGCCTGCTCGATTTTGTGGACCTGTTCCCGCACTACTTCATCGGTTCCAACGCCGACCTGCCCATCGTGGGCGGCTCGATTCTGTCGCACGACCACTTCCAGGGTGGCGCGCACGAGTTCCCCATGATGCACGCCGCCGAGGTCTCGCAGTTTAGCGTGCCCGGCTTTGACCAGGTCAGCGGTACCGTGTTGCAGTGGCCGCTTTCGGTGCTGCGCCTGCGCTCGCATGACCGCGCTCAGCTGCTCGACGCTGCCGAGAAGATTATCCTCGCCTGGCGCGAGTGGACCGATGAGTCCGTGGGCGTTATCGCGCACACAGCCGATGGCGTGGCGCACAACACCGTGACGCCCGTCATCCGCCGCGTCGACTCTCGCGGCAACGCCGGCGGCGAGATCTACGAGGCCTACCTGGCGCTTCGCTGCAATATCACGACCGACAAGCATCCGCTGGGCGTATTCCACCCGCATGCCGAGTATCACCATATTAAAAAGGAGAACATCGGCCTGATCGAGGTCATGGGCCTGGCCATTTTGCCGCCACGCTTGGTTCCCGAGCTCGGCGCTGTCCGCGAGCACTTGCTGGCAGCCAAGGCCGATGCCAGCTACGACCTTGCCGGTGCGCTCGAGGGCGATGATCTTTGCCGCAGCCATGCCGCGTGGGCCGAGGATGTCTATGCCCGCCGCGCCGATGAGCTTACGGCCGACAACGCCATCGATATCCTGCACGAGGAGGTCGGCGTGGTGTTTGGCCACGTGCTCGACAACGCCGGCGTCTTTAAGTGGGACGAAGCAGGACGCACCGCCCAACAGCGCTTTATCGACTCACTGTAATGGTCCCTTGGGGACGGAGGAAAACAGATCATTTCGTCTTCAAGACAACGGCGCCCGCCGGCAACATCGCCGACGGGCGCCGTTTTTGAGTGTAGTCATTGGGGTCATTCTTAAGGGGCGTTCTTAAACGACTAGTCATTAAAGAGCGTCCCCAATGACTACTTGCAACCAAGGCAACGCCGGTGTCTTGGCAACGACAGCGAAAACGCCCCTAAGCGAGCAAGGTGACGTGAAAGAGGAGGGCATTGACCTT
>UQLB01000024.1 GCA_900541725.1 uncultured Collinsella sp. | reverse complement strand
CCAGGCCCAAAGCGACGGCTGGCCGGCCCACAGGCGGCTCCCCGGAAGGGCGGCGGCACCGGAAATTCGTTTCGTGGAGCGTCTCATGGAAAATCCCCCTAATCTAGCAACGGTTTCCAAGTCTACTAGATTGGGGGGACGGGAGCCAAGCTGCAATACCCCCAAGGCACCCGTCTATAGTTCGTGACATTGTCTATAAACAGGCTCACCGCCCGCGAAATTAAATTCGACGTAAATCCTTTAAGCACGCGGCAAGCGGAAGAATCGTATAAGGCGGTTTTCTGCTGGCTGTCAGCCGCGGTATCCTCATGGAAACCTAATTGTCGCCGGAATTAAAGTCCCCCGGCGCGGACTCACCTTTTCTCCCCGGCGCGGGCTCGATATCTTCTCGGATATCTAATCGTCTTGGACTTTTACCTGCCCAAGCACAGCACAGCGTTTACGCGCCGCCACACGGAGCAAGGCACAAAAAGTTTTATCTAGAACGCAGGCTTTTAAAGCAACTCAAGTACAAGACAATCGAACTAAACACTTCCGATAAAACACGCCATGGGCATTAATCACATACACAACAGGCCAATAATGCCCCCTCGTATGCTGCGATATAATCAATTTCACCGAACACCAAACCTGCAACCCGAAGGGACCAACGTGTTAACAATTCACTATGGTGATATGGAAAACGTTATCTACAATACGTCGGTTTACTTCAATAACGTCTATTCGCCCCAGTGGTTTCAAGATGTCTTTGCTCAAAGGATCATCAAATCCATCGATAAGGGCACCGTGGTGGGGCCCAACGCAATCGACACTAAGATCCTCGGCATCATCCCTCCTGAGAAGCTCTCGAGCGGCACCAAAACACTGCTGCTTATGTACTTCATGCCGCAAAACGTATATAACGCCTCTAACTGTGGTGACAATTGTGCTTACTGGATTTTAAGAATCGCTGCTCAAAAGGATCTAACAATCAATCTCTATCATTTGCTGGATTTTGGAAACGGCAAATTCACGGCGACCATTGCAAACACGGGCGATGTAGTCCACACGATGTTCGACCTTGTCCCCATAGCTGGAAAATGCCTTAGGGAGAATTCCTGATGCGCGGATCATACGGGGTAGTTATTCAAAACAACCGAGTTCAGTTTAAACTGACCATCAATAGAAACCTGACTATCATTCAAGGCAACAGTGCTACAGGCAAAACGACGTTGCTCGATATGGTGGCCGCTCACGAAGAATTAGGAGCACAAAGCGGCGTAACAGTTAGTTGCAAAGTGCCCTGCAAGACAATAACTGGAAAGTATTGGCGCAGAGATCTCCAGGAGATTTCCAACAGCATCGTTTTTATTGATGAAGGCAACGCTTTTGTTCGAACAGAAGAATTTGCCCATGAAGCGAAGCATAGCTCGAACTATTTCGTAATCGTTGCCAGAGAGTCGTTACATCAACTGCCCTATAGCGTTGATGAAATTTACGGTCTAAAGAACACCAACCGGACCACGACGAAGTATCCCGTATATTCTCGTGTCTACACCTCTACATATCGCATTTACGGTGATAGTAAATTTAGAGGTGAGAGGCCAGAGCTTGTCATCGTTGAAGACTCAAATTCGGGCTACGAGTTCTTCAGTTTGCTATGCAAAAAGAGCGACATTCGGTGTATCAGCGCAGGCGGGAAATCAAATATCTGCAACTGCATTATGGACGCACCGGAAAACGAGATCCTTGTAATCGCCGACGGTGCCGCCTTTGGACCTGAAATTGCGGAAGCAACTGCGCTATTGCGCCGAAAGAACATCAAGCTATTCCTGCCGGAATCGTTTGAATGGCTCGTGTTGAATTCGGGATTATTCAACAGCAAACACATTAAGGAGATGCTGCTTAATCCCGCTGAACACATCGAAAGCTCAAGGTTCTTTAGCTGGGAGAAGTTCTTTACCGCAGAACTCGTCGAATGCTCACGAGACACACGTTTTCACTATGACAAGAGCCACTTGAACGAGGAATATTTGAATCCCACCGCCCTTGCGGCTCTTGAGGATACTTTGCCGGATCTTGGCATCACTTCGAACTAGACCGAGAAATACTCGCTCTCGGCAGATAGGTTTGGCCCGAGCCAGGGGTCGCCACCAAGGAAGAACTCCGGTCAGCGTTGCATGAACAGTGCTTGCTCGCGCTTCCATCGGCGCAGCTTTTCCTCGTTGGCCTCTTCCCCACCGCGCGAGGTAAACTCGTAGTGGTACAGCTCGGCATAGGGCGTAAAGATGGTGCGGTAGCCCGCCTCCCCCGATATGGCAATCGACGCTGATAGCAGTCTTAAAGAATATGACGTCGCCCTCACTCGACCTAGAACCGTTCGAGAATCTCCTCGGCGTTCTCTCGTAGATAGATATCTAGGTCCGGCACGGCAAACTGAACGTAACCCCTCTGTGGTGCCTGAATAACCTCTCTTTGTAGCAATTTGGCCCTAATAGAGCTAATCTCATTGGTCTTTTTACCCATGCGCTTAGCAATCTCGGATGATTTGGACTGTTGTTTATCCTCGCACATGGCCAAAAGGTATTTGAAATCGTTGAGCCCCAGTCCCGAAATCGCGGGCTCGTGAACAACATCGTGAAAACGAGCCTCTGCCAGCGCAATGCCTTCAGTGACGTCGCGCTCGCTCACAATGGCACTTTTGACACGATGCAAGTTGGCGCGCTGCCAAATGGAATAACCGACCAGCTGCACCAGATAGGCATATCCCTTAGTGGCCTTAGCGGCTCTCGACAGGAGATTGTCCTCTATGGTCAAGCCAGTAGCGACAAAGCTATCGCCCATAGAGAGCGCTACCTCCACCTGGTTGATAGGCGCCAGATCTTCGGGGAGGGCACGACGCAAGAACGTAAGCGCCTTGCCGTTAATAAGATCCATAACACCGGCGGGTAACCCGGCAAAGGCAAGTGCGATATCTACTTTTTCCCCTATCAAAAGCTGAACCGTAGACGCAATGACACGCATATCGTCAATCGGAGCGTCCTGAACTTCATCGATGGCAATAAAAAGACCCTTGGATGACTTCGCTGCCGAACTCAGTAACTTTCTAAGGCTCGGCTCTTTGGGCGCAACGTCAACTTTCGCGGAAACAAAGCCGGCGTTTACGCCGACCGAAGCATTGGCCGCAAGGGAAGAATCAGCAACCTGATCCCGCAAGTCCAGCAATAGGTCAGGGCCAGCAGAGACAATAGCGGTCTTCCATCCAAGCTCTCGAGCACGATCCCTAAGATCGCAGAGCAAAACAGTTTTTCCGGAGCCCCTCGGTCCAGCAATGCGCATGAGCCTCGCAGGTGCACCAATTCCCGCATTCAAGCTCTCGGTAAACTCAAGAGCGATATCGTCACGGCCAATTATGCGCGGAGGCTCAGCGCCGGCAGTGGGACGAAACGGATTATGGAATGCTGTGGCGCTCACTTGTTTGCCTTTCTAGGGAATCGATTAACAGCCAATCATCGTTTAAATAATTATCGCAGACTATATCGGATAATATCGAGCTGTATAAGCTTGTATAAATTTATCGCGAAAGTATCGAGCTTTCGTTATTTATCTTAGTAAGTAGTCCAACGCTGTTTTCTTCCAAGCTCATACCAAAAGAAAATTTAGGACTTCCTAAAACCATTGCCTTAGACCGAGAAATACTCGCTCTCAGCGGATAAGTTCGGCCCCAACCACGGATCGCCGTCGAGGAAGAACTCTGGCCAGCGTTGCATGAACAGCGCCTGCTCGCGCTTCCAGCGGCGCAGCTTTTCCTCGTTGGCCTCTTCCCTGCCGCGCGAGGTGAACTCGTAGTGGAACAGCTCGGCATAAGGCGTAAAGACGGTGCGGTAGCCCGCCTCCCAAACGCGCAGGCAAAAATCTGCATCGTTAAAGCCAACGGCAAACTG
Organism: uncultured Collinsella sp.; assembly: GCA_900541725.1. GTDB lineage: Bacteria > Actinomycetota > Coriobacteriia > Coriobacteriales > Coriobacteriaceae > Collinsella. Next base: position 29,091 of record UQLB01000024.1, on the reverse strand, counting down.
CTCGTCGTAGCCTTCGACCTGCTCAAACACGTCGCGACGGACCATCTGGCAGGCGCCCGTAACGGCGCTAAAGTTGCCCGGGCGCACAGCGCGGGCAAGATATCCCTCGCGCTTTGCCGAAAAGTCTTGGTTGGCATGTGCAAGTGCGCCGCGCACGCCAACCAAAATGCCAGCGTGCTGCACCAGATGATCGGCAAAGAAGAGCTTGGCGCCCACCACGCCCGCATCGGGACGCTGCAGATAGCCCATCATCTCTTCAATAAAGCCGGGGCTTATGACCTCGGTATCGTTGTTCAACAGCAGCAGATAGTCGCCCTTGGCATGCTCAACGCCAAAGTTGATGATCTGGGAGTAATTAAACTCGCCCGGCCACCACTCAACGCGCGCTGCACCCTTGCCATCAGACGCAGCGGCTACGCGCGCCGGCAGGGTTTCATAATACGCAAACGTCTCCGGGTCTTCGCTGTTGTTCTCCACCAAGACGATCTCGTAGTTGGCATACGTGGCCTTCCGTGCGATCGACATCACGCAGGCGTCGAGCGTCTCGACGTGGTCCTTGGTGGGAATCACAATGCTCACCAACGGCGCAGGCTCTGGCAGCGAATAGCGCATGCGGTAGACAAACGGTGTCTCGGACTCCTCGACCGTTCCATGAACACCCAGTGAGTCAAAGTGGCGCTGCAGAGCCAGGCGTCCGGCCTCGAAAGCATATGGCTTGCTATCGGCAGAACCGTCGGCGGTCGACCCCGGATGAACGCGCCAGTGATACAGCACGTGCGCAACATGTTCAAACCGCGCGCCCGCCGCAAGGCAGCGGAGCGTCAGGTCGTAGTCCTGGGCACCCGCAACGTCTTCTGGGGACGTGCCGATACGATCGATAAGCGCCTTCTCCACCATCAGGAAATGCGTCACGCAGTTATGGCTATAGAGCAGGTCAACGTTGAGCTGCGTCTTAAAGACAGGCTGACCCCACTCCCCCGTTTTCTGGAACATGTCCTCGTCGCAGAACAGGACCTGGGGACGCTCGCCCTCGGCCGCCTTATTCAGCGCGGAAACATACTGGAATAACGCGTCCGGTTCCAGAATGTCGTCATGGTCCAAGAACGCGATGTAGTCGCCCGTCGCTTGCTCAATACCCGCGTTGGTGTTGACCACGATGCCGCCGTTGCCGGGCAGCCCAATGCGACGAACGCGCTCGTCATTGGCGTCCACCGCAAGGTCGGCCACCGCGTCCCATTCGGGCGAGGCGTCCATAAGCAGCAATTCCCAGTTGTCATAGCTCTGGGCTAGCACCGAGTCCAGCAGCTCGCGCAGGTAGACCCGATCAGTCTTGTAGCACGGCACCACAATGCTCACGAGCGGCCTATAGGCAAAGGCCGCCGAAGCGACACGTTGGCACGCCAAATCGCCCGGCTTTGCGCGATGTTGCTCAAACCAACGTCGATAAGCTGCGTCGTCTGCACGCGCGTCCTTCATGCGGTTCCAACTGTCATCGAACATGCCGTTGTACAGGCGACCATCCATGGCGCAAAACCCGCTCTGGATCTGCTCTGTGGGATCGCTCACAATCGCGACAAAATCTCGTATATCCTGAGGCATCTCAACGCTCAGATACGTTTTATTGACGCGGCATCCGTTCTGCTGCGGCACATCGACCTGCGATTCAAACACATGCACGGTGACACCAATGGCATTCATGTGCGTATCGAAAATCTGGAGCTCAGGTGCGCACTGGGGGTCTCCAGCCCAGGTAACCTCATAGCGCCACACCGCGCCGACGTCTGCCGGCAAATAGCGAATGGCATCGATCTCGTAGCGGCCGCAGTGTTCGCCACGCTGCGCATCGCGGATAAGCGCACACATCGCAGGCTTTGCTTTGTAGTTAATCTTGGATTCCAGCTTGGCCACGCGGCTATCGAGGCGAATGGAGCCAAGCTTTTGGCCTCCGGACACAAATGCAGCGTCGATTGAGGAACCATCCAAAAACGGAAGCACCAAGACGGCGAGCTCGCGCTCGTAATCGGAGACGGAAGGGCAAAGCGCCAGCACACGGCCATGATCGACCGGGAGCACCAGCGACGGCACACAAGAACCGCTCGTAGTCGCATGGGCAAACGCCTGAGAGCCCTCCCGCTCAATAAGCGCGGCGACATCCTGACCGGCAAAACGAAGCAGCACAAACAGACGGCCCTGACTGCGGCAAAGTGCCAAACGCTTGATACTCATCTACACTTCTCGCTTTCCCAGGGCGTTCGCTGCCATGCGTTTGCAGGCGCCCAGACGCCCAAACCTCAAGACGTCGTAATCGAACATGAGCTTTTTGCACCCACGGGCATTGGGGGCCTTGCTGATAAGCGCCGCACGCACCATAGCAGCAACAGAAGGAGCGCATTGTGCGAGCGCAGTATCGCTGCTCACGGCAGAACCGGCAAGCGCTGTGGCAACGGCAGCAAACACCTTGCCGCAGCCCGTACCCAGAAGCCTGAGCGCATCGTACAGCACAAGATCGCACAGGAAATATGCCAGGTCATCGGCGTGCTGAGCATCGAGACCGTCGCGCTGCCAGTCAGCCAGCACCGCGGAGTAAATCTTCACGTGCTCCAGCAGACGTGTCTCGTCGTCGTAGCGCATGGTGTCCATGAGCGAACCCTTGCGCGCCACGCGGTAGTCATACAGCTTGTTCGAGATAAGCGCGGTCTTATGCGAACGACCGTACACGGCAAAATCGAAGACCTGGTCCTCGCCATACTTAACGGTTTTGTCGAACACGATCCCGTTGCCCAGCAAAAACTCACGCTTGCAGGCGGTGCGCCATGCAAAGGGGCGAGACGCTTCCTTAAACAGCAGGTCAGAGCTATAGCCCACAAACGACACATCACGCGGGCTCAGCACATAGTTAAGCCACGGATACCCCGCCTCCAGCGGATACGGGTTCGCGCCAAAGGTCAAAACGTCGCAGTCCTCGCGCTCAAAGGCATCGACGATCACACGGCACGCATCGGGCGTAAAGCGGTCGTCGGAATCCAAGAACGCGACGATAGGCGCCGTGGACGCAGCGATGCCTGCATTACGCGCACTCGACAGGCCCCCGTTCTCCTTATCGACCAGCGTAAAGCGCGCGTCCTTTTCGCAATAGGCAGCCGCGATATCGCGCGAACCGTCCGGCGAGCCATCGTTGACCAGCACGCCCTCCCAATCGGGCATGTCCTGCGCAAGCAGGGAGTCCAGGCACCAAGCCAGGCACTCCTCCACTTTATAGATGGGAACAACAACGGAAATCTTGGGGGTAGCCATAGTCACTCGCTCCTACTGTGCGGCCGGAACGTCATCAGGGTGCGGGTTGTCGCCGTAGGTGCGCTGATACGTCAGCACGCGCCAAACCAGCGGCAGGCCGCCGATCTTAAAGTAATGCTTAAACGTATTGAGCTTGCCCGGCTTCTTAAAGTCAAAACGCGAATCGATGTAAGCGCGAGGCGACCTGACCATCAAGCGCAAGTCGGTCTCGCCGCGCGGGTCGAACAGCGACAGGTCAAAGCGACCAGCATCCCAATCGGCCCTGAGCTCGGGCGACGCCTTCTCCCAAAACTGCTCGCGCAGCCCATCGACCAAGCGCTCATCATTCCAGCGATACGTATCGACCTTCATGCGCATTAAAATGCCCTGAAGCCGAGCCTTAAGCTCGGGGCGTTCATCCAAAAAGCGCTGCATCTCGGCATATTCGTCGCAAACGCAAAACACCTTGTTGGGCGAATTAACGGAGCTCTTCTCGTTATCTTGGCGATAGCACAAAATGGGGTCCGCAATAAACGCGGCACGTTTGGCACAAGCCCAAACCTTAAAGTTAAAGCCTGCGTCCTGATACGAGGCACCCGGCGTGGAAAGGAACCGAATCTGATTGTCGTTGAGGAACTCGCGCCGATAGATAGCCGACCAAATGGAAGGTTTGCGGTAGAAAATGCCTGGGCGATCGACGGGGCGATACGCGGCGCCCGTCATATGCTCGTCGATGATCCCAAACAGCTCACGGCGCTCGCTGGGCGTGGACCAATACAGGTAAAAGTCGCCCTTTACCACATCGGCATGCTCGGCATCGGCCTTGGCGACCAGCTTTTGGAGCGAATCCTCAAACATAAAGTCATCGGACTCAAGGATGCCCACGTACTCGCCGCGCGCCATCTCCAGGCCGCGGTTCATCGAGTCGCCGTAGCCGCTGTTGGCTTTGTCGATCATCTTTACACGGGAGTCGCGCTCCATGTACTCTCGGATGATATCCGGCGAGCTATCGGTAGAGCCGTCGTTGATGCAGATGATTTCAATGTCCTTGAGCGTCTGCGCAACGGCAGAATCGAGGCACTCGCGCAGATAGCGCTCAACGTTGCAGATGGGAACAAGCAGCGAAACTTTAGGGGTATCAGAGTTCTGCAAGAGAACCTCCTGTTGAATAGCGTGTAACAGGGTTATTTTAGCAGCGAAGCAACGGCGCGCGTCAGTGCCCAGAATTAGATAAAGCGCTCCAGGCAGGCCTTAAGACCGCGGGTCGAAAGATAGAACAGCGTGGCGTCTGCCATCGAAACACCCGAGGTCGCCGCAACGAGCTTGTGGGCAACACGGCAAACGGCGCCCTTAGCAGGCATATCCGCCCACTCCGTTCCCAAAAACGTCGTGAGATCCATGTTGACGCGAGCCGCCACGCGATGGAAACCATCGGCATCCAAGCGCGCCAGGTCGAACACAATTAGGTCTAAAAACCAAGTTATCAGCTCGCCGGGGCACAGGTCCAAAAGACCGTAGGCCGCCCAGTCCTCCAAGACCTCCTCGAGCATCCTCATGTGGGCGTCAAGCTTTTTGGCGCGAGCCTCGGCACTGTTGAACTCGTGCGTCGCCGATTCACTCTCCATCACGTAGTGGTAGAACTTGTCCGGCATGACGACGGTCTTGCGGGCAAGCGCATAAGCCGCAAATTGGAAGACGACGTCCTCGCCCAAAGCCAAACCGGGGGCGAAGCGAATACCTTCGCGATTGAGCAGCTCGCGCGAAAAAGCCGCGCGGCAGGCATAGGGCTGCGCATTCGAATGGAACAGCAGTTGGGGATCACGGGCGCCGAAGGTGCCAGCTTTGGGGCTCATGAGTTGCTGGACGCGTTTGGGGGCAGCATCGGCAGGTTCACAGACGCCGCCAAAGACGGCGACCTCGGCATCTGCGGACTCCATGGAATGCAGCACGCGCTCGACCGTCTGGGCATCGATGTAATCGTCGGCGTCCACAAAAAAGACGGTCTCGCCCTCGACGGCATCGATACCGGCATTTCGAGCACACGAGACACCCGCGTTTTCCTGGTCAATCACCAGTACGCGATCGTCGGCCTGCGCGATCTGGTGCAACACGTTCAACGAATCATCAGTCGAACCGTCGTTGACACACACAACCTGAATCGAGCGCTCGGACTGGGCCAGCAGCGAATCGAGGCATCGCTGAATGGAGCGCGCAGAGTTGTAAACGGGGACGACAATGGTAGCTTTAGGACGCGAGGCCTCTCCCATGCCGACCTACCCCCTCAGCGATTCGATGAGGAAGGCAGCAACCACGCCTGGGCCTCCAACCGAGGCGTAATACTTAGCACGCCCCAAGGCACCATCCGTCGCAAAGCTCGGATGCTCGTCAACCCAGCCCTCAGGATCTTTGAGGATAGCAGCGAGATTTGCGCGCTTCCACGGCTTGAGGTCGTCAAGCGAAAAGTCCCCGGCATCCAAGGCCGCCTGAAATTCCTTGGCCATCTGAACCAGGAACTCCTTATAGAACTTAGGCGCCAGACGCACGTAGTTCCACATATACGAATCGTACTTAATGAGCTGATTGAACTTGAGCATGCGCGCGACATCGCCGCTTGCGTGATCGCGAGCATAATCTTCTCGGATCCAGCGCTCGATTTCGGCATACTCGGTATTGACGCAAAAGACCTTAGCCGAAGAATTGACCGAGGAATTCTCGTTATCCTGGCGATACGACAACACGGCATCATGCAGGTAAACGGCCTTATCGGCGCACGCGATCACCTTAAAGGCGAATGACGTGTCCTGAAAGGATGCCCCCGGAGTCGGCAGAAACGTAATGCCGTTGCGCTCAAGAAAATCGCGACGGTACACGGCCGACCAAATCGACGGCTTTTGCTTAAAGAACCGCGTCGTATCGCTCGGGTGCACCGGCTTGCCACAGTCCTTGGCTTTAAACATCTCGTGCAGCGAACGGCGCTCCTCGGGCTTAGACCAGTAGAAATCAAAGTTCGCCTTCGCAAAGTCGGCATTATTGCTATCGGCGGCCGAGACAAGCTTTTCGAGTGCGTCGGGCGCCATAAAGTCATCGGACTCCAAGATGCCAACGTACTTGCCGCGCGCCATCTCCAGACCGTGGTTCATCGAGTCGCCGTAGCCGCTGTTGGCCTTGTCGATCATCTTGACGCGCCCATCGCGCTCCATATACTCGCGGATAATCACCGGCGAGTTGTCGGTCGACCCGTCGTTGATGCAGATGATCTCAATATCCTTGAGCGTCTGCGCCAGGGCGGAATCGAGACACTCGCGCAGGTAGCGCTGAACATTGTAAATGGGAATAAGCAGCGACAGAACAGGGCTGCCAGAGGCGTTAGTAGACAAATGTGCTCCTTAGGAAATACCTGTCGTTTCATGGTATCAAAGGGTCAGCGCGCCAGCGGGCGTTTATATAATCTATGGAGCCTCTTGCGGGCAAAGCAGCCCCACGTCATGCGGCGGGCCCATGGCAGGTTCCTGCGTTTTATTCAAAGCTTGCCGCTAAGGTGCGCCGAGCCTTTACAATAGGACAGTCCCAAGGACGTATTCGATAGCTTCCGCGCAGCACTCGCCCGCCGCGCGTGAAAGGATATATTGCCCCATGCCTTCAACCCTTCCCGCTCCCATCGACAAGCTCGCCATCGTCGTCGTTACGTACAAGCGCCAGGAACTCCTGGCCAACTTGTTCGACTCCATGACCGAGCTCACGGCAACGCCCTGGCGCATCGTGATTGTCGATAACGAGAATTCGCGCGAGACCGAGGCCATGTGCACCGCATTCAACGAGCGCCTGGCCAACCTGTGGGGCACCGACATCGAACAGCCCGACGCGAAGGGCGGCACCGACCGCGTCATCTACGCACCACAGCTCGAAAACGGCGGCGGTGCAGGTGGCTTCTCCGCTGGCACCAAATGCGCCTACGACCTGGGCGCCCAGTGGTTCTGGGTGATGGACGACGACGTGCTCGTCATCCCCGAAGGCATCGAGCGTCTTGCCAAGTGGACCGACCGCTACGATGTCATCCAGGGTTCGCGCCTAGACTTTGACGGCGGCGCCTTCTTTTGGCAGTACCAGCTCATCCTTTCGCTCGGCATTCCCAACCCAGTCGCCAAGTGGGACTTGGGTCCAGAGGGTTATCGCGCCATGAACCAGCTGTGCTTTGAGGGCGGCATGTTCTCGCGCCGCGTGGTCGACAAGATCGGCCTGCCCGACGCGCGCTTCTTTATCTACGGCGACGATGCCTGCTATGGCTACGTGGCCAGCCAGCACTTCCCCGCCGCCGTTGTTGCCGACGTGGTGCTCAAGCGCGCCCGCGCCGTCTCTAACTGGGACATCGCCGGCAAACGCCAGCTCAACTCCACGAGCGACACCAACCGCTACTACATCATGCGCAACCGCGGTTATCTGGCCCGCTACATGCAGATCTACGGCGACTACCACCCTATGCTGTTCCGTCTGGGCAACGCCGCGACCTTCTGCAAGGAATTCATTCGCCTGGCTGCGGTCGATAAGTGCTTTAAGACCGGTATTCCGGCGCTGCGCCGTGGCATGAAGGACGCCCACAAGATCGTCAAGGACCCCAACTGGAAGCCCATGCCGCCCATGAAGGACGCGGAGTAACGGAAGCCGGAAACACCTCGGCGCTTAAAGCCGCTGGCACACCGTAGCCACATGCTGCCCATCAAAACCGAACCCCCAGCGCATGCGACCCACGCCGGGGCGCGGCACACGGATTTCGTCGATGCCGTCGCGCTCTATGTCGAGCAGCGCCTGCACGGCCAGCAATTCCAGGCCCAGCGCATCCACACCGGGGTCATACATCATGTTGATCGTTATCAGCGGACGTTCATCGAGCATACCGATCGTATCGGCTATGTCGAACACGGCGCCCGTGGGAAAAACCTGGATGTCCCAGCGACCTGCGCCACACTTTCGCCTCGAGGCAGGATTGGCATAGCCCGGTAAGCCAAAGCAGAGCCCCTGCAAGAGCAGATGATATGGCAGCGGCTTATCTGGGTCGGTCTCACCGATTCCCGCATCCCCCAGGATGCGGCTTAGCGCCCGCCTCACGGTATCCTCGTTCCCACGGCACAGCCCGTCGCGAAACGCATCGACGTCTCGAATGTCTTCGGCAGCGCACTCAAACCACTCAACAATCACTAGACGCAAGGCCTGTCTAAGCTCGTTATTGGGCAATCGCAAAGCACGGAGGCGATTGCCATGCTCTGGCTCCTCAGTCATATCCGTCGTGAGAAAACCGGACAGATACAGCGCTGTCCACATGCCATCGTCAGGCGAGACATCTGGCTCTGCAGTGCCCAAACAAAGCGGGACCTCAGCGCACCCATGGGCCTCGAGCAAATCAAACAAGACCGAAAGGCGGTCGAGATTCCACCCGGCAACTACCCTACTCAGGCAATCCGCATACCCATACAGATCGGCGCGCACAGGCGCCGTGCAGCCTCGGTCCAGAAAACCGATCACGCGCGCCGGACTCGAACAATAGACCCTGCCAAACCGATATCCCTCGAGCCATTCACGCGCATCATCAAGGTATTCCTCGCGCCCAGCATGATTCAACAGAGCCTGGACCTCGGCATCCGAAAAGCCGAACCAACGGTCACACCACGTCGAAAGCGGCGTCGACAGACAATACGAACAACTGCGCGAAGAAAGCGCCGCTTCGGCAGGACCGGGACACTCCCCCATCAGACACGTCAGCCGCAACGAATCGCGCGCAGTGGCAATGGCGTCGAACAGCACGCGATCGAATAGCCCTGCCGGATCGGCGTCGGAAGCGTCCCTCGCGCTCGCACGGCGAGACCACGCCGCATCGTACCCATCAACGAGCAATACAACCTGCTCATCGCAGGCCATCTCCAGCAGCTCAATGAGCACACCGAGCACCGAGTCAACCTCGTCCGCGCTCGCCACGCCACGCGCAACACGTTCGATGTGACGCACCTTATCTCGAGCTAAATCAGGAGCCTCCAAGAGCGCCAACAAGCGAGCGCACTCGCCCGAAAGGGCATCGCGCACGACGTCGGCAATAGCGGCACCACGCCTCGCAGCGCCAGAAAAGTCCAGCGATATCACCGGATAGCAAGCATATTCATCCCGATAGCGCCCACCGTCTGCATCCCAAATCTGAGCATTGGCAAACAAACGCTGATCAGCGCGACCAACCGCTGGACGCTCCAGAAAAGCCCTGAGCGTCGACAAGTTCATGCTTTTGCCAAAACCCTCGGGTCGACAGCACACCACAACGGACGCGTCGCAGTCCAACACATCGGCAATAAACATGGTCTTGTCGACCAGCGTGCAGCAACCAAGAGCCTCCGCATAGTCGTGCATGCCAATGGGCAAAGCCGCATCGTCGGCACAGCCGATCAAACGCACGCCAAAGCCAGCAGCACAATCAACATTTGCCTGTTCAGACACCAAAACGTTCCCCCTAAATCGCAGCACGATGCCAATTGTAATGACCGCATCGCATGTACCGATGTCGCCGCGCAAACATATCGGGCAACGGTAGCAACAAGAGGTGTGAGGGGGCACAACTAATCGTTGCACAACAAAACGGGGCCCGACGCATTCGCACCGGACCCCGTCCCGACTCTTTAGTTATCTGGCAACCGAGAGGCTACTCCTCCGAGCCGTCCTCCCCAGCAGCCTTCTTCTGCTGATCGAGCTTATGCTTACCGCTCACGATGGACGTAGCGCCCAGCGTGGCCAAGCTCGCGCTGGCAAGGCTCGCCATCACAATCAGATCGCCCGTCTTGGGCATGTTGCCGCCCGAGGACTTGGTAGCTGTAGTCGTCGTGGTCGTGGTGGTCACCGTTTTGGAGTCATTTTGCTCCTGATTCTGGTTGTCAGCACCGCTCTTGTCGTCGTCTTCGGACTGTTTCTTTTCGTCCTCGGTCTTTTTCTTTTCGCCCTCGGTTTTGCTCTTGTCCTTCTTCTGAGCGGATTTGTCGTCCTTCTCCTCAGAGCTAGAACCCTTATCGGATTCGGTCTTCTCGGAAGCCTTGTCCTTGGAGTCGCCCTTTGCGGCTTCGGTCTTTTCCGTGGAAGCCTGATCAGAGTTGTCCTTGTTCTGGGCCGAGCCGTTATTGACGCCAGCCATCAGCGAAGAACCCAGCGTAGAACCAAGCTGCTCGGAGAAAGAAGGCTTCTTGTCCGGCGAAGCAACGGGAGCGTCCGGCGCCTTATTCGAATCGTCCTCGGAAGCATCGGAATCAGGGGTTGCGTCAGAGCCGGAGCCGTTGTTAGAGCCGGTGTCAACGGACGAATCGCTCGAGCCGGTAGATGAGTTAGAGGTGTCAGCGCCGGTCGAACCAGAAGCGTCGCTGTCCGTATTGCCAGCAGAGCTTGAAGGCGAATCGCCCGCAGCAGAGCCGTTCGAATCGGAGCCGTTCGAGGTAGAGCCGTCGTTGGTAGTGCCACCAGCAGAGCCATTACCGTCAGCATCGGTCGAGGGCGCATCCATCCTGTCATCGTTGGCATCGTCACTCGAGTCGTCATTCGAATCAGGTGTCGGCGAGGGCGCCGGTGTGGGCTCGGGCTGCACGGGCGTCGCGGCGGCAGCCTCGTCCTCAGCGATATAAACCAAGCAGTCCTTTAGCTCGTTGCGGTAGCGGTTCTTCCAGCCCTCATGATACTGGGGTTGGCTCGAATACTTGGTCGCCACGTTATTGACCACGCTGTTGGAAAGCGCCGTCACAAACTCGCGATCGGACATATCGTTGGAAAGATTCGCCCAGCGGAAAAAGTCCCTGCAGCCACCAGTGCCGCACATGTTGGTAATGCTCCACACCATGCCCTTGACGCAATCGGCGCGACCCGAAATATCAATACCCAGGCCGCTCTTTAGCCACGCCTCGGTCACCGCATAGTACGAGTTGTACGCATAGGCATCCTGCAGAGCCGAAAACTCAGCAGGGTCGGTGTTATAAGCGCCCTGGAAGGCCTCCTGCGCAATACGGCCCAACTCGGTGAGTTGGCCGTTCTCGTACATGGCATTGCTCGCGCTGGAAATTTCGCCGCCGCGATCAATCGCATCCTTGAGCATGCTGTATTTTTCGGGGTTGTAGTTGTAGGCCTGCTTCATAAACGGAATGAGCGACCAACGACGGTCGAACTGGTAATAACCCAGCGCGTTATAGCCGTCACCGTACGAAAAGCCCTGGTTGTAGTTGCCATGGCTCTCGTACTTGGTAAAGTACTTCATCTCGGGAGTCACGTTGACAAACGAAACGCCCTGGACCGACCTCAGCACGCCCGAGAAGGACTGCTGGGTGTAGAGACCCTTATCGATATCGGTGGCATCCGAGGCAACGCCCGGCGTGGGCTCCTCGGCAGCGGCGGGTGCCGGCGCGGAAACGGCGCCAAACGAAAGCGCCAGCGTCAGGCCCGCGACAATCGCGGAATGCTTGGGCTGCATAAGATCCTCCCTGCATTGGTGTAGTTAAAGTGCAGTTTGCAAAGATAAAACTAAGTATTGCAGCTCGCCCGTTGTTGCACAACAACCCCTCGGTAAACGGCAACAACCCTCCGCGAAATCTTAAGGAATTAGACAAACTGGTCGTCGGGCGCCAACAGAAGCTCGCCGTAACGTTTCGTCAGCCCGTCTCTCAACTGACAGAAAGCGGGAATATAGACGTTCAAGATGCGCTGAATCAAATCTTGAGCGAGCTTGTTGTCGTAGATATGGACGTTCGTATTGCGGTCTCTGAGCATATCCAGCCAGGCTGCCTCATCAATAAAGTCGTAGAATCGGTAGGACTCCTTCAAGATGGCACGAGGAGACCCCGACGCGGCAAGCGTGGCGCCCTCATACTCGAGCAGACGCTTAAGGAGCTTCCAGCTCAGTTCAAATTGAAGATTGAACTTATTAATCAATCCACTCTGAACAAAATCATTGTTGAGATCCTGATTGGGCGCATCCTCAAGATTCGCCAAGGCGCTAACAAAGTTCTCATATTTTTTCATACAGAATCACACCATCCTTGGCAATCTCATCGAGCAATTGCTGCGATAGGGACTCGTCGAGATTGACGACATCTACATCTAAAAGAGTATCAAGATGTTCCTCGATCAAATATGAGAAACGGCCGAAATCCCGGCAACCTGCTACGGCGATGTCAATATCGCTCTTGGGCAAGTTGTCGCCTCGAGCACGAGAACCAAACAACACGACCTTCTCGGCGTCACATTCCCGAGCAAAAACTTCGATTTGCTTGTACACCTTGTCGAGAGATGCCATTTGCACCCCTACAGCTTAATGTCAAAGTTGATTTCGGGGACGGCGGCCAGGTCGGCCAACGTCACGCCGTCGACGTACTTTTCGATCACGTCGTCCAGGCCGCGCCAGAACTTGACGGTCGAGCACAAATCGCTGCGGGTGCAGCTGTTGTCGATGCCGTCGCACGCCACGGGCGCCGTGCTGCCCTCGACGGCGCGCAGGATGTCGCCGGCACGCACCTCGGCTGGATCCTTGGCCATCATGTAGCCGCCGCCCTTGCCGCGCACGCTCTTAAGCAGGCCCGCCTTCATAAGCGGACGAACCAGCTGCTCCAAATACTTTTGTGAGATATGCTCGCGGTCGGCAACCTCGCGCAGGGCAATCTTGCCCTCGGCGTCGCCCAGCGCCGCGATATAGATCATCAGCCGGAGGGCATAGCGGCCCTTGGAAGAAATGAGCATACCTACCCTCCCATCGCATCTGGGACAACATAACCTGGTTTGTTTGTCCCAAATCTTAAGTAAATGGGACAAACACAACAGGTTATTTTGTCCCAGAATTTGAAAAGTCGAGTGGATTAGTCGGGTTTTCCCTTGACTAACGCCGAACCCATAGTAACTTTATTCCGAGAAGATTCCTAGGGTTTAGTACACCTATGAGTACACCATATACAGAGAGGGACAGCATGAGCGCAAATCCGCTGCTTTCCATCGAAGGTCTGACCGCCTCCGTGGACGAGAAGACCATCCTCCACAACGTCAACCTCAACGTCGCCGCCGGCGAGACCCACGTGCTGATGGGACCCAACGGCGCCGGCAAGTCCACCCTCGGCCACCTGGTCATGGGCGACCCCGTCTACACGGTCAACGACGGCCGCATCGTCTTTGACGGCCAGGACATCACCGAGCTCACCACCGACAAGCGTTCGCGCGCCGGCCTGTTCCTGAGCTTCCAGGCCCCGGTCGAGATTCCGGGCGTGCCGCTGTCGAGCTTTTTGCGCGCCAGCATCGCCGGCCGCCCCGGCCTGGAGATGAAGGGCAAGGAGTTCCGCCGCCGCGTGAAGGAGCTCGCGGCCGAGCTCAACATGGATACCGCCTACCTCAACCGCGAGCTGGGCGTGGGTTTCTCGGGCGGCGAGAAAAAGAAGGTCGAGATGCTCCAGCTTCTGCTGCTGCAGCCCAAGCTCGCCATCCTGGACGAGACTGACTCCGGCCTGGACGTCGACGCCCTTTCCACCGTCAGTCATGGCATGGACGCCTACCGCAAGAGCTGCGACGGCTCCATGCTCATCATCACGCACAACACGCGCATCCTGGAGCACCTGGATGTCGACCGCGTCCACGTTATGGTCAAGGGCCACATCGTGCGCGAGGACGACGCCTCGCTCATCCCCTGGATCGACAAGAACGGCTTTGAGACCTTCGAGCGCGAGGCCGCCGAGCAGCGCGCCCAGGCCGAGGCCGCCGCTGCCGAGCAGCAGGCGTAAAGGGGCGACGCAATGACCAAGAACCGCACCGAGGTCGCGGACATCGACCGCAGCCTCTACGACTTCACCTATGGCGAGGAGGGATTTGAGCGCCTCGACGCCGGCATCACGCCCGACATCGTGCGCGAGATCAGCGCCAAGAAGGACGAGCCGCAGTGGATGCTCGACCTGCGCCTCAAGTCCCTCGAGATCTTCAACCGCTTCCCCGACCCGATGTGGGGCCCCTCCATCGAGGGCCTGGACATGGATAACATCGTCGCCTATGTCAAGCCCAACACCGACCAAAAGCACGACTGGGAGTCGGTGCCCGACGACATCAAGAACACCTTTGAGCGCCTGGGTATCCCCGAGGCCGAGCGCAGCTACCTAGCGGGTGTCGGCGCGCAGTACGACTCCGAGCTGGTCTACCACAACATGCAGGACACGGCGTCCAAGATGGGCATCGTCTACTCCGGTATTGAGGAAGCCCTGCATGACCCGCAGTGGGAGCCGCTCATCCACGAGAAGTTTATGACGCTCATCCCGCCCACTGACCACAAGTTTGCGGCCCTGCACGGCGCCGTGTGGTCGGGCGGCTCGTTTGTCTACGTGCCCAAGGGCACCAAGTTGGACTTCCCGCTGCAGAGCTACTTCCGCCTTAACGCCAAGGGCGCCGGCCAGTTTGAGCACACGCTCATCATCGTCGAGGACGATGCCGACCTGCACTTCATTGAGGGTTGCTCCGCGCCCAAGTACAACGTGGCCAACCTCCACGCCGGCGCCGTCGAGCTCTTTGTGGGCAAGCATGCGCACCTGCGCTACTCGACCATCGAGAACTGGTCCAAGAACATGTACAACCTCAACACCAAGCGTGCGCGCGTGGACGAGGACGGCGACATCGAGTGGATCAGCGGCTCCTTCGGCAGCCACGTGGGCTACCTCTACCCCATGAGCGTGCTCAACGGCCGTCGCGCCCGCTCGAGCTTTACCGGCATCACCTTTGCCGGCGCCGGGCAGAACCTCGACACCGGCTGCAAGGTCGTGCTCAACGCGCCCGAGACCTCGGCAACCGTCGAAACCAAGGGCATCTCCAAGAGCGGCGGCATCCAGACCTTCCGCAGCTCTATCGTGGCGACACCCAAGGCCGAGGGCTCCAAGGCAACCGTGAGCTGCCAGTCGCTGATGCTCGACGACCAGAGCCGCTCCGACACTATACCGGCCATGGACATCCGCGCCAAGAACGTCGACATCGGCCACGAGGCTACCATCGGCCGCATCGGCGACGACAAGGTGTTCTACCTGATGAGCCGCGGCATCTCGGAGGAAGAGGCCCGCACCATGATCGTCAACGGCTTTGCCAACCCGGTCTCCAAGGAGCTGCCGCTGGAGTATGCCGTCGAGATGAACAACCTGATCAAGCTCGAGATGGAAGGAGCGATCGGATAATGAAACAGACCACGAACACCGCTGCTACCACCCTTGAGCAGGTTAATGCGATGCCTGCTGCCACTTGGGGTTGGCTCAAGATGAACCAGACCAAGCTTGAGCTTTCGGACGAGCTTGCCGTCGCTCCTGCCGAGGCCGTCGAGGTCGAGGGCTTGGACGAGCAGTTTATTGGCATGACAGACGCGTTCGACGCCGCCATGGACGCCATGGCCGAGCGCTTCCCCGAGCGCCGCGCCTCCGCCCCCGGTGATGCCGCCGACCGCGCCCGCATCACACCCGAGACCGAGCTCGACGTGCCCGCCACCTCCGTCTACCAGGCTGGCGCCATCAAGCTCGAGGAGGAGCTCTCCCCCGCCGAGGCCTTCGAGACCGGCATGGGCGAGGCTGCCTATGCGCATCTGACCGAGCACGCCACCAAGTGCATCGTCATCGATGTTCCCGCCTACCAGCACGCCGCCGTTACCGTGCGCGTGAGTGGCGTCGACGCTGCCGCGGCCATTGCCGCCATCGACGTCGTCGCCCGCCCGCAGGCAACGCTCAACCTGCAGATTGCCCTGGACTCCCCCGTTGCCGGCGAAGGTGTCGTGGGCTCCGTGCTGCGTGTGTGTGCCCACGAGTACGCCACCGTCAACGTGGCCTGCACGCAGACGCTCGACGATAGCTGGATCGCACTCGACGACACCGGCCTGTTCCTGGACGAGGGCGCGCGCGTCAACGTGCAGCACACCGTCCTGGGTGCCGGCGCCAGCGCCACCGGCCTTGCCGGCGACCTGCTGGGCGATACCGCCAAGGTCACCATCGATACTGACTACCTTGGCGCCCGCGAGCAGGTGCGCGACTTTAACTACGAGCTGCGCCACCGCGGTCGCAAGACCGAGTGCGAGATCGACGCCAACGGCGTGCTGACCGGCACGTCCAAGAAGGTCTACCGTGGCACCATCGACCTCGTGCACGGCTGCAAGGGTGCAACCGGCACCGAGCGCGAGACGGTGCTTTTGGCCAACAAGGGCGTCGACAACAAGACCGTTCCCGTCATTCTCTGCGACGAGGACGACGTCGCCGGCAACCACGGCGCCACCATCGGTCACGTCCGCGACGAGCAGCTGTTCTACCTCGCCTGCCGCGGCCTTGACCAAAACGCCGCCGAGGACCTGTTCATCCGCGCCAAGTTGGAGGACGCCGCGCTTTCCGCCAGCGACGAGCGCACCTGCGCAGCCGTCGTCCGCCTGGGCAACAACCTGATCGACAACTTTGAAGAGGAGCTCGCATGATCGACACCGAGCACGTTAAATGCGATACCTGCACCGCGCCTGAGCCCATGGAGCTCGACGCCAGCGACGAGGCCTCGCGCGGCTGGCCCACCGTGGACATCGAGACCAACCCCTACAAGGCGCAGTTCCCGCTCTTCCAGCAGCACCCCGAGATCGCCTTCCTCGATAGCGCCGCCACCGCGCAGCGCCCTGCCTGTGTGCTCGACGCCGAGCGCGACTTCTATCAGCGCATGAACGCCAACCCCCTGCGTGGCCTGTACTCGCTGTCCGTCGAGGCCACCGACGCCATCGCGAAAGTCCGCCAGCAGATCGCCGACCTCATCGGTGCCTCACAGGCCAACGAGGTCATCTTCACCCGCAACACGAGCGAGTCGCTCAACCTGGTCGCCAAGAGCTTTGCGCCCACAGTGCTCGAACCGGGCGACGAGGTCGTCATCACCATCATGGAACACCACTCCAACCTGATTCCGTGGCAGCAGGTCTGCCACGAGACCGGCGCCAAGCTCGTCTACCTCTACCCCACCAAGACCGGCCAGCTCACCACCGAGGAGGTTCTTGCCAAGGTGGGTCCCAAGACCAAGATCCTGGCCGTGGGACAGGTCTCCAACGTGTTGGGCGTCGAGAACCCAGTCAAGAACCTCGGCAAGCTCGTGCACAAGTACGGCGGCTACCTGGTCGTCGACGGTGCACAGTCGCTGCCGCACATGCCGGTCGATGTGGCCGACCTGGGCGCCGACTTCTTTGCCTTTAGCGCGCACAAGGCCATGGGCCCCATGGGCATCGGCGTGCTGTGGGGCAAAATGGACCTGCTCAACGCCATGCCGCCCATGCTCACCGGCGGCGAGATGATCGACTCGGTCACCGAGCAGGACGCCATCTGGGCGCCCGTTCCCGAGAAATTCGAGGCCGGCACGCAGGACGCCGCCGGCATCTTCGCCACGGGTGCGGCACTCGACTACCTGGTCAACACGGTGGGTTACGAGAACATCCAGGCCCGCGAGCGGGCACTCGTCCACTATCTGATGGGCGAACTCATGCAGCTCGACTTTGTCCAAATCATCGGTTCCATCTACTGGGACAACCACCACGGCGTTGTGAGCTTTAACGTCAAGGGAATTCACCCGCACGACGTCGCGAGCATCATGGACATGGACGGCGTCTGCATCCGCGCCGGCCACCACTGCGCGCAGCCGCTGCTCACCTGGCTGGGCGTCGAGAACCTTGCCTGCTGCCGCGCCAGCGTGGCCTTCTACAACGACAAGGCCGACATCGACAAGTTCGTCGCCGGCCTGCATCACGTTTGGAGCACGTTCAATGGGTAATCTGTACACCTCCACCACGTTTATGGAGCACAACTCGCACCCCGACTATAAGTACGAGATGGATGCTCCCACGCACGAGCACGACGGTATCAACCCCAGCTGCGGAGACGAGCTCACCTTGCAGCTGCGTGTCGAGAACGATGTAATCGAGGAAGCCTCGTTTACCGGGCACGGCTGCGCCATAAGCCAGGCCAGCGCCGACATCATGGCCGACCTCATCACCGGCGAGACCGTCGAGGAGGCGCATCGCTTGGCGGGACTCTTCCTCGCCATGATCCGCGGCGAGAAGCTCTCCGAGGACGACCTGGAAGACCTGGACGAAGCCGCCCAGCTCCAGGACATCTCGCACATGCCCGCCCGCGTCAAATGCGCCGAGCTCGCCTGGCGCACCCTCGACGGCATGCTCGAGGGGCAAACAAACCAGTAGTTTATGCCCCGAATACAAGTTTTTTGATTGCCGAGCCGCCCGATACGGGCGGCTCTGTTTTTACCTAATGAGCGCGAACGCACAAAGTCCGCGCGTCCGGCGCCCCGTCTGACATTTGCCACACAGCCAGACGCGAGCACGGGCGTTTTCCACAGCACCAAAGGCCTGCGGCAGGGCCCCGGGCCCGCCAAGCAATGCGCCAAGCCCCGTTCCGCGAAGCTCCGACTCGCTTCGCGCCTGCCGCAGACGGGTCCCATAGGGAGCGGCGTGCATTTTTGCGAGTATTCAGCACGCCAAGCTGTGTGTATACGCATCGAAAGCGTTAATCAATGTCTTTAGGCGCATATATATTGTGTTTTAGAACAAGCATCGCGGTCTGACGGGACGCAGGCACGTGCTTCGGGGGCGCAACGGCAGGAATCAATAGCTTCGGGACCCGTATGTTGCAAGATTGCGGCGGTGCCGACAGCAACACGATGCTGAAAACTCCGTTATTTACACGGCGCAGACGGGGGTAGGCACGGGCAAACCCGGACCGAGCCGTTATTTTATGCAAGATGGCGATTTTTCTATGCATATTTAGAAGTGCAGTTACCGTACCAGGCTTTTAAGAACAATGGTCGTGGCATATGGGCGACCCCAGCTGCGGTGAACAGGCAGTCCTACGCCACGTTTCGGCCAGTCTGCACCGCCGTTCGTGCACAGGCACGCACGATACGAGAAACGGTACTTTTGCCAATCCCCGTATATCGCTCAATCTGACGCACCGTAAAACCGGCATCGTGCAATCCAAGAATGACGATATTGCGCTGCGCCGACGGCGCGGCTTTAACCCCGTGGAGCGGAACCCCGAGCCCCTTCGCCAACTTTTCGGCAAAGGCATGCCGCTCCCACTCCGTCTCTTCCAGAACGGGCATCGCTGGATCGCAGCCGTCGGGCGTCGAAAGCGAATGGGCAATAAAGTCCTCGGCAGAACCAAAGAGCTCAAGCACGCAAGAAGGATCAGAAAATCCCCTCGCGACATCAGGCACGTCACCGTCGTAAGCGCACAAATGCTCCGCAAAGCTGCTCCAGGGATAACGCTCGATTAGGCTAACGCCCGCCTCCTGTGGATCGGCGTGTACGGAGCGAATAGCCTCCATCACCTGCCAGTCGGTATCGAGCGAGCGCCGGTCAAAACGGTTCTGGAACAGATGGCCTGTGCGCCCCGTGCGTTTATTGAACCGCCGCGCGTACGTCAAGAGCAACCGGTGCATCGCCGCGCTCATCCTGTCCTCGTAATCTGCAAGCACCAAATGCACGTGAGTGCCCATAAGGCACCAGGCGATAACCGTCACACCCTCCTCGCGGCAGCACTCGCGCATCAGCTCCAAAAACTCCCACCGGTCTTCATCGCCCTCAAAGATGAGCTGCTTGTCCGTACCGCGGGCACAGACATAGTAAAAGCCGGTAACCGTTCTCCAAACGCGCTGCATGGCGCTCCCTTCGCCGGGATCTGCTTGCCATCCAATACAGCACGATTGAAGCGTGCCATCAAAACATTCACGCAAAACAATACACTCGCGCGGCCAAAGGCAGTAAACAGGCGGCGAACGGCACCGTTGCAACAGGTCAACCCCTGCAACACTTACAAGAGCCGACCAAAAGCTTGCCCAAGACGGACCCCCTCTACGGAAGTTCACGACCACAGAACATAGAGTTAAACCGTTTCAATTAAAACTTCCGGACTTCTCGCTACGAAAACTGAGCCGTTCGCCGAATATTCCGTGCATTTCGCGGTATTATAGGGGCTGCATGTCATGTCCCTTTCGAAGGGTCGCCCGGCAATCGCCAGCCACGACCCCCAGACGGGACGCCAACACGATAGAGAGGAGAGGCATGCAGTACTCACAGGAAGTGGAGAACATGTGCCCCGTTGCCAAGGGCGCATACCACGGCCCCGCACCCATCCCCGAGGAGGGCAAGTGGGTCCAGGCTAAGGAGATTTCCGACATCTCCGGTCTTACGCACGGTGTGGGTTGGTGCGCACCTCAGCAGGGCGCCTGCAAGCTCACGCTGAACGTCAAGGACGGCATCATCGAGGAGGCCCTCGTTGAGACCATCGGCTGCTCGGGCATGACCCACTCTGCCGCCATGGCTTCCGAGATCCTTCCCGGTAAGACCATCCTCGAGGCCCTCAACACCGACCTCGTCTGCGACGCCATCAACGTTGCTATGCGCGAGATCTTCCTGCAGATCGTTTACGGCCGCAGCCAGACCGCGTTCTCCGAGGGCGGCCTGCCCGTGGGCGCTTCCCTCGACGACCTCGGCAAGGGCCTTCGCTCTCAGGTCGGCACCATGTTCGGCACCAAGGCCAAGGGCGCTCGTTACCTCGAGCTCGCTCAGGGCTACGTCACCCGCATGGCTCTCAACGACAAGAACGAGATCATCGCATTCGAGTTCCTGAACCTCGGCAAGTTCACCGACGCCGTCAAGGCCGGCAAGACCCCCGAGGAGGCCATCGCTGGCGCTATGGGCCACTATGGTCAGTGGGAGAACGCTGCCAAGTACATCGACCCGCGCACCGACGAGGAGACTCACTCCGTCGCCAGCGTGTTCCCGGTTCACGAGTAGAAAGGGAGGGAAATAACTATGACTGTTACGTTCGAAGGTTACGAGCGCCGCGCTGACAAGATCAACAAGTGCCTCGCCGACAACGGCATCGCCTCCCTCGAGGAAGCTCTGCAGATCTGCACCGACAAGGGCTTCAACCCGCGTGAGATCGTCAACAACACCCAGTCCATCGCCTTCCAGAACGCCGAGTGGGCCTACACCCTCGGCTGCGCTCTCGCTGTCAAGCGTGGCGCCAAGTCCGCTTCTGAGGCTGCTGCCATCATCGGCGAGGGCATCCAGGCCTTCACCGTTCCCGGCTCCGTCGCCGAGGACCGCAAGGTCGGTCTGGGCCACGGCAACCTGGGCGCTATGCTGCTCTCCGACGACACCGAGTGCTTCGCCTTCCTGGCTGGCCACGAGTCCTTCGCTGCCGCTGAGGGTGCTATCGGCCTGGCTCTGAACGCCAACAAGGCTCGCAAGAAGCCGCTGCGCGTCATCCTCAACGGTCTGGGCAAGGACGCTGCTCAGATCATCGCCCGCATCAACGGCTTCACCTACGTGAAGACCCAGTTCGACTACTACACGGGCGAGCTCAAGGTCGTCGAGACCATCCCCTACTCCGATGGTCCCCGCGCTGCCGTTAACTGCTACGGCTCCGACGACGTCCGCGAGGGCGTTGCCATCATGTGGCACGAGAACGTCGACATCTCGATCACCGGTAACTCCACCAACCCCACGCGCTTCCAGCACCCCGTCGCTGGCACCTACAAGAAGGAGCGCCTCGAGGCTGGCAAGAAGTACTTCTCCGTCGCTTCTGGTGGCGGCACTGGCCGTACCCTGCACCCGGACAACATGGGCGCCGGCCCCGCCTCTTACGGCATGACCGACACCATGGGCCGTATGCACTCCGACGCCCAGTTCGCTGGTTCTTCCTCCGTGCCTGCGCACGTCGACATGATGGGTCTCATCGGCATGGGCAACAACCCCATGGTCGGTGCCACCGTCGCTTGCGCTGTCGCCGTCGAGGAGGCCCTCAAGGCCTAATCGCGCCCGCGCGATGCTCATATAGTTGAGCTTTAGAGCCGCTACCTTTTAAGGTGGCGGCTCTTTTTGTTTGCACTGTCGCAGGGTAGCTAATGCCGATATATCAGTTGGGGCGATATACGAGATGTGATGAGATGGAGCATCAGAACGCCCATGACGCCCACCTGCCATATGTGCCCTTTACCGATTTGCCGAGTCTTTGCGGCCCCATTGCCGATCACCCGTGCGACAATGCGCCGGACGAGAAAGGAATCCGATGGAATCGACTGATGTACTGGTAATTGGATCTGGCATTGCGGGCCTTTGCGCCGCCATCGAAGCGGCGCGCGCGGGCGTGACCGTCACTGTGGCAAGCGCTGGCAAGACTATGAGTGGATCAAGCTTCTTCCCCGGAACCTGGGGCTTGGGGCTTATCGGACCCGTTAACGAAGACGACGAACAAGACCTTATCGATACCATCCAGACCGTTGGTGGCGGCGTCGCCGACCCCGATCTTGTCCAGACGTTTGTCCACAGCATTCCCCAGGCAATTGAATGGCTCGAGCAAGACCTGGGTGTTGAGCTCCAGCGTCCGCAAAGCGCTGAAAGCGCTCAGCAAAAGCAATTTATCCCCTGCTTTGACCACAAGACGCGCATGTGGCGCGGCCTCACCCGCAAGCCCCTTGAGGACGCTCTGACGACCCGGATCGAGTCGCTCGGCATTCGCCTGCTCCCCCGCCATGAGCTTATCGACCTTGTTGAGGACACGAACGGCAGAATAACCGGAACCATGCTCTACGACCTCACCGAAAATCGAATCGTGCCCTTTGCTGCCAAGGCCACGATCATCGCAACCGGTGGCACAGGCGGCCTGTTCGAGCGCAGCCTTACGTCGGCTGATGTGCTCAGCTCCTCGCAGGCCATCGCGCTGGCGCACGGCGCAACACTTACTAATATAGAGTTCATGCAGATGATGCCCGGCTTCATCGAGCCCAAGCGCAACCTGGTCTTCAACGAGAAAACCTGGCGCTACGTACATGTAGACCAGCCGGTAGATATTGCCGACGACAAGCTGGACGACCTGCTCGAGCAGCGCTCTGGATATGGTCCCTTCACGTCACGCTTGGCCTCCCGCACTATCGATCTCGTCATCGATCAGGCAGGTGTCGAAGGCCTGGCACTCCACTACGACTTTCCCCGCGAGGATGTCCCAGAGTTTGTGCAGACCTTTGCCACCTGGCTGCAAGACGAGCACGGCATCGCCCCGACTGACGAGATGCGCGTTGCGATGTATGCCCACGCCGCTAACGGCGGCATCAAGATCGATAAGACCGCGCAAACGGGCGTTGAGGGCCTCTACGCTTGCGGTGAGGCGACAGGCGGCATGCACGGCGCCGACCGCATTGGTGGCTTGTCAAGCGCCAACGGCATCGTGTTCGGGCGCATCGCGGGCGCATCGGCAGCCCAAGCAGCACAGAAAGAGCCCGAGACAGCCCTGAAGGCGGATATCGCCCTCCCCCAGTACGGCATAGCCGCAACAGATGCCGAACGCCTGACACACAGCCTAAGGCACACGATGAGCACCTATTGCATGATCAACAGGACCGAAACAGGCCTATCCGAGGCCCTGCAACAGCTTGAAAGCCTGCAAGACAAGGCCATGGCGCTGAGCAAGCCGCATACCGATGACAGCGAGATCGCAGCCCTCGCCCGCCTACAGTCGCAGATTCGACTAGCGCAGGAAATGGTCAAAGCCATGCGCAAGCGAACTGAAAGCTTAGGTTCGCACTATCGAGCAGACTAAATCGATTCTCACTTTGAGTTTGATCACAACTTCTCAACATGCATCGAGCCCCGTAAGCATGATTCCCCTAAGGAGAACACGCCTACGGGGCTTTAGCCGTGTTTCCCTAAGGGAATCACGGTGCAGATTACTCAGCTCCGCGCCCTTTCGGGTTCGACCCCATGCGTGGTCAACAAAAAACGACCAGCCTGAGCCAGTCGCTTTAACAATCTTTGGGTGGGCCGTCAGGGGGTCAGCCTGCTGCGCAGGCGGTCGCTGCGGCGCTTCGCGCCTTGCGCGCTGCGCTGGCAAATGCTTACGCATTTCCTCAGCTCCGCACCCCGACGGGTTCGACCCCATGTGAGGTCAACAAAAAAGCGACCAGCCTAAGCCAGTCGCTTAAACGATCTTTGGGTGGGCCGTCAGGGGGTCGAACCCTGGACCTTGGGATTAAGAGTCTTGAACGTGATGTTATGGAGTGCCTTGTAGCAGCAAAATCGCAGGTAGTTATGTTTCCACACGCTCTCACCGCACTGAAACTGCATTGCAGAACGGATATTGACGGATATCTGGCAATGCATAAAGCCCCTCCCCGGCAGTTCATGCCGGGGAGGGGCTGCATCTATCAATTTCTAAAGTCTTTTTGGCTGCCGACGCGCACGATTGCCCATCCGAGAAGACCGGTCAGCAGTCCTGCAGCAGCGCCAACAATAAAACAGATATCAAATGGATTCATATGCACACCTATCGATAGAGTTGCTTGACGAGCGCTTGGCCGATGGCAACGTTGGTGTCGCGGCCCTGGTATCCGTCCGCACCCGATGATCCGCACGAGATACCTTGAGCGATGAGCCACTGCTGGTGTTTGAAGACCGTTCCCGAACCCATCTGTCGCGCCTGAACACCGCCGACCACGGGATAGACTTTGCATCCGACCTTGTCCTGCAGGGCGCGGACGGCATTCGAGCCAACCCCGCCCTTGACGTACTCGATTACGCCGCGGTCGCATGCCCAAAGGTATCGCTCATTCGCCGGCCATTGACCGGAGATCACGCCATCGGCAGTCGTGCCGAGCTGGCATTGCAGCTCCTTGGCCATCTTCGGGCCGAAATATCGCGTGTCTCCGAGGCTCGGGACCGTATTGTCCGCGACTTCCGTATTTGACCCATTCAGTGTCTTGCCGTCGCCAAGCCAGTAGAGCGTGCCGTCCCATGGGTAGCTGTAGTACGCCTTGATGTTGGACTCGCGCCCGGTCTGGTCGCCCTTGGTGCCGGTGACGGTCCCCTTTTCAGAAATGGAGAATTGGGCCAAGAGGTCGCCGCGAGCGGATCCATAGGGAGAGACGCACACGGCGGTGTGGCACTTCTCGTTGAGGTAGATGTCTCCACGCTGGGCGGACTTGACGCCCATCTTACGCCAGCCGAAAAGGCCCGTCTTGAGCAGCTGCTCCCGCATGTTTCCGGTATACGAGGCTCCGAAGGTATTGACGCCGACCGCGCGGAGGGCGGTCACTACGGCCGAGGAACAGTCGCGATCGCCACCGGCAATAGTGACGGTGGTGCCGTCGGACAGACAAATCGTCTCGGTCGTTCCGTCCCCCATGCGGTTGGCCTGCGAGTATCCGTGACCGCCGCCCCCATCATGGGAGACGAGGTGTTCCATGACCTGCGCGAAGGCCTCGCGCTGTGTGATGGCCATGGCCTACTCAACCGCCTTGGCGTCATATGCGGCATGGGGCTCGCTGTACGACATGGCACGCTTCGAGTCCGACGCGCCCTTGGTGGTCGGATCGACGATCACGCCGAAGCCGGCGAGAACGGTCAGGATGATTCCGACGAGCTGGATGAGCGACCCCTGGGAGATAGGCGCCACGACTCCGAGGATTCCGAGCACCTGATAGGCTGCGCTGATTACGGCGGCGGCCAATGCCGCGAGCGTCTGCTTATTCTTGAAGCGAAGGGCCCAGTTGATTTTCATTTTTCAGCTCCTAAGCTGACCCGCCGATACCGTGATGCAGGTCGTAATTCTTCTCGACGCGGTCGAGCCGGTTGAACAAGGTGATGACCTGTTGCTCGACCTTCGTGAGGCGCTCGCCGTGGTCGTCGAGCTTGCGGTTGATCTCCTTGACGCCATCCTTGATCTCGCTCGTGTCGCCGCAAAGGCTGTCGAGCTTGTCTTCGGTCCGCTGCTCCTTGGCAGACGATGTTTTGGATACGGAGACGCGCCCGATGAAGAACGTGACAATCACAACGGCGGCCGAGAGGACCGACGTTGCCTCCCCGATGCTCAGCGCCGGCACCCTAAACCTCCTCCGCGTACTCTTCTCCGACGATCTCCTCATATTCGTCGCATGTGATCCACTTGCAGGCCACGGCTCGATGCACCATGGCCTTGGTCCAGAGGCCGCGCTCGTAGTAGCGCCTCACCTTGTCATAGTTCTTCGAGTGCGCCGCCGTGGTTGCAGCCTTGACGCGTCCCGCCATTACTGTTCACCCCCGACCGTCATCATCAGGTAGTCGATGTTTGCCGTGTTGGTCTCGGTTTGGCTGGGCTCGGCGACCTTCTCGCGCATCTGCTCAAGCAGCTTGTCCACGTCCGGGGCCTCACCCTTTCCGTAGGCGGCGACGGCCGCGGTGTAGGCGAGCTTTCGCGCCTTCCGCTCAATGTACTCGTCATCGTCGATAACGCCCGCGTCGTGCGCCGCGTCGGGGTCGCCGATCTGCGACAGCAGATCGCGCAGGGCGTTGACCTCGGCCATGGTGCCGTCTTGAAGCTCGTTGGGGCGCGGCATGTCTTCCTCAGTGTCCATGCGGACTCCTCTCTTGTCGGGGAATGTGTCGCCATCGTATTGGCGCCGTGAGATTGCCGGGCCGCTTCGATGGGCGCAAAGAAAGAAGGCGCGCCGCGGCACGCCTTCGATGCTTCTGTTATTTCGCGGCCGCTTCGCTTAGGCCGCTGCTTTGAGTTGCCGGTTCTCCGCTATTGCGAGGGCTTGCCTCCGCTTGAATCGTCCCTCGGGTTGGCCTGCATTGAGCACCCCCCCCCTTCCCGCGCGAGATTTTCGAACAGGCTGCGGTACAGCGCGTCCATGGCCAAAACGCTGCGGTGCGCGTCCAGCCGCTTCATGCCGCCGCGCCAGCTCTGGTAGCTCCGCTCAACCTGCTCGGGGGTCATGACGCCATCGGCGACCATGCGGGCCATCTTCTTGAGCTTGCGGCGCTCCCGCGTTATGGAGTCTCGGCACGGCTTCACGACTATGCGGCCCGTCTCCGTGTAGAAGATGCGCTTCTTCAGCCACGTGAACCCGCGCGTGAGCTTCACCACGCGCGTCTTGCGCGGGTTCAGCTCGATGCCCAGCTCGGCGCATTTGCCCTCTATCAGTAGCAGACACACCTGCAGGTAGTCCTTGGACTCGTGTATCAGGTAGAAGTCGTCCATGTAGCGCCCGTAAGACTCGGGGCGCAGCATCTCGGTCACATAGTGGTCGATGCGGTTGGGGTGGGCCACGGCGCATATCTGGTTCGGCTCGCTGCCCAGCCCCAGGCCCACATCGCCCTGCGCGTCTATCAGGCGGTGCTCCAAGGCGACCACGCGCGGATCTAGCAGCGCGGAAGCCACCTGGTCTTTGACGGGTTGGTGCGCTATGCGCGCGAAGTAGTCGGAGAAGTCGCCCAGGAGGATGTAGCCCTCGCGGCCGTGCCGCCTCCAGTGGTCGGCCAGGTGGCGCTTGAGCAGCTTCAGGGCGTAGTCGGTGCCGCGCCCCTTTATGTTCGCGGAGTTGGCGGCTATGAGGGTGGGCACGATCGCGGGCACGAGCGCGTTTTGTGCCAGGGACTTCTGTACCACGCGCTCGGGGAAGTGTACGGCGCTGATATGGCGCAGCTTTCCGCGCTCCCACAGGTCGAACCGTATGAAGCCCCGGCATATGTCGCGCCCCTCCAAAAGGTCGCGGCGGGACAGGACGGCGTTGCGCAGGTAGCTTTTCATGTATCGCTGCGTGGATGCCTTCCACATCACGCCGCGCGCGGCCTGCTTCGATGCCTTGCACAGGCTGTTGAGGTCGGCCACGGTATCAAGCGTGCACGCCTTGACGCGCTCGGCCTTGGCCTGCGCGCGCTTCTCCTCGCGGCGCTTGCGGCGCGCCGCCCGCCTTTGCTCGGAGTTCACAGGAGGCACCCCGCGCGGCTTGCAATGTGGCTCTGGCAGCCGCTTGAGGTATGGCCATGAAACGCGGCGAAGCCACGGAGCGCCGCGCCATGCAAGCAGCGTCCGGCCACCCTCGCGGGGTGCGTATTTACGGGCGCATGCCCGACGGTCGCGCCTTCCTTCCTCTTCGCGCTCTGCTTTCGGCTCTGGGGCCTACTCGGTCTGGCAATAAGGGAATCCGGGGCGGGGGCGAACCCAGACGTTCGTCGCCGAGTTGTAGTTGGCATTGCCGTTGTTGTTGACATAGCACACGTTGGACGCGGAGCCCGACGCAACGGAACGCAGCCACCAATTGTACCGATAAACAAGGCGCGACCGCCGTCCATTATAGCGAACGCAGGCGCTCTAGCTCGGCCTCGGCCTCGGCTATGCGCTCCTCGGTGGACTTCTTGCCGGTGACGCGCACGTTCTTGCGCGCGCCCTTCAGCAGCTTGATCTCCTCCTCGACCATGGCCGCCAGCTCCTCGAAGCGGTTGGCGTTCACGGGCAGGCCGATATCCATGAGGCACTGCATGTCCAGCATCAGCTGCTCGCAGTCAGCTATGGCCAGCGTCAGGTAGCGTTTCCTCTCCAGCGCGTTGAACGAGGTGTTGGGGTAGAAGCAGTCGGCGCGGTTGACGTTGTACACGATGCTGCGCGCCGTCTCCACCGTGGGCACCGCGTTCAGCAGACGATAGGTCTTCGGAACCACGGAGGACGACGCCATCAGCTTGTTGACCTCCACGCGGATGGCGATTGCTTGAGTGAAAAACTTGTACTCGGAAACCTCGCGGTTGCGCTGGTAGACGCCGCTCATGGCACCTCCTGGGAATCGTGGCGAAAAAAACGGCCCGCTGCGCGGGCAGGAGGCGACCGCGCAAGGCGGTCGCCTAGAAGCAGAGTATAGAGCACTCGGCTGGCTAGCCGACGAGGAAGCCGGGGCGGGGGCGAACCCAGACGCCCGTCGCCGAGGTGCAGGAGGCATTGCCGTAGCGGCAGTGACATAGCACACGTAGGACGCGGAGCC
>UQLB01000023.1 GCA_900541725.1 uncultured Collinsella sp. | reverse complement strand
AGCCGACTCCCCGAACCGTACGGATATAGTTGCGGTAGTCAGGACCGAGTTTGCCAAAGAAAGATTATTGTCGGGCCCTAAATGCCTTTTGCTTCTGCTCCCTCCGCAATCATGTTGCGGTTATACACCAGGTGCAGATACATCGCGTCGTGCGCGGCGGTGGGATTGCGCGAGGCGATGGCGTCGGCCACATCGCGGTGCGTGCGGATAGTTTCCTCGACGAGCTTTTTGCCAGTCACGTCGATAAAGAGGGGGACGGATGCCTTGAGCACGCCCATCAGGCGGGGAACGACGAGGTTTCCGGAGCTCTCGGCAATGGCATTGTGGAACGCGGTGTCGGCGGCGGAGTAATCCTCACCGGCCTCGGCCAGGTGCTCGGATTCGTCGCAGAGCTCTTTGATACAGACGACCTGGTCGTTGGTTGCGTGCTCGGCCGCCATGCGTGCTATCTGCGGCGGCGCCACGGCCCTCTCGCACGTCAACGATGCCGGTTTTTGGATGTGCTCCTCGTTCCTGGAGATTGACGAGAAAACCACCCTCAAGTCCTGGACCATTATGGAGACGCTCATCGGCCTTTCGGGTCTTGCCTGCGCCCTGGTGATTTCGTTCTTCGCCTAGTTCGCGTAGCTAAGCATCTTCCGCCGAGTGCATCGCTCGGTACCCATTTACACCTGATTCATTAACCAACGATTGGTACAACCGTTCAAATCAAAAGAGGAGAGCATCATGGACGAGAAGACCAAGGTACAGATTCAGCAGGAGGCAGCCGACCTGGTTGCCAAGCTGCAGCCGCGTTCCGGCAAGTTTCGCACCATCAGCCCCGAGATGGACCCGCTGCGCCTGGGCTCTGGCTGGTCCATCGAGGACCTGGACAAGCCGCAGGTCATTATCGAGTCGACGTTTGGCGACTCGCACCCGGGTTCTGCCGGCCTGTTTGAGCTCGTCGAGGAGGTCCGTGCCGGCGTTGCCGAGGCTGGCGGTCACGGCGCCCGTTACTTCTGCACCGACATTTGCGACGGTGAGGCCCAGGGCCACGACGGCATCAACTACTCGCTGCCCAGCCGCGACATGATCGCCAACATGATCGAGATCCATGCCAAGGCCACCCCGTTCGACGCCGGCGTCTTTGTCGCCAGCTGCGATAAGGGCCTGCCTGCAAACCTCATGGCCATGGGCCGCATCAACATCCCCTCCATCGTCGTTACCGGCGGTGTCATGGATGCCGGTCCCGATCTGTTGACCTTGGAGCAGCTCGGCGCGATTTCTGCCCGCTACGAGCGCGGCGAGATCTCCCGCGAGGAGCTTGAGTTTGCCAAGCACAACGCATGCCCCAGCTGCGGCGCCTGCTCGTTTATGGGCACCGCGTCGACCATGCAGGTTACCGCCGAGGCCCTGGGCCTTATGCTCCCCGGCACGGCCCTGTTGCCCGCAACCAGCTCCGATCTGCGTGAGTTTGCGCGCGAGGCCGGCCGTCAGTCCGTGTGGCTCTCCGAGCACAACCTGTGTCCGCGCGACATCGTGACCAAGGAGTCCTTCGAGAACCTCATCATGGTCCACGGCGCCATCTCCGGTTCCACCAACTCGCTGCTGCACATCCCCGCGATCGCCCGCGAGTTTGGCATCGAGATGTCCGCCGACGACTTCGATCGCCTGCACCGTGGCGCCCACTACCTGCTCAACGTCCGTCCCGCAGGCGAGTGGCCGGCGCAGTTCTTCTACTATGCGGGTGGCGTGCCGCGCATCATGGAGGAGATCAAGTCGATGCTTCACCTCGATGTCATGACCGTCACCGGCAAGACCCTCGGCGAAAACCTCGAGGACCTTAAGAACAACGGCTACTACGAGAAGTGCGGCCGCTACTTGGAGAAGTGGAACCTCAAGCGCGAAGACATTATTCGCCCGTTTGACCAGGCTTTTGGTACCGACGGCTCTATCGCCATCCTCCACGGCAACCTTGCCCCCGAGGGTGCCGTCGTCAAGCACACGGTTGTTCCGCGCGAGATGTTCCAGGCCACGCTTAAGGCTCGCCCGTTCGATTGTGAGGAGGACGCCATCCACGCCGTCCTGACGCACGAGATCAAGCCCGGCGATGCCGTCATCATTCGTTATGAGGGCCCCAAGGGTTCCGGTATGCCCGAGATGTTCTACACCACCGAGGCTATCGCCAGCGATCCCGAGCTGGGTGCGAGCATTGCCCTGATCACCGATGGCCGCTTCTCCGGCGCCTCCAAGGGCCCGGCTATCGGTCATGTTTCGCCCGAGGCTGCCGTGGGCGGCCCGATTGCCCTGATCGAGGAAGGCGACCTGATCCAGATCGACATCCCCGAGCGCTCGCTGTCCATCGTGGGCATCGCCGGCAAGGAGATGGAGCCGGCCGAGGTCGACGCCGTCCTGGCCGAGCGTCGCGCCGCTTGGAAGCCCAAGGCTAATCGCTATACCTCCGGCACGCTCAAGTTCTTTACCGAGCATGCAGTTTCCGCCATTCAGGGTGGCTACATGGAGTAGCGCCCATGCGCATCAAATATCTCCTCTCATAGATGTGCGGCACAAAGAGCCCCGAGCCACGTCGCCGGGGCGCGTTGTTCAGCGCCGCCGGGGCGCTCCACTCAAACGACAAGAGACGTCTTACGCAAGCGCCCGCGTCCGTGGATAAAACCACGGGCGTGGGCGCTTCACTTTATTCCCAGCCGCTTTATTTCCAGCCCTTCCACACGTCAGGCTCGTAGCCAACGGTTGCCTGGCGGCCGTTGCGAACGATGGGCTCACGAAGAATCTGCTGGTTATCGAGCACCTTTTCGAACTTCTGGTCGGCAGCAAGATACTGTACGAGCGCAACCGTGTCGGCATCTTTCGCCTTTGGATCGATCACAGCGTCGATCCCGCCGACGGCGCGCGCCACGCTTTCGAGCTCGCCTTTGCTCATCCCCTTTTCCTTCAAGTCGATGAACTGGAACTTCACACGACGTTCCTTGAAATAGCGCTGCGCCTTCTTAGTGTCGAAGCTTTTCTTCGTGCCGAATATCTGGATGTTCATACGTACCGCCTTCGCTCAATTCTCGTCCGTCCATGATACGACAAGGGAGCCGAGCAAAAACAGAGCAGGCGGAGATGGAGGAGGACGGCGACCGACCGTCGGCAAGAGTCGGCCGGATCGGACTGGCGCCCAGCGCGCGCCGGCGACACGCTCGCAGCTGCACACATAGCCGATGTACAAGCTCGCCGCGGCGTTCCCTCGCCCCGCGGTGTGGCGATAGAGAAGCACGCCACCCGTCAACGATGGCGCCTCGGTGAAGAAAATCAACGTCTGGGCTACATCCCTTGAAAGGGGCGAAGACGGCTGCTAGAATACCTCCCCGCTATGAAGGATTTGACCAAAGCATACATCGCAATTCGGCGGCCCCTGGTATACGGGGCCTCTCCTGTTGTTCCCCAAGTGCGCTCTGAGCAGCCGCTTTCTTCCTGTCGTATCTGATGCACGCATAGCACGTGCATGTTATTTCGCCCGTGGGCCGGCGCGCCTTCGGCGAAGAATCGAATAGATACGAAGGAAGCTTATGTCTGATAATTGTACGGTCGCGCCCGCCAATGGGCGCATTACCGGTACCCAGATCCGCATCGTCGCGGTCGTCGTCCTGGGTGCCTTCTTGGCGCTACTGAACCAAACGGTGATGTCGCCTGCGCTGCCGGTCATCATGTCCGATTTCGCCATCGATGCCTCGACTGCCCAGTGGATCATGTCCATATACCCGCTGGTGAGCGGCATCATGGTCCCCGTTTCGGCGTTCCTTATCGACAAGTTCAGCACCCGCGCGCTATTCTTCGGGGCGACGCTGGTGTTCGCGCTGGGCACGCTGCTGTGCGCCGCAGCCCCTGATTTCCTGTTCCTCATCATCGGTCGCGTGTTGCAAGCGGCGGGCTCAGGCGTGCTCATGCCGCTTGTCTCGGTGGTTCCCATGCTGGTGTTCCCCGTCGAGAAACGAGGAACGGCTATGGGCATGGCGGGCATCGTCATGTCGGCGGGTCCCGCGGTCGGCCCCGTCGTAGGCGGTGCGGTGATCGACACGTACGGCTGGCGCACCATGATCGGCGCCATCGTCCCCCTCGCAATTCTCGTGCTGGTGCTGGGCGTGTTCATGCTGAAAAACGTGGGCGAGCTGAAGAACCCCAAGCTCGACCTGCCCTCGGTCGTCCTCTCCACCATCGCCTTCGGCGGACTTCTCTACGGGTTCTCGAGCGCCTCGTCGATGGGTTGGGGCAACCCCGTGGTGCTCGGCTCGATCGTCGCGGGTGTCGTGTGCTTGGTGCTGTTCGTCGTACGCCAGGGCAAAATCGAGGACCCGCTGCTTCAACTGGGCACGCTCAAGACGCGCGAGTTCCGCGTGGCCGCCATCATCGTCACGCTCATCAACGCCGCATGCCTGGTCACCAACACGCTGTTGCCGTTGCTGCTGCAAACCTCGCTTGGCGCTTCGGCCTTCGAAACTGGCATGGCCATGCTTCCCGCCGCGGCGGTGGGCATCATCATCAGCCCTATCTCCGGCGTGGTGTTCGACAAGTTCGGTCCGCGTGCCATCTCGATCGTCGGCCTGGCCCTCATGACCGGCGCCCTGTTCCTGCTCTCGCTTTCGACGGTAAACACGCCCATCTTGGTGGTTGCGCTGTTCTGCATGCTGCAGTCCGCCGGCCAGTCGCTCGCGAACATGCCGGTGAACACATGGGGTGTCAATGCCTTGAAAAATGACATGATCGCCCACGGCAACGCCATCGCGAACACCGGCCGCCAGGTCGCCGGCGGTTTGTGCACGGCGCTCATCATCACGGTCATGACAAGCGTCACCGCGTCGGCCGGCGTCGATACGAGCATCCAAGTAGCCACCGCCGTGGGCGCGGGCGTCGCTTACAAGGTGTGCGCGGCAATCGGCCTCGTTTCCCTTATCTGCGCCATATTCAGCGTGCGCACCAAGAAAACCGCACCGAAAACGAAGGAGGCATAAGCGATGTCCGAGATTCTGTCCGAGCGCATCCCGCTCGAGCTCGAGGGGACGCCCGTTTCGAGCATCATGATTGAAGAGCCGTTCACCTGCACGCAGGATTGCACGATTTCCGACGTGGTGCGCATGCTCGCCGAAAACGAGGTGAGCAGCATGCCCGTAATCGATGGGCGCAACCAGGTGGTCGGGTTCATCTCCGACGGCGATGTCATGGGAGCCATCGCGCAGCATCGCGCTCACACCATCTTCACGGGCGGCGACGCGTCCATGCTGTACTTCGACGATCAGAGCCTTGAGCAGCGCATCGAAGACCTGAAGGATCGCTGCGTTATGGATTTCGCGACGCGCCAGGTAGTGTGTGCCCGTCCCGAGCAGAGCATCGCCCGCGTCGCCGCGCTGCTGGCGAAGAAGAAGTTCAAGAAGCTTCCTGTGGTTGATGACGAGGGCAAACTCGTGGGGGTCATCCGCCGCTCCGCCATCACCAAATACATCTTCGGCATCCTTTTCCAATAGGGGCAGGTCGCACTTGAGGCGAACATCTCGAGGCATCGAGCCAGCAACTGGACCAGACAACCTTGACACGCACGCGCTTTCCCTCGATGCGTCGGTAAGGGGAGCTGCGAAAATCGCAGCACGGGTGATCGGCGCCGCGCCCCCGAAGGCAAAAGCGAACACGGGAGCGATACGATGGGAAAAGTCCTGGACGAAGATTTGGTTTATGAGATTCTCTCCGTCGTGGCAGAGATTCCGGCGGGATGCGTCGCCTCGTACGGTCAGATAGCGCGCCTCATCGGCAGGGAGAAAAACTCTCGCCTGGTCGGAGCGGTGCTGAGCGAGGCGGATCGCTACGGCGATTATCCCTGCCACCGCGTCGTCGACCACGCGGGACGCCTCGCGCCAAACTTCCCCGACCAGCGAGCACTACTGACGGAGGAAGGAGTCGCCTTCCGAGACAACGGCTGCGTCGACATGAAAAAGCACCAGTGGAACGAGTAGCCAGGCAGCGTAGCGTCGAAAGGAGCGACGCCACGGGGAACGACCTGCGCCCCGCCGCCGGACAACCTATGGCAAAGTGACACGTCCCACAAAGAGCGGCGCACCAGTACGAGACACGACCGCGACGTAAAAAGACCCTATGATACTCGTAAGCATCTATCTGATTGCCCGCCTCGAGGTACCCAAAGAACGAGAGATGCCGAAACCCCTAGACAAAGAAAAAGGTCGGGAGCTTTTATGCTTCCGACCTGAAGTTTCATGGTCGCGGGGGGCGGATTTGAACAACCGACCTTCGGGTTATGAGGTCGCTACGACGTTGTTTCATTCAGACATTTCGACCCAAATTGAAGTCAATATAACTCCAGGTCATTTGATGTTTTCATAGATTTACGAAAGAAAAGTACGCGGAATAATTCGACCCAAATTCGACCCACAACGAGCTTGAAAGCGGTCAGGCGGAGCATTACCCTTGGGGTGTGACCCCACGCAGGGCCCACCACCAAGGGTAATGCCCACCCGCTCCAGCCCTTTGCGCCATTCCGCGCAACCGAGCGCGATTCTCAGGCACTTCAGGCAAGGAACACGATGAACGACCGACCTCTCGTCATAGGCAAAGGAACGAAGCAACGCCGCGACAAATACACGTGGCGCTACCGTCACGGCCTCGGCAAGGATCCGGTCACGGGCAAATACCGCTATTCGCCGTGGCAGACCATACATACCACCAAAAGCCGAGAGGTCGACGCCGCACTCGAAGCCTACAAGGCAGAACTCAACAGCGGCACCTACGTCCAAAAATCGAGGGACACCGTCGGCTCGTACGCAAAAAAGTTCCACGACAACCGCGAAGGAACCATCACGCCGCTCGCCTACTCGACATCCTACTCAATCGAGAACCGGACGCGCACATCACATGCGTGATGCTCATGCTCGACACCGACATGAGAAGGGCAGAAGCCCTCGGGATGACGTGGTCCGATGTCTCCGTCGAGAACAGAAGCATCCTCATTGAGCAGCAGTTCGCGGCCGATCGAAGCGTTCGCTCGCCCAAAAGCAAGAAAAGCGTGCGGAGGATCTCGATAAGCGAGACGCTGACGTCGTATCTCGAATTCTGGAAAAAGGAGCAGGCCCGCGAAATGGAAGCCTTCGGCCTGGAACAAGTCAAAGGCACTCCGCTCGTCCACTCATTCGAACGAACGAAAGACAGGCATCCCCAAGTCAACTTCATGGACCTGAATGGGTTTTCGCGCTGGTTCAGAAACTTCAGCGTCGAGAACGGGTTCGGCAAGTTCGAAGGCGTTCGAACATACCATTATGTGAAGGAAACTGTCGACGGGGAAACGATTTCGAAGCGTTATGAGCATAAAGAGTGGCTCGAATTGAGGGATTACCTCAGGAAGCATCCCAAGGTTCGCGAGGCGAGGCATATCAGCACATATGAGAGCGAGCACCTTCCTTACGGACATTCGGGCCTATCGAGCCACACCGCTACTGCCGCTACTGCCCGCTACTGCCCACCAGCTTCCGAACCAGCGGGCGGTAGCAGCACCCCGAACATCTCGCCGACAGCGCAGAGAGTCGTCGACCTGGCGGCCAAGGCCGACATCGAGGACGTGATGCTGTGCGACCTGCCCGGCGTCCTGTCCTTCCTAGGGCTGCCACCTGAGACGGAGATGCCGCCGGGCAACAAGGGGAAGACGAAGCTCAAGAAGCTCTACAGGAAGGTGGCGCCGAACAAGGCATATCACTCCGGCGAGCGCGCCAAGGATTTGATCTCGCACCTCGACATGGCAGAGATCAGGGCATCGGCGCCCGTCCAAGAATTGGGATGCAGTTCAATACGAGCTCGGGGCTCTTTTCGTCTAGATTGGGGACGCATGGCCGGACGAAAACAATTTGCGTCTGGTAATAAGCGTACGAAAGCGCAATTTACGTCTTAATTCCGTACGCAAATCAAGACGAAAATCGTTTACGTCTGCTTTAATCCGTACGAAAACGGTTTTCGTCTTGCAGGGCAGTTGCCGTTTCTACAGTTCAACTTCCAGTTCGGCTTTGTGCTCGTAGAGGTAGTCGCGCATGTAGGGGATGGCAAATGAGACCTTGCCGTACGAGGGAGCCTCGATAATCGATTCTCTTAACAGGCGGCTGCGGACGGAACTCACCTGTTGAGGCGTTTTGTTTAGGGCATCGGCAACCATGCTGGTCGAGCTCGTCTGCCCCAAAGACGCCATGCTCAGCAGATAAGCGATGCACGTGGGCGGAATGCGCTGCAGCGCGGGCTCAATCACCATGGCGCAGAAGCGTTCGCGTGCCGTTGCAATGCCACGCTCGGCTTCTTCTTCTCCAATAATCGTTGTATGTGCGCGTCTTGCCAACTGCCATGCGTAGTATCCAACGAGTTGGATCATGAAAGGATAGCCCTGCGTTGCCTCGGCAAGTTGGCCGGCAATACCTGGCTGCAACTCCATGCCAGACGCTTCAATGGTTTCCTCGAGGGAGTACGACACTTCGGTTACTGCCACAGCCTTCAGGTCAAAGGGGAGGGCGCGGCGCAAAAACGCAAGTGTCTTTCCGTTGATGATGCTTTCAATCATCGAAGGCAGCCCAGCAAAAACAAAGGCTATATCAAGGTCTTCGCCGATAACCTGCTGAATCGCAATGGAGAGCGTTCGGACCTCATCGAGCTCTGCGTCTTGAACCTCGTCGAGAGTGATGAGCAGGCCATTTTCATTCTTGGATATTGTCTGTCTCATGGCGTCGCGTAGCGATGGACCGATTCGCTCAATGTCTATGCTGCCGATGGATATGCCAGCTACGGTGGGCTCAAATCTGGCGTGTTTGGCCTGGAATTTGGGCTGCAGCTGTTCGAGAATGCGTTGGCAAAGTCCCTCGGTTGCGACCTCTTTTATGACCGTCCAGCCACGGCTTTGCGCCAAACGTGAGCACTCGTCAAGGAGGACCGTCTTGCCCGTTCCACGGACGCCGGCTATGCGCATTAGGCGCCCCGGGGCACCAGGCCCGTTGACGAGGCCCTCATTGAATTCTTCGAGCACATCTTCGCGGCCGATAATCGTGGGAGGTGTTTTACCTGCTGTGGGCTTAAAAGGGTTTGTTTGCATGTGAGCCACCTTTGCTCAAGATATAGCAAGATATAGCAAGATATAGCAAGATATAGCAAAGTATAGCAAGATATAGCAAAGTATAGTGAGATATAGCAACGTATAGCGCTGTTCGCGGGTTCTTGCGGTGGTGCTATTTTCCGAATGCCGCGCGGATAAAGCGCTGGGCGAACAGCTTGTTGGCGACGTTGATGACATGGCCCAGGAACAGTGCCGAGATGGCGGTCGTGACGCCAAAGCCGCCCAGGTTGTACATAAAGATCAGCGACAACGCGAGCGAGGCGGCGACATGTGAGCAGTCAAACACGACTTTTACGTCACCAAAGCGGCGTTTAAGCTTTTCGGCAATGACTTGCACCAAGCCGTCGGGCGCGTTGGGGACAACGCCCATGTTGACGACGAGACTTACGCCAAATGCGGTGACAGCGAGGGAGAGCAGCATGGTCGCAATCTGTGTGGGGAGTGCCGTGGGATGCAGTGGGTTGACCGCCATGAAGAGGTCGGTCAAGCCGCCAATCAGCGTTGAGAAGAACAACTCGAGCAGGATGCGCGGCTGGAACTCGCTTCGCAAGATGGCTAATTGCGCCACGATGTAGGCGACGTAGGTTGCGGTGATCCAAAAGCCGAGCGTCTTGCCAGTGAGCATGGATAGGGTTGTGGCAAAGCACGTGAGCGCGGCGACGCCCAGGCCGGATGCCGTCTGGAGACTCATACCGAGTGCCAGTACTGCAACGCCCACAAGATACATCAGCATTCTGATGACGGTATGGCACCAGTCGATGTTCTCGCCATGCATGATGATGAGCGGTCGCATGTTGCTACCCGTCCTTTCGGTTGTGTGAAAAAGCTGACCCGGGCCGGCAAAAGAGGGTTATCGGAGGCACTGCTGCAAAAGCAGAAAAGCCGGCCCCACGGTCAGTCGTCTAGGAAGTGTCTCGCTGTGCCGGAATGGGACTAAAGGTCCAACGAGACGGGAAGAAAGCAAATGGCATTGCGTGGGCGATAAGATGCCAAGATGGTAGGGTGTGTCTTAGCATCCTATTGCCCACGCTCAACGAAATCGGTTTCGTTTGAGCCTAAGTATACGCACGGGATTTTATTTGCGAAGAGAAAAACAATAAAAAGGTGAACGTTCACCTAATAGCAACAACTCGTTGGCTGTAGTTGCGGTGGAATAGTTCCTGTTTTTGCTGCTGAAGGCCTTGAACAGGAACTATTCCACCGCAACTTATGAGGGGGCGGGGGATGCGATAGTATTGCATGGTGGTATTCGATCAACCGAGGCTTCATCCGAGGGCTTTATGGAACAGCACCAGCATTATCAGAGCCTGCAAGACCAGGCGTACAACGCACTGCGCTCCAAGATCATCTACGCCGAGCTCAAGCCCGGCACACGCCTTTCGGCGATTGGTCTGGAAAAAGAGACGGGAATCGGGCGCACGCCCATTCGCGAGTCCTTTGTGCGCCTGCGTGAGCAGGAGCTGGTGGAAACGCGTCCCAAAAGCGGCACCTACGTCTCTAAGATCAGCATGGAACGCGCCGAGAACGCCTGTTTCTTGCGTGAGAAACTCGAGAGAAGCGTGCTCATTAAATGCTGTTCGGCCGCCTCGCCCGAGCAAAAGCAGCGGATTGAGCAGATCCTTGCCGAGTCCGAGTCGCTCGACCATGGCGAAACGCGCCGTTTCTTTGACCTGGATAACCTGTTCCATGAGACATGTTTTGAGATTGCCGGTCGTCACATGTTGTGGGATTGGATGAAGAGCGTCAACACGCATTTTGAGCGATACAACTGGTTGCGTATGGTGTCGCAGGATCTGGATTGGGAACCGATTCGTCGGCAGCATCGCCGGATTCTCGAGGCCATTAAGAGGGGCGATACCGATGCGGCGAGTTATCTGGCGGAGACGCACTTGCACCTGATGCCCGAGGAGCAGGGCCCGGTTATCGCCTTGCATCCCGACTATTTTGAGCTGTCCAAAGACTCGTTCATCTAATCAATCCCCATATAAGTTGCGGTGAAATAGGGACTGTTTTGCGGCCTAGGTGGCGCAAACAGTCCCTATTTCACCGCAACTGCGTTGAGGCGTAACCGGGGCACAAAGCTGCGGCGCCGCTTGGAGGAAAAGACCGGAAGCAAGGGTCCATTCCTCCAGACGGCGCCGCAGCTGTTTTGATGGCTCGGTTTTTGTCGATGTGGCTCAACTGGGCGCGGTTGCCAGCCGAGTAGGCAAAGCGGCTCGGGGGCGTGTCGCTTCCGTCACGTTCTATCAGCATACAAGACGGTTTTGGTTCTTGTTCGTGACGGAAACGGCGCGCTTCCGAGCCGCTTTAAAAGAAAGGGGGCGAGGTCTAGGGCACGCCCCCTTTCACGATAGAGAGCTAAACCTAGCCGCGGACCTTCTTGACGACGTCCATGGCCTCGCGGGCAATCTGCTCGACCTTGGAGAAGTCGCCGTCGGCAAACAGGGCCGGCTTGACCATCCAGGTGCCACCGCAGGCGATGATGGCGGAGGAGCTCAGGTACTCCTCGACGTTGGCGGTGCTCACGCCGCCGGTGGGCATAAAGCGGTGACCGACAAACGGAGCGGCGAGGGCCTTGATGGTGTTCAGGCCGCCATACTGGGACGCGGGGAAGAACTTGGTGACCTTGAGGCCCAGGTTCTCGGCTGCGGTGACCTCGGAGGGGGTTACGGTGCCGGGAAGGACAGGCAGGTCGATGTCGATGCAGTGCTTCACAACGTCCTCGTTGTAACCCGGGGAGACGATGAACTTGGCACCGGCTGCGCGGGCCTGCTCAACCTGCTCGACGGTCAGGACAGTGCCGGCGCCAACGCACATTTCGGGCTCGGCCTCGGCCATAGCGGCGATGCACTCGGCGGCGCAGGCGGTGCGGAAGGTGACCTCGGCGGACTTCATGCCAGCTGCCATAAGGGCGTGGGCGAGCGGAGCGGCGTCCTCGACCTTGTCGAGCACAACGACCGGCACGATGCCCAGGGACTCAAGCGTGGTGTAGAACTGATCGAACATGATGTTCCTTTCGATGTGTGGCGCGCATGGGCGCGTGATTGCCAAATGTGCTGGTCAGGAGCCGATTTTGGATTGGTTATCGGAGGCACTGCTTGGGGTTCAAGCAATTCCAAAACCGGCTGCTCGACCAGTCATGTAGGGAATGCCAGGCAAAACCGGAATGGGACTGGTGGTTTTGCCCGGCCGGAGGAATCGGGGAGCGGGCCGCAGGGGTATGGGATTGGAAAGCTGCGGCCCGCGGAATGGGGAACGAATTAACGGGCGACGCGGGTGCCACCGTCGGCGGCGGATGCCGCGGCTGCGATCTCGTCTGCGGTCACCAAGTTGGAATCGCCCTTGATAGTGAGCTTGAGGATCGAGGCTGCAATCGCGTAGTTGACAGCGTCCTGCGGGTCAAAGTCGTTGATGAGGGCATGGACGAGGCCGGCGTTGAAAGCGTCGCCGGCGGCAACGCCCTCGAGTACGTGCACGTCGTGAGCCGGGGAGAACCAGTGCTCGCCGCTCTCGGCCTCAAAGAGCATGCCCATCCAGATGGAGCGCTCGACGCAGGAGATGTTGCGGACGACCGAGGCGACCTTCTTGCAGCCGTACTCGGCGCAGATCTGACGGGCCATCTCGACATAGGTGTCGCGCTCCTCGATGCCGTGGGCAAGGGAGCCAGAGACGCAGGTCATACCGAGGCCAGCAGGCGCATCCTCGTCGTTGGCGATGCAGATGTCGACGAGCGGCAGGAGTTTCCTCATGGTGGCCTGCGACTTCTCGGGCGACCACATCTTGCCGCGATAGTTCACGTCACACACGGTGGTGATGCCCTTGGCGCGGCAGGCGGCGAGCGCATCCTTGCAGGCGGCGGCCATCTCATCGGAGACGGCGGGGGTCACGCCGGAGAAATAGAAGACATCGATGCCCTTGAGGATCTCGTCCCAGTCAAAGACGTCGCGCTTGGCCAAGTTAATGGCCGAGTACTTGCGGTCGTAGACGCAACCGTTGCCGCGCTGCGAGGCGCCGACCTCAAATACATAGGAGCCAAGACGGTCGCCCTGACGCACGACGCGCGTGGTGTCGACGTCGTAGATCTTCAGCGAGCGCAGAGCGCACTCGCCCAGGCGGTTGGCCGGGACGACGGAAACGTAGGCGGCCTTGTCGCCCTGGTAGGCCAGGGAAAGCGCGGTGTTGGCCTCGGCGCCGCCGTAGCGGACGTCGAACTCGGTGGCCTGCTCAATACGCAGGTGATCTTTGGGCGAGAGCCTCATCATGATCTCGCCGAAGGTAAGAACCGTTTTACCCATGGTCGCGCAGCTCCTTCTTACTCGTGCGTACACCTTTGATATGGCGTTGGCACGGAGGTGCCAAGACGGTAGGGTACATCTTTGCACCTCCGTGCCAACGCTTGCCGAAATCGGTTTACGAAATCGGTTTCGTTTCGAGTTGTAGTATACTCATCTACAACGTTTTGCAAGCGAGATTTTTAAAAAAATGCCTAAAATGGCCCAGACTGCCGACAATTGGGAAACGGGGTGCGCTATGGCGCAGATGAGAATCAAGGACATTGCCGCCGAGGCGGGCGTGAGCCCGGCCACGGTCTCGCGCTATCTCAACAACCGCCCCGGGCAGATGACCGAGGAAACCCGTGCTCGCATCGCGGCAGTTATCGAGCGCACCGGCTATCGTCCACGTGCCGCCGCGCGCAATCTGCGCAGCTCGCGTACCAACCTCATCGGTGTGATCCTGGCCGACATCGCCAACCCGTTCTCCAGCGCTATGCTCGAGGGCCTTTCCGCCAGTGCCGCCGCGCGCGGCTGCTCGCTTATGACTGCCATTAGCGGCAATGATTCCGCCAAGGAAGCAGAGTCGCTCACCAGACTTATCGATGCCGGCGTGGACGGCCTGGTCGTCAACACCTGCGGCGGCAATGACGAGGCGATCGCCGCGGCTGCGGGACGCCTGCCCGTCGTGCTGCTCGACCGCGATATTGCCGCCGGCGGTGTCGATCTGGTGACCTCCAACAACCGTGAGCTGGTCGCCGGCCTGGTAGACGCCTTGGCTGTCGCGGGCAGCGAGCGCCTGTGCCTGCTCACCGAGGCAAGCGACGACAGCCCTGTGCGTCGCGAGCGTGCCGAGGCCTTTGTCGACGAGCTTTCGCGACGCGGCCTTGCGGGTGAGGTCGTCACCCTGGCCGATGGTGGCGCCACGGGTGTCAGTCGCCTGGACGAGACCATCCGCGGCTATGCGGGTAAAAAGCTCGGCCTCATTGCCGTCAACGGCCTGGTCTTTCTGCGTCTGACCGAGGCACTGGCACAGTTGGGACCCTCGTTGCCGGCTGGCCTCAAGATCGCGACGTTTGACGACTATCCCTGGAACCACGTGCTCTTTGGCGGCGTCACCACGGCCGCGCAAGACACCCTTACCATTGCCGAGCGCGTAGTCGAGCGCCTGTCCGAGCGCATCGACGTCGTTACCACTACGGTGGGCGATGCCGCAAAGCTCGCCCCCAAGCGCATCGAGATCCCCGGCCACATCGAACACCGCGCTTCGACCTCGCGCTAGTTTGTGTGATAATATATAGACAATGTCATACAGGAGGTATCCATGGCTGCGTCTGTACTGAGTGTACGAGTGGACTCGTCAATTAAAGATTCATTTGCCGAGCTGTGCGAAGAACTCGGCATGACTTCGTCTGTAGCGGTCAATATGTTTATGAGGCAGATGCTGCGCGAGCGCTCGCTGCCGTTTGTTCCTTCACTTGGTAAAAACTCTGCGAGCGAAAACGTCGCCGCAGACATTTTGGATATTGCTCAGATTGAGTCCGCCGTCCGCGAGGCGGCCAGCTCGATTCCCGCCATCAAAACCGTGATTCTTTTTGGCTCGTATGCTCGTGGCGAGGCGCGTGCCGATAGTGACATTGACTTGCGTCTCGAAGTCG
Source organism: uncultured Collinsella sp. (assembly GCA_900541725.1). Lineage (GTDB taxonomy): Bacteria > Actinomycetota > Coriobacteriia > Coriobacteriales > Coriobacteriaceae > Collinsella. The sequence continues at coordinate 19,109 of UQLB01000023.1, read as the reverse complement.
ATCGCGATCAGGGCTTTGGCCTTTTCGCGTTGTCGGCGTTTGGTGAGGCGGTGCGCAAAGAAACCGGGAGGCAGGTCGACCTCGTCTCGAGTGATCATCTTGATGACGATCTTGCCGCGGTAATCGAGCGCGAAGGAGTGATCCTTTATGATCGCGCGTAAGTCAGACGGCCTTCGCGCTCAAGAGGTTTTGGAAGCCATCTCTGAAACGAACGAGCGCATCAGGGCTTTTGATATCACCGAGGACCAGTTTCTGCATGCGAATGACGTGCGGACGAGGGCGTTGGCGGACTCCCTTTTGATGTGTGCGCTTAGGGTGACGGAAGAAGCGGGTAAGTTGTCGGAACGCTCGCAGCGGCTTCATCCCGAAATCGAATGGCGTGGAATTATCGGCATGAGAAATTATCTTGCGCATGATTACGGCAATGTCGACCGCTCGGTTGTATGGGATGCGGTGACGATGGAGTTCCCTACGCTGGAACGAGCTTGTAGACAAATTGTCTCCGAATCTGAACGCTAGCCACTCGTTCGCAACTGCCTGTTCGCGCACGTTTTTTGAGCGCTTGATACGCTTTAACCCTGCGGAAACATTTTTCTGCGATAGTATCTGCGATATAGACCAGTCGAAACCCGCCCGAAAGAAAGGGGAGCGACATGAACCAGCAGAACATCGATTACGTACTCCGCTCCGTAGAGCAGCGTGACATCCGCTTTGTGCGTCTGTGGTTTGTCGACATTCTCGGCCGCCTCAAGAACTTTGCCATTAGCCCCGAGGACCTCGAGGTCGCTTTTGAGGAGGGTATTGGCTTTGACGGCTCCGCCATCGAGGGTTTTGCCACGCCCGAGGAAGCCGACATGCTGGCGTTCCCAGACGCTTCGACCTTCCAGATCCTGCCGTGGCGCCCGAGCCACAACGGCGTCGCCCGCGTGTTCTGCGACGTGTGCACTCCCGATCGCAAGCCATTTGCCGGCGACCCGCGCGATGCCCTGCGCCGCATGTTCCGCAAGGCCGAGAAGGCTGGCTATCTGCTCAACGTGGGTGCCGAGCTGGAGTATTACTACTTCCCCGACGAGCACACCCCCGAGCCGCTCGACAACGTGGGCTACTTCGATCTTTCGGTGAGCGATGCCGCCCGCGACCTGCGTCGCAACACGGTTCTCACGCTCGAGAAGATGTCCGTGCCCGTGGAGTACACCTTCCACGCCGCCGGCCGCTCACAGCATGGCATGAGCCTGCGTCACGCCGAGGCCCTGAGCATGTCCGACGCCATCACCACGGCCAAACTCATCATTAAGCAGCAGGCCTACGAGAGCGGTTGCCACGCCTCCTTTATGCCCAAGCCGTTGGCGGGCGAGGACGGCAGTGCCATGTTCCTGTGCCAGTCGCTGTTCGACCATGACGGCAACAACGTCTTTTGGGGCGAGGACGACGAGAAGTACCACCTCTCCGATATCGCCAAGCACTACATGGCCGGCATCTTGGCGCACGCGCGCGAGATCAGCGCCATCACCAACCCCACGGTCAACTCGTACAAGCGCATCACCACGGGTGGCGACTCCGTGCCGCAGTACGCCACGTGGGGCCTGCGCAACCGCGCGAGCATGGTCCGCATTCCGGTCTACAAGCCCGGCAAGCAGCTGTCCACGCGCATCGAGCTGCGCAGTCCCGATCCCATGGCCAATCCGTACCTGGTCAACGCCGTTACGCTGGCGGCTGGTCTGGATGGCATCGAGCGCAAGCTGGAGCTCCCGCCCGAGGCCACGGCCGAGACGCTCAAGCTTACCGACCGTCAGATGGTCGAGGCCGGCTACACGCCGCTGCCGCGCTCGCTCAAAGAGGCGCTCGACGTGTTTGAGGACTCGCAGTTTATGAAGGATGCCCTCGGCGAGCACATCCACAGTTTCTTCCTCAAAAAGAAGCGCGACGAGTGGCATAAGTTTGAGTCTACGATCACCGAGTGGGAGATCAAGCACTACCTGGCGAACTCCTAATCGCGCTGGCTTGTTCCAGTACGATTGAGCTCATTTCTTTGGAGGCCGATATGTCCGAAAAGAGTGCCCTGTTCATGGCGCGCACGACGCGCTTCCACGAGTTTGCCCGCAGCTTGACGACTACCCTGGGTGTCGAGGTGAGCCTGGCAACCCCCGATTCGCCAACTGCGGCGCACGACTTTGACCTGCTGATTCTCGATTCCGATGGCATCCGCAGCGACCGCATCGATCAGATTGCCAAGTGGCTTGACGATCGCGGCGGTGTCCCCATGCTGGTGATTGTCGACGACGAGGCACTCGGCACCTTGCGCCTGCCCAATCACGCGCATGCCGACTTTGTATGCCCTACGGCGACGCCCAACGAGCTCAAGGCTCGCGCGCAGCGTCTGATGGGCGAGGAGGAGACCGTCACCGCCGACGATGTGCTCAACATCGATAACCTCGAGATCAACCTGGCTACCTACCAGGTGACGCTCGATAACGAGCCCATCGACCTGACGCTGATGGAGTACTCGCTGCTGAGCTTTTTGGCCACGCACCCCAACCGCGCCTACAGCCGCGAGGTGCTGCTGCACCGCGTGTGGGGCTTTGAGTACTGCGGCGGCACGCGCACCGTCGACGTACACATTCGACGCATCCGCTCCAAGGTGGGCCCGCAGATCGCGGCACACATCACCACCGTCCGCGGCGTGGGCTATCTGTTTAAGGACTAGATTTCCACCAAAAAGGGGACAGGCACCTTTGTGGTGGTTTTGACGCAGGCGCGGGTTCCTTTCGAGTTTGCAGCAGAACTTAAGCCTTCCTAAAAGATTGCGTTCTCGTACACGTACGCCCGCATATTGGGGTACAACTCAACGTGAACAATGATGGCCCGCCACATGTTTGGCGGGCCTTTGGTTATTTGACGAAAGGATCGCAGCTATGAGCGAGTACGATTCCCAGCGTCCCCAGGATGCGGGCAACGCCGGCGAGACCCAACAGCAGCCGCGTGTGCAGGTGGAATCGACGCCTGCCGATGACAACAACATTCCTTACGTGCAGGCCTACGACACACAGACCGGAAAGCCGCTGGGCGGTGCGCAGGTCGTGAACAAGCACACGGTGGTCAAGACCAAGACCAAAAAGCTGCCGATCTTTATTACGGCACTCGCCGGCTGTGCCTGCGGCGCCCTGCTGGTCATCGCGCTTATCATGAGCGGCACGCTCAACATTGGCGGCGGCAAGAACGCCGTGACGGCGGGCGCTTCGGGCTCATCGACGCAAAAGATTACGATTGATTCCGAGGACACCACGTTGGCCGAGGCCGTTTCTGCCAAGGCCCTGCCCTCCGTCGTTTCCATTACCGCCACTTCGAGCGGCAGCCAGAATGGCTCGCTTTCGCAGTCTGCCGACGAGTCGGATAGCTCGGGCAGCGTCGGTTCGGGCGTGGTGCTCGATACCGAGGGCCACATCCTCACCAACAACCACGTGGTCGATGGCTATGACCAGTACGTGGTGACCATGGATGACGGCACCACGTACGAGGCCGAGTTCGTGGGCAACGATGCCTCGAGCGACCTCGCCGTCATTAAGCTCAAGGATGCCGATGCCTCCAAGCTCACGCCGATCGAGATCGGCGACTCCTCCAAGCTCAACGTTGGCGAGTGGGTCATGGCGATCGGCTCGCCGTTCGGCAACGAGCAGTCTGTCTCCACGGGCATTGTGTCGGCGCTGTATCGCTCCACGGCCATGAGCTCTACCAGCGGTAACACCATCTATGCCAACATGATCCAGACCGATGCCGCCATCAACCCGGGCAACTCCGGCGGCGCGCTCGTCAACGACAATGGCGAGCTTGTGGGTATCAACTCGCTTATCGAGAGCTACTCGGGCTCCAGCTCGGGCGTGGGCTTTGCCATTCCGGTTAACTACGCCAAGAACATTGCCGACCAGATCATCGACGGCAAGACGCCGGTGCATCCGTACATGGGCGCTACGCTTTCGAGCGTCAATGCGCTCAACGCCCGCACCAACAAGCTGAGCACCGATAGCGGCGCGTACGTGGCAAGCGTCGTCGAGGACGGTCCCGCCGCCAAGGCCGGCATTCAGGAGGGCGACGTCATCACCAAGCTGGGCGACGATGAGATTTCGAGCGCCGATGGCCTGATCATCGCGCTGCGCAGCCACGAGGTGGGCGAGAAGGTCGAGATCACGCTCATGCGCGGCAAGGAAGAGAAGAAGGTCACCGTCGAGCTGGGCTCCGACGAGGAACTGCAGAACCAGCAGCAGAACGACAGCGCAACCGACACTGGCAACGGCGGTATTACCGATGAGCAGCTGCGCCAGTACTTGGAGGAGCTGCTGGGCCAGCAGGGCCAGGGCCAGGGTCAAGGCTACGGCCAGGGTTTCTAACGAACCGTATCGCACATATCGAAGCCAGAGGGGCTGTCCCGCCAACGCAGGACAGACCCTCTTTTCTTATTGATCCGTTGGGGACGGAGGAAAACGGATCATTTAGAAACGGCAAGGGCATGGTTTGATCGCGCGATCCGCCCCGGTCTAGCGGCTGCCGATTCGGTGCGGTTCGAAAGGGTTATTCGGCGCCATGGTGACCGGTGGTACTCTTGTATCCGTTTGAAATCGAGCGAAGGAGTGCCGCTATGGAGCAATCGAGCCTGTTTGGTGACGGTGTGGACATCGATACCGCAACGCCCGCGAGCGCGGATGCCGCCGCACCGACCAACGCCCGTGCCCAGGCGGCAGCGCGTGCAGCCGAGCTGCGCCACGAGCTCGATTACCACGCGTACCGCTACTACATGCTCGACGCGCCCGAGATCACGGACGCCGCCTTTGACAAAATGCTCGTTGAGCTGCAGGAAATTGAGGCGACCTACCCCGATTTGGTAACGCCCGACAGCTATACCCAGCGTGTGGGCGGATACGTGAGCGAGCAGTTTACGCCGGTAACGCACATGGCACGCATGTATTCCATGGACGATGCCATGGACCTGGACGAACTCGACGCGTGGCTCCAGCGTACCGAGGATGCGCTCGGTGCCGGTAGCGTCACCTATACCTGCGAGCTCAAGATCGACGGCCTGGGCGTGGCCCTTACCTACCAAAACGGCACCTTCGTACGCGCCGCCACGCGCGGCGACGGCACCACGGGCGAGGACGTGTCGCTCAACGTGCGTACCATCAAGGATGTGCCCATGCACCTGTCCGAGCCGGCGCTCGCTCATATGGGCGCCGACCGCGAGCGTACTATCGAAGTGCGCGGCGAGGTCTATATGCCTAAGGGCAGCTTTGTTCGTCTGAATGAAGAGGCCGATGCCGAGGGCCGCGACCCCTTCGCCAACCCGCGCAACGCCGCCGCCGGCAGCCTGCGCCAAAAGGACCCCAAGATCACGGCGCGCCGCGATCTGGCCACCTTTATCTACGCCATCGCCGATACTGATCCGCTGCACGTCCACAGCCAGCGCGAGTTTCTGGACTGGCTGCGTAGCGCCGGCTTTAGCGTCAACCCCAACGTGGCACGCTGCGCCACGCCGGCCGAGGTCCACGAGTTCTGTGCCCAGGCGCTCGAGCACCGCGGTGACCTGGATTACGACATCGACGGTGTGGTCGTAAAGGTCGACAGCTTCCAGCAGCAGCTCGACCTGGGCTTTACCGCTCGCGCACCGCGCTGGGCTATTGCCTTTAAGTTCCCGCCCGAGGAAAAGCAGACCGTCCTGCGCGAGATTCGCATCCAGGTGGGCCGCACCGGTGTGCTCACGCCGGTCGCCGAGTTCGACCCGGTGACGGTTGCCGGCTCCACTATCGCGCGCGCCACGCTGCACAACATCGACGAGATCCGCCGCAAAAACGTGCGCGAGGGCGACACCATCATCGTGCACAAGGCGGGCGACGTGATTCCCGAGGTTGTGGGCCCGGTGCTCGACAAGCGCCCGGCCGATTCGGTCGACTGGCACATGCCCGAGGTCTGCCCCGTGTGCGGCAGCCCCGTGGTTCACGAGGATGGCGAGGTGGCCTACCGCTGCGTGTCCATCGACTGCCCCGCGCAGCTCAAGGAGCGCTTGCTCCACTGGGTGAGTCGCGGCTGCATGGACGTCGACGGCCTGGGCGACGAGATCGTCGACAAGATGATCGCCGCCGGTCTGATCCATGATGTCGCGGACTTCTACCAGCTCACGGTCGACGACATCGCCGGCCTGGACACGGGCCGCGTGTACGCCAGCTCCAACAGCAAAAAGGGCGTCAAGAAGGGCGACCCCATTCCGGTGGGCCTCAAGACGGCCGAGAAAATCATCGCCGAGCTCAACAAGTCCAAGAGCCAGCCGCTCGGTCGCGTGCTGTTTGCCCTGGGCATCCGCCATGTGGGCAAGAGTGTGGGCGAGGTTATCGCCGAGCGATTCCTGTCGATTGACAAGCTCATCTTGGCGAGCGAAGAGGATATCGCCGAGTGCGAGGGCATCGGTCCCAAGATTGCGGCGAGCGTCAAGCAGTTCCTGGCCGTGCCCGAGAACCTTGCCGTGCTGGAACGTCTGCGCCAAGCGGGCCTTTCGCTCGAGGTCGACTTGGGCGCCGCTCATGCGCAAGCCGCGGCCGAAGCTGGCGTGGCGGGCGAGCTCGCCGACGCACAGCCGCTTGCGGGTCTGACCTTCGTGCTCACCGGCACGCTCGTCAACCGCACGCGCGACGAGGCGGGCGCGGCGCTCAAGGTGCTCGGCGCCAAGGTTTCGGGCAGCGTGTCGAAGAAGACGAACTATCTGGTCGCCGGCCCCAAAGCGGGCTCCAAGCTCACCAAGGCCGAGCAGCTGGGTGTGCCCGTGCTGGACGAGGACGCGCTCGAGCAGATCCTCGCTACCGGTGAGGTGCCCCAGGCTTAGGACATCGATAATCAAATTAGAAAACCTCCCGGAAAGGTTGATACTTTCCGGGAGGTTTTTATTTGGGCGTGGTGGCGGGCAGCATGATCTGCGTCATGTAGGTTGCTGAGGGTGACCCTGTGGACCGGTGCCGTCCCGGGGCGATAGAAGATTCATACAAAGCAAAGGGGCCCCGCAGTGAGGTCTCACAATGGGGCTGCCTCATTGTGATGAGTTTTATACACTTTAACATTAACATTAACATTAACGTGTATACTTAGCAGTGAAGATATATGTTGAGAGGAGCAGTTATGGTTACCGTCGCGTTTTCGGAACTGCGCCAAAACCTTACGCAGGTGGCCGAAAAGGTTGCCAATGAGGGCGAGGAGGTTGTGGTCTTCAAGCGGAGCAAGCCGTTGTTCAAGATCGTACCGCTCGACTATCAAGGCCCGGTTGCAGTGGAATATGACGCTGCCCAGGAGCGCGGGGGCGCAAAGCCGACGCGCGGCTCGGACAAGCCCAAGCGTGACGTGGGTACGATGTGGCATCCCAAGATCACCTGGAAGGAGATCCGCGAGATGCTTGCGGAGGATGAGGACTACCAGGAGTATCTCGATATCGTGGCTAACATGCCAAAAGGAACGCCGCTCGATACGATGACGGTTGAAGATGAAAAGCGCGTCGCGAGGGAGCGCTACCTATGAGGGCATTTCTCGATACCAATTTTCTGCTCGATTGCGTGCTTCCGGGCCGGCCGGAGCACGCAGCGGCGCAAACGATCAAGGGGCTCGTCGACGTGGGGCTTATCGAAGGCGTTGTTTCGGCCTGCTCTCTCAAGGACGCGTACTACATTCTTACCAAACAGGCCGGCGAGGCGCGCGGGCGCGAGGTAGTGCGCGACTGCCTTAAGAGCTACTCGGTAGAGTCTCTCGACCTAGAGGCTTGTTTTGCCTCCGCCTATTCCGATGAGCCGGACTTTGAGGACGGCTGTATCCGTGCGATGGCCGAGCGTGCCGGCGTGGACTTTATCATCACGCGTGACCGCGCCGCTTTTGTGCGCTCGACCATCAAGACCTTCTCGCCTGCAGAGTTCATCCGTGCGTTTCCGATTCCGGAGGAGTAAAACCGCCATATCGGGGACTGTCCTCGACATGGCGGTTCTCCTGTAGCTGATGCTCGTTAGTTGAGCTATACTTCATAATTATGTACATAATTATGATTGGAGTTGAACATGCCCGTTTGCGTTCCAATTAAAGATATGCGGGACACCACGAAATTCTCGGAGCTCGTTGAAACTACTACTGGTCCAGTGACTGTTACAAAAAACGGTTATAGCAAATTTGTTGTACTTCGATCCGAGGACTACGACCTCATGGTTCAGGAACAGGCTAAGGCTCGTCTGATGGCTCGTATAGCTGTGGCCGAGCGGGAGCGTGCTGCTGGCACGGCGCGTGATGCCTTTGAGGCTCTCGATGACCTTGAGGCAAAATATGGCCTATAACGTCAAGATTCTGCCTACAGCTGAACAAGAAGTTGACGATATCGTTGATTATCTAATGGGGCATGGTATTTTTACCGCCCGGCACTTTCTTGATAAATACCGTAGTCAGCTCCAGCTTCTTCAAAGTGGTGTAGTTGACTACGGCTTATCGAAGTTACCCGAGCTTGCAGTGCTTGGTTACCATGCTTGCCTCGTTAATTCTTATGTAATGCTTTATTACTACGATAACGAGGACGTTGTGATTGCCCATGTTTTTCACCAAAGCCAAGATTATGCCGCATTGGTGATATCTAGAAATCGATTCGAGTTGCTGGATGATGATTAGAAAGAACCGCCCGGAAGCACGATGCCTTCCGGGCGTTTCTTACTTTGCTGGGGCAACGGGCACCGTGATCTGCGTCACGTAGGTCGCCGGGTCGTCGCTGATGATGTCGTCGATGAGGGCGATTTCGCGCGAGGGACCGGCGGGTGTCAGGTTATGTTCGCGCATATAGCCGAGCAGCTGCTCGTAGCGCGGGTCCGCTTGCCCGTGCGTGCCACGAAAGCTAATGGTCAGGCAGCGCGTGGCGGGCCGCACCTCGACATCGCCCAGGTATTCATCGGTATCGTCGAGCAGCAGAAAGACCTCGTCGTAGCCGTCAAAGTCGCCGGCGGCCAGGCGCTCGGCGCTAATCCCGACGCCTAAGTTGCCCAGAAAGACAAAGGTCTCGTGCTGGCCTTTCTGCAGCTGACGAATCTGCCACTCCAGCGCATAGGCGTCGGTAGGGTTGACGCGTTCGCGCAACACGGCGCAGCGAAGCTCGGGCGCATCGATTGTGCAAATGGTATCGAGTTCGGTGTTCAAGGCATTGTGCAGCAGGGCAAGCCGGTTATCGATCTTGCGCGACACGCGTTCGAGCTCGCGGCGCTTGCGTTCGATGAGCTCCTGCTGCTGAGCCAGCTGTCGCTGCATGAGGTCCACATCGCGCGTGGTCACAAACTTACGGATTTGTGCGAGCGGCAAGTCAAGAACGCGCAGGTGGCTGATGGTGTTGAGGGTGGAAAGCTGCCGCGATCCGTAGTAGCGGTACCCACTCGCCGGATCGATGCGCGCCGGGTCCAGCAAGCCCATCTGCTCGTAATGACGTAGCGTACCCACGCTCAGGTTAAACAGGCGTGCCACCTCGCCAATGCGGAGCAGGCCCTCAGTATGTTCACTTGGCATGTCGGTCACAGGACCGTTCCTTTCGGTAAAAAGCAGGGGAGGGGCGCCAGACTCGCGTCGCCCCGCTATGCTGCCAACTTGTCAAAAGCCCCGCGCCGGTTGAGCACGGTAAACGCGACAACACAGATGACTGCCGACAAAATCGATCCGCACGGCGAAGCGATGCCCATGGGAAACAGCGTGTTGGAATAGGCGTTCGACAGCAGCCACGCGCCCGGCACGCGAATGAGCGCCACGGCCAGCACGTTGTGCGCAAAGCCGATGTAGCTCTTGCCATACGCAGCGAAAAAGCCGCTAAAGCAAATGTGGATGCCGGCAAAGATTGCATCGAAAATATAACTGTGCATATAGCCGGTACCGGCCGCGACCACCGCGGGGTCCTTGGCAAAAAAGCCGATAAACGCCGGCGCCACCAGCCACATCAGCACCGTGATCAGGCAGCCGTACACTACCGAGATCGTCATGGCGTCCTTGAGCACCTGACGCGCGCGGTCGCCCTTGCCCGCGCCGGCATTTTGCGCCGTGAGCGCGCTGACGGTGGCACCCATGGAGCTCGGCACAATGAACAAAAAGCTGATCATCTTCTCGACCAGGCCCACGGCGGCGGCGTCGACGAGCCCTCGGTGGTTGGCGATGACGGTGATAAACATAAACGCCACCTGGATGCAGCCGTCCTGCACGGCCACGGGCACGCCGATCTTAAGAATGCTGCCGAGCACCTCGGGCTGGGGGCGCAGGTCGCTGCGCTTAACGTGGATGTTCGTGCGGCGACTCTTGAGCCACACGAGCGCGAGGGCAACGCTGGCCGTCTGGGCGGTTACCGTGCCGAGCGCTGCGCCCACGGGGCCGAGTCCCATGTGGCCGATAAACAGAAAGTCGAGCGCGATGTTGATGATGCACGCCACGCCGATCACGTACATAGGCGAGCGCGAATCGCCCAGCCCGCGAAAGATGGCCGAGAGAATGTTGTACGCGGCGATAAACGGAATGCCGACAAAGCAGATGCGCAGGTAGGCGGCGGTTCCTTCGACCGCCTCGGCCGGCGTGCCAATGAGCGCCACGATCTGCGGGCACAGTGCGAGCAGGACAGCGGCCAGCGCCACCGAGACACCCATAAAGAGCGTGATGGTGTTGCCGATGGCGGTCTCGGCGCGGTCGAAGCGGCGTGAGCCCACGGCGTGGCCGACGACCACCGTGGTTCCCATGGCCAGTCCCACGAGCGCCACGGTAATCATATAGAGCGTCTGAGCGCCATTTGCCACGGCGGTGATGCCGGCGGCGCCGCTAAACTGCCCCATCATGTACAGGTCGGCCATGCCGTAGAGCATCTGCAAAAAGTACGAGAGCATATAAGGCAGGGCAAAGACCGCGATGGTCTTAAGGACATTGCCGCGTGTGAGGTCGTGTTCCATGGGCGGGGCTTTCTGGCTGGGTTTGTTTACGTACCAGTGTAGTGAAAACCCTATAACGATTGTAGAGTCAAGATTATTGCTGAGGCTGGGGCAAAAAAGTGGCGCGCGCATTCATTTCTATTTGAATACATGCAAACACGGCTCATGCTCAACATGGGTGTTTACCTTGCAGAAATCAATTTCGTAATACTTGACACTGCCGCAGGTCGCGCAATAATACGTCCGTTTGGGAACAACGTTTGATGGGAGATGAAGCTCCGTGCGCAATCTCAAGATCCTGTTTTCTTACTTGGGGGCATACCGTCGCGATGCCATACTCGGCGTGTTTTTTGTCTCGGCCGAGACGGCGCTCGAGTTGTTTATCCCGGTCATCATGGCCAACATCATCGACGTGGGCGTTCCCGCCGGCGATCTGAGCTATATGCTGCTGCAGGGCGCGTACATGTTGGTGTGCGCCGCGTTGTCGCTGGTACTGGGACTGGGGTACGCCCGCACGTCCGCCCGTGTGGCTTCGGGCCTGGGCGCTAACCTGCGCGAGGCCGAGTATCGCAAGATCCAGACGCTCGCCTTTGGCAACTTGGACAATTACGACGCCAGCTCGCTCGTCACGCGCATGACCACCGATATCACCGTTATCCAAAACGCCGTCGGCAACGGCTTTCGCCCCATGGTGCGCGGCCCCATGACCCTCATCGTCGGCCTTATCTATGCGCTGATACTGTCGCGCCCGCTCGCCACGGTCTTTGCGATCATCCTGCCCGTGCTGGCGATCGTGCTCGGCGTTATCACCTGGCGTGTGAGTCCGCTCTACCGCCAGCTCCAGACTTCGATGGACCACCTCAACGGCGTGGTGCAGGAAGACCTCACCGCCGTGCGTGCCGTCAAGGCCTACGTGCGCGCCGAGCACGAGGAGGCCAAGTTCGACGCCGTCAATACCGAGCTTGCGCACACCGCCACAAAGACCTTTGGCAACGCTGTGCTCAACCTGCCGGTGTTTCAACTGTCGATGTACGTTGCCGCGCTTTCCATCCTGTGGATCGGCGGCCGCATGATCCTTGCCGGCGAGCTGGGCGTAGGCTCGCTCACGGGCTTTATGAGCTACGTGCTGCTAATCATGAACTCACTCATGATGATCTCCAGCGTGTTTTTGCTGCTCACACGCGCGCTTACCAGTGTAGAGCGCATCTCGCGGGTGATTGACGAGCGGTCGCTTATCCAGGCGCCCGCTGCCGATGCGGCTGTATCCGAGGTGGCCGACGGGAGTGTCGAGTTTCGCGACGTGTCGTTTAAGTACCGCGCGGATGCTGCCGAGGACGTGCTCGAGCATATCGACCTTCGCATCGAGCCGGGCTCCACGGTGGGCGTGCTCGGCGGCACGGGCTCGGGCAAGAGCTCGCTTGTGCAGCTGATTGCGCGCCTGTACGACGCCACCGAGGGCGTCGTACTTGTGGGCGGACACGACGTGCGCGACTATGACCTGGTCGCCTTGCGCGACGCCGTGGGCATTGTGCTGCAAAAGAACGTGTTGTTCACGGGCACCGTGCGCGAGAACCTGCAGTGGGGCAATCCGCAGGCGTCGGACGATGAGCTCCTCGCGGCTTGCCGCGCAGCGTGCGTGGACGAGTTCCTTGATCGCATCGGCGGGCTGGACGGCGAGTTGGGTCAAGGTGGCGCCGGTGTTTCGGGTGGCCAGAAGCAACGCCTGTGCATCGCGCGCACGCTGCTCAAGCACCCGCGCGTGCTCATTTTTGATGACTCCACCAGCGCGGTCGATATGGCGACCGACGCTAAGATTCGCGAGCACATCGCTCGGATTCCCGATACGACCGTGCTCATCATCGCCCAGCGTATCGCGAGCGTCATGGATGCCGATCGCATTGTGGTGTTGGACGACGGTCGTGTCCACGGCGTGGGCACGCACGAGGAACTGCTGGCGAGCGACAACATCTACCAGGAGATTTACGCCTCGCAGATGGAGTTTGCGGGGAACGCGGACGCCGGCGACGGCTGCGACGATGGCTGCGCGAATGATCCGTTCTCCTCCGTCCCCAGCAGATCACCCTTGGAAGGGGGTGAGTGCCATGCCTAAGACCGCAGCCCAAGCACGCCCGGCCGACCTCAAGCGCACTGTGCGCCGCTTGCTCTCCTACATGGGGCATGCCAAGTTCTCGTTGCTCGCGGTGGGCGTGCTCGCCTCCGTCGCCGCCATCGCGAGCCTCGTCGGCACCTACATGGTGCGTCCCATCGTTAACGGTTTGGCCACGGGCGGGGAGGAACTGCTTACCAAGCAGGTCATCCTGACGGCGATCATCTACGCCGCGGGCGTACTCTCGGCCCTGGGCTACTCTCAGATTATGGTGCGCGCGGCCCAACGCGTGGTGTCCGATATTCGCCGCGATCTGTTCGCGCACATCCAGACGCTGCCGCTCAGTTATTTTGACAGCACGCGCTCGGGCGACATCATGAGCTTTTTCACCAACGACGTCGACACTGTCTCCGAGGCGCTCAACAACAGCTTTGCCAACGTGATTCAGGCCGCCATTCAGGTTGTGGGCACCACGGCCATGCTCATCATCCTTAACTGGCAGCTCACGATTATCACGCTCGTGTGCGATGCGGCCATTGTGCTGTATGCGCGCTACTCGGGTGCGCGCTCTAAGCGTTTCTTTGCCGCCCAGCAGGCATCGCTTGGCGACCTGGACGGATATATCGAAGAGATGGTCTCGGGCCAAAAGGTCATCAAGGTCTTTAATCGCGAGGCAGCGAATGTCGCCGGCTTCACCTGCCGCAACGATGAGCTTCGCCGCACCGGCACCGCCGCCGTGAGCTATGCCAACTCCATGGTGCCCATGACCGTCGTGATTGGCTACGTCAACTATGCCATCGTCGCCGTGGCGGGCGGCATGCTCTGCATCAACGGCCTGGCCGACGTGGGCGCGCTTGCAAGCTACCTGGTCTTTGTGCGCCAAGCCGCCATGCCCATCAACCAGTTTACGCAGCTCGGCAACTTCTTGCTCAACGCGTTGGCCGGTGCCGAGCGCCTGTTTGCGGCTATGGACCTTAAGCCCGAGGTGGACGAGGGCTGCGTGGAGCTGGTGCAGACGGGCGACGCCGCGTGGGCGTGGAAGATTCCCGAGGGCCAGGGCGTGGGCGTCTACGGGCATCTGCATGACGTGGCAGCCGTTGATGAGTCGGGCCGCGCGGTGGCTGCCGACGGCACCGAGCTCACGTGCGGCTTGGTTCCGCTTGCCGGCGACGTGCGCTTCCACGCCGTGGACTTTTCCTACGTGCCGGGCACCCGTGTGCTCACGGATCTCAACCTGTTTGCCAAGCCGGGGCAAAAGATCGCGTTTGTGGGCTCGACGGGCGCCGGAAAGACGACCATCACCAACCTCATCAACCGCTTCTACGAGGTCGATGACGGCGAGATCACGTACGACGGCATCGACGTCAAGCACATTGCCAAGGCCAGCCTGCGCGGATCGCTCGGCATTGTGCTGCAGGACACGCACCTGTTTAGCGGCACCATTGCGCAGAACATCCGCTTTGGCAAGCTCGACGCGACCGACGAGGAGGTGCGCGCCGCTGCTGAGGCAGCCTGCGCCGACTCGTTTATCCGCCGCCTGCCTCAGGGCTATGACACGCTCGTGACCGCCGATGGCGCCAACCTGTCGCAGGGCCAGCGTCAGCTGCTCGCCATCGCGCGCGTGGCCGTTGCCGACCCGCCGGTGCTCATCCTGGACGAGGCCACGAGCTCCATTGACACGCGTACCGAAAAGCTCATCGAGCGCGGTATGGACCGCATCATGCGCGGACGCACCACGTTTATGATTGCGCACCGCCTGTCCACCGTCCGCGACGCCGACGCCATCATGGTCCTCGAACACGGCCGCATCATCGAGCGCGGCACGCACGAAGAGTTGCTCGCCCAGCACGGCGAGTACTGGCAGCTGGCGCATGGCTTAAAAGAGTTGGATTAACCCGTTCGAGCACGATGCTTTGACCCCTCCGTGTTCCTCACCTCGTCTCAAACCATCACAACATTCGACGCTTTTTGCCAAAATCGGGAAAAGCATCGAATGTTGTGATGGTTTTTCTGCCACTCGATCGGGTGGAATCGCTTTCTTGCGCACGAAGGTGTGCGGACCCGTGGGCAGGGGAATAAGGTTGGTTATCCGACTCCATTGGAGGGCTCATGGACCTGCCGATCGTCCTGTCCCCTAAGACTGCCTGGCTGTACCACAACGTGGCGCGCCCGTCCGAGCCGCTCTCGCGAGCAAGCAGCCTATACGATGAGGACTCGCTTGCTAACGAGGCGGAGCCGACTGCGGACCTGCCCAAATTGGGGCTAGATGCCAAGGGGCTGAGGGCTTCAACGGCGGTTGGGATCGTTACCGACTATCTGGTTTCGCTTGGTATTCCGCGAGAAGAGCTCGATCATATCGACACGCTCGTCAACTTCGATTTTGAGCGCTCGACGCCGGCTGGATTTAGGTGCCACGTGTTTGGGGCGCCGGTACCTCCAGGCCATCTTATCGAGGTGGCAGAGGGCCTTCTGGCGGTTGATGAGGTCATGCGTTTTGTCCAAGCGGGTTCGTGGATGAGCGAGCCCGAGCAGCTGGAATATGGCTACGAAATCTGCGCCCGATACCATTTGAATCATCTGTCGACAGGCGATTATTTCGAGATGGGGCAGAGGTACACCGTTGCCGACTTGATTGCCTATTGCAATGAGAACCGATCTCGTCAGGGGGCTGTACGCGCGGCCGCCGTGCTCAAGCGCGTGCACGATGGCGCGCGGTCGCCCATGGAGACAGCCACCGCAATCATGGTCGTAGCAAAACGTTCCCAGGGCGGGCTGGGATACGCCAAGGTTGAGCTCAACCATCGGGTCGATGTTCCCAACGAGTTCAAGTATCTCGCAAAGGCCGGGTATTTCGAGATTGACGTATATGCGCCTGCGAGCGGTACGGGGATTGAATACAACGGCTCGGACCATCTTGATAAACAGCGCAGCGCGTCGGATGCGGAGCGTATGACCGTGCTGAGCGCGCTGGGCTTTAGGATGATCGTCCTCACCGGGACTCAGTTTGCCCACCAGCTGCAATTGCACCGGGCGATGAACGCCATTGCGCTCGCTATGGGTCTCAAATGCGACCGAAGCGAGGCGTTTCAGAAACGGCAGAATGACCTGCGGGAATTCGTGATTCGGCACTGGAACGGCGGCCTTTAGGGGCGTCTGGCTCGTCTTTCGAGCCCTGCGAACACCTAAACCGTCCCAACATTCGACGTTTTTGCCAATTTCGGGAAAAGCATCGAATGTTGGGACGGTTTGAATGCTGAAGATGGGCTCGGGAAGCCCTTCTTGCTCGAATGGCCTGTCCTGTCGTACGCGTGTCGGCACGATTCTCTTGTGGGGTATTATGTTTCCCGAAGAATAAATCGCTGCGCGAGGGGAGGATTGCGTGGACGAGCGCGCACAACATGACGGTTTTGGCCGCGATATCAACTACCTGCGCATTGCCGTGACCGACAAGTGCAATTTCCGCTGCATCTACTGCATGCCTGCCGACGGCGTGGCGCCGCGCGCACACGATGAGCTTCTGAGTGCCGAGGAAATCGCCCGCTTTGTGCGTCTGGTGGCGGGGGAGGGCATTCGCCGCGTGCGCCTGACGGGTGGCGAGCCGCTGGTCAGCCGCCGCATTATCCCGCTCATCTGCGATATCCGCGCGATCCCGCAGATCGAGGACATCTCGCTCACCACCAACGGCGCACTGCTGCCCAAGCTGGCACCGGAGCTTAAAGATGCCGGGCTCGACCGCGTTAACATTTCACTCGACACGCTCGACCCCGCTCTCTTTGGAAAGATCACGCGTCTGGGTCGGCTCGAGCAGACCATGGCCGGCATCGATGCGGCGCTAACCTGGGGCTTTGAGCCGGTTAAGGTCAACTGTGTGGTCGTGCGCCGGCTCAACCAGGATGTGGCGGCCCTCGCGCGGCTCACGGTCGACCGCCCCATTCACCTGCGCTTTATCGAATACATGCCCATCGGCGACGAGCACACGAGCTCGCATTGCGCCGTGGACCCGCATGCGCCCACGCTCAATCCCGAGCTGTGGGACGCGAGCGATACCGTGCCGAGCGACGAGCTGCGGGCGCGCATTAATGCCGGGGCCGCTGCGGCTGGCCTGGGCGAGCTTGAGCCGCTCGACATCAACGACGCTCCTGCCGGTGCCGGTCCCGCGCGCTACTGGTGCTTTCCGGGAGCGGCGGGCACGGTCGGCTTCATTAGCGCCATGTCCAACCATTTTTGCGCGAGTTGCAACCGTTTGCGCCTGACGGCCGACGGCAGCGTGCGCCCCTGCTTGTTCAGCGATGCCGAGTATTCGGTCCGCGAGGCGCTGCGCCGTGGTGATGATATGCAGGTACTTTCGATTTGGCGCGATGCCGTGGCCCACAAACCGCAGGAACACGCGATAATTGAGGGCACGCAACGATTTATGTCCCAAATCGGAGGATGATCATATGGCCAAGAGCAGGTACGCCGATGCTACTAAGGCCGCTCGCAGGGCCGCGATGTCTGCCCATAAAGCCACGTCTGCCAGCAAAGATGCCACGTCCGAGCAGGGCGTAACGACACCTGCCGACGCTGCCGCCGAGCCCGCCCGCGACGCGCGCCGCGACGAGCTGACGCACGTGGACGCCAAGGGCGAGGTGCGCATGGTCGATGTATCCGACAAGGCCGAGACGCACCGCATCGCCATCGCCGAGGGCACCATCCTCATGCATCCCGAGACGCAGGCCATGGTGCTGCAGGACCGCGCCAAGAAGGGCGACGTGCTCGCCTGTGCGCGCGTGGCGGGCATCATGGCCATCAAGCGCACGAGCGACATCATCCCCATGTGCCATCCGCTGCTCATCACCAAAAGCAAGTGCGATATCGAGCCCATCGCTCCGGCGGGAACGCCGGCCGACGAGACGCCCGAGGGCTGGGCGCCGGCGCGTCCCGACGGACAGGTCGGTTTTCATGTGCTGGTCACGGCTGGCGTGACGGGCAAGACGGGCATCGAGATGGAGGTGCTGACCGGCGCGAGTGCCGCGTGCTTGACCATCTACGACATGTGCAAGGCGGTCGACCGTGGCATGGAAATCGTCGACGTGCGCCTGCTGCACAAGGAAGGCGGACGCTCGGGCGTATGGGACCGCGCAGAGCGTCAGGCCGCTGCTGTTGAGTCCGTGGCCGCTGACGGCGCCGCGCCCGCGAGCGCACCCGTCGCCGTTGCGCCCGCAGTTCCGGCCCCGGCCGTCCCCGCGATCGCGTTTATCGGCTACCAGAACTCGGGCAAGACCACACTTGTCGAGAAGGTCATCGCCGAGCTTACCCGCCGTGGCCTGCGCGTGGGTTCACTCAAGCATCATGGGCATCACGGCTTTGATATCGATGTGCCCGCTAAGGACACCTGGCGCCATCACCAAGCCGGATCCAAGCACGTGGGCCTCATCTGCGCCACGCGCTGGGCGGAGTACGCCGACACGCGCGAGGAGGACGAGATGCCCGCGCGCGAGCTGCTGTCGCGCTACAACGATGTCGACGTGGTGATCATCGAGGGCTATAAGACCGAGGGCTTCGACAATATCGTGGTTGCGCGCTCCGGCGTGGATCGCCTGCGCGGTAAGAGCTCGCTCGATCTGGTCGACGGCCGTACGCTGGCGCTTGCCTGCAACGAGGCCCTGGCGCGCCAGGCCTTCGACGCCGGCTTTGCGACTCGAGCTATCAACATCAACGACGCCCGAGCCATCTGCGATCTTATCCAAGACCACCTTCAGGCTTGACGCTGCGCCGGCCCCAAGCACCCCATCTCGCCCCTCAAGCCGTCGCTCGCGTACCAAAGTACGCGTCGCTCCTCTTTCGGGGCGACCTGGGGCACTTGGAACCGGCTCGCTACGCTGCCATATCATTGGGCCACCACAGGCAGGCACCTTTGTGGTGGTTTTTGCTTTGGTAGATGTTTGGGACATGCCTTAAAATCTACCAAGAAGTTCATCCGGGCGAAGACGGAGAGAAGAGGCCCGATGCGTCCTTAACGTTGCATATGGAAGGTTGATTTCCGATCTCAGCCGAACACTTTGAGCGGATAGGCCGTTCCCGCAGCT
>UQLB01000022.1 GCA_900541725.1 uncultured Collinsella sp. | reverse complement strand
CTCGGGGAAGTTCGCGAAGCCCACTTCCCCGAGGAAGGGCACCAGCCCGGAGGCGGCCCCAGCGCGAGACCGTCCCGGATGCCTACCTACTCATTGTCGCCTGCGGTCATCTGCGTTGCGGAGAGCGCGCCGTCGGCAGCAGTCGCGGCTGCGGCGTCGGGCCAGACCCAGTCGGTAAAAGCCGGGTGATCAAAGCCCTCGTCGCACGCGAACTCAAAGGCCTCGGTGCGGAAGGCCTCCCACTCATCAATCTGCTCGGCAAACTTATCGGCGTCGACCATACGCAACACGTCGGCGGCCAGGGCCCAGCGGTCCATGTTATTCAGGCGCAGCATGTCGAACGGCGTGGTCGTGGAGCCCTTCTCCTCGTAGCCGTGGACGCGGAAGGCATCGTGGCCGGGGCGGTTCCAGATCAGGCGGCGAATCGTACCGGCATAGGCGTGGAAGGCGAAGAGGACGGGCTTCTCACCGCAACCGAACAGCTCAGCCCAGCGCTCATCGCTGATGGCCTGGTCGTTCTCGCAGACGTTCTGAATCTTGAGCAGGTCGACCACGTTGACGAACCACACCTTAATGCCCAACTCGCGCAGCATAT
This sequence comes from uncultured Collinsella sp., assembly GCA_900541725.1. Lineage (GTDB taxonomy): Bacteria > Actinomycetota > Coriobacteriia > Coriobacteriales > Coriobacteriaceae > Collinsella. The sequence continues at coordinate 34,679 of UQLB01000022.1, read as the reverse complement.
CGGTTGCAGCCAGGGCCTCGAGCGTCGGCACGTCACCACAGGTGGCGACCACGACGTCGGCCTCGGCGAGCGAGTCGGCAGTCGACGCCCACTCCCAGGTCGCGATACCCTCGGCGAGCTCGGACTTGGCCTCGTCGACCGTCTGGAAGGTGGGGGCGGGCTGCTTGCCACAGAAGATGGCGTTGACGCAGTCGGTGGACTGGTAGACGCGCTCGGCAACGGCAAGCGCCATGTTGGCGTCGGCCGGATAGTATGCGTTCACGATGTGCGTGTCGTTGGCTTTGTTGAGCAGCAGGTCGATAAAGCCGGGGTCCTGGTGCGAGAAGCCGTTATGGTCCTGGCGCCAGACATGGCTCGACAGCAAAATGTTGAGGCCGCTGATGGGAGCACGCCACGGAATCTCGCGCTTGGTGGCCTCGAGCCACTTGCAGTGCTGGTTGACCATGGAATCGACCACGTGGACAAAGCTCTCGTAGGAGCTCCACACACCCGAGCGGCCGGTGAGCACGTAGGCCTCGAGGAAACCCTCGCACTGGTGCTCGGACAGCTGCTCGACAACCTTACCGGAACCGGCCAGCAGCTCGTCGTTGGCCTCGTCCTCGTAGAAGCCGGCATCCCACTGCTTTTTGGTCACCTTGTAGGCAGCCTGCAGGCGGTTGGACGCGGTCTCGTCGGGACCGAAGATGCGGAAGTCGTCCATGTTCTTGGCCAGAACATCGGCGGTGTACTCGCCAAAGACGCGGGCGGCCTCGGTGGAGCCCCAGCCGTGACCCTTACTTGCGACGGGAATCTCGTGGGCGTGAATATCGGGGAGCTCGAGCTCGCGGCGCACCTTGCCGCCGTTTGCATTGGGGTTGGCGCCGATGCGTAGCTCGCCGGTCGGCATAAAGGCCGTTACCTCGGGGCGCACCTGGCCCTCGGGTGTAAAGAGTTCCTCGGGCTTGTAGGAGCGCAGCCACTCGCGCAGCACGCGGAAGTGCTCGTGGGTGTCCTTGGCACTCGCCAGCGGCACCTGATGCGCGCGCCAGGAGTCCTCGGTCTTCTTGCCATCGATGTGCTTGGGGCAGGTCCAGCCCTTGGGCGTACGGAACACGATCATGGGATAGGCCGGGCGGACCACGGTCTCGCCTGCGACGGCCTGGGCCTGTGCGGCGGCCTTGATGTCGCAAATCTCGTCAAAGACCTGCTCAAACAGGACAGCGAAACGCTTGTGGATGCTTGCATGGCTCTCGTCGTCAAAACCGGCGACAAAGAAGTGCGGCTTATAGCCCATGCCCTCAAAGAACTTGGTGAGTTCTTCGTCGGACACGCGGGCAAGAATGGTGGGGTTGGCGATCTTATAGCCGTTGAGGTGCAGGATCGGCAGGACGATACCGTCGGTTGCCGGGTTCACGAGCTTGTTGGACTGCCAAGAAGTCGCGAGCGGACCGGTCTCGGACTCGCCGTCGCCCACCACGGCCACGGCCAGCAGGCTCGGATTGTCCATGACGGCGCCATAGGCGTGGCTGAGCGTATAGCCGAGCTCGCCGCCCTCGTGGATGGAGCCGGGCGTCTCGGGAGCAAAGTGGCTCGGGATGCCACCGGGATAGGAGAACTGGCGGAAGAACTTCTGCAGGCCGGCCTCGTCATCGGTGATGTCGGGACGAATCTCGCGGTAGGTGCCATCGAGCAGCGACTGGGCGGTGCCAGCAGGGCCACCGTGGCCCGGGCCCATCAAAAAGATGGCGTTCTGGTTGTGGTCGGCGATCAGGCGGTTAACGTGACCAAAGAGGAAGTTAATGCCCGGCGTGGTGCCCCAGTGACCAACCAGACGGTGCTTAACGTCCGGACGGCCAAAGTCACGCGTCTCGCCGGTCTTCTCGTCCACAAAATCGGGGCGCATCAACGGGTTGGAGCGAAGATAGATCTGGCCGACGGACAGATAGTTGGAGGCGCGCCAGTACAGATCGACACCCTCGAGCTCGGATGCCGGCACCTCGTGTCCCAATTTTTGCCACGGCGTTCCCAGTGTTTTAGCCATTGTTTATGTCCCTTCGCTGTGCGGTCGCGCTCCGATATCGCAACCATTCGTTGGGACTAGTATATTTGCTAAAACGTTTTATCATGCTGAAAAAACGTTTTACCATCCTTATGAATCGCGCCAATTGGCAAAATACGACATTCATCTGCGGCATTGCCTGTCACAGATGCTCCACATTCGAACTAGACGAGTTGGTAAACATGTTTAGTTGTGTTTAGCAAGCTTGAGAACACTGCTCTTCACGATGAGCGCCGGCTCCAAAACGACCTCTTCGGCACGTTTTCCGCCCTTGCCGGCCAAGCGCTTTGACATGCAGCTAAAGGCGTGCTCGGCAAGCACGCCGGGATCCTGCTCGATTGCCGTCAGAGCCGGTTCAAACAGAACATCGGCGGCGGAGTTGTCGTAGCTCACCACCGAGATATCGTCCGGAATGCCCTTCCCCATCTCGTGCAGGCGTTTGAGCAGGCCGAGCGCGATGTTGTCCGAACTCGCGAATACGGCAGTGGCATCGGTCGCCAGCACCGCCTCCGATGCCTCGTAGGCGCTCGGAATGTAGTACTCGCTCTCAAACTCCAGACGCGCGTCAATGGGCAGACCAACCTCACGCAATGCGCGCTCGTAGCCCGCCAGGCGTTTGCGGCCCGTGTTGGAGCGGCGGGCGTTGACCAGGCAGGCGATGCGGCGATGTCCTTGCTCAATCAGATAACGCGTAGCCATATAGCCACCCATCTCGTGATCGAACATCACCTTGTCGCACTCGAGTCCCTCAATGGCACGGTCAACCATCACGGCCGGAATGGGGAGATGACTGACTTCTTCGCGCAGGGCGCGGTCGTCCGAGAACTCGTCGCCCACGACCAAGAACACACCGTCGACGCCGCGCGTCACCAGCTGGCGCAGCAGCTCCAGATCGTCCTCGGCGCTTCCGCCCGAGCTGGTAATAAAGAGCGCGTAGCCGTCCTCGCGGCAGCGCTTTTCCAAGCTGCCGGCGAGCGAGGCAAAAAAGCGGCTCTGGATGTTAGGGACGATAAGGCCCAGTGTGCGCGACTCGCGCATGACCAGGCTACGCGCAATCTGGTTAGGAACATAATGGTTGCGCGCCGCGACCTCTTTGATGAGCTTGCGGTTTTCTTCCGAGATTCGACAGGGCCGGTTGTTAAGGACAAGCGAGACCGACGAGGGGGAAAGCCCCACCTCCTGGGCAATCTGCTTGAGAGTAACTTTGTTGCCCATCTCGCTCCTTCCGAGTATTCGCGCAATCTCTTGAAAGTATAGCGACCGTCCCTCTACCTTGATGATAAACACTTTACCAATCCGGTAGACGGCTGTTTTATCGCCGCGATTGGTGCAAAGTAACCTGACCCCTTTGCACTATGTGATGCATTGGGGTCAGGTTACTTTGCACCAAATCCATCCGGGTGGGGTATATTGCATTCGATTGATGACAACAACCACCAAAAGGCGGATATTCGTATGCACGAAAATGACTTTTTTAACGAGGACCTGCTCTGCGCGCTCGCTGGAGTTGCCGGCGAGGACAACGTGCTCATGAGCGAGCCCATGCGCGAGCACACCACGTTTAAGATCGGCGGCCCGGCCGACGTCTTTGTCACGCCCGATACCGAGCAGGGACTCGTCGCCACGCTTGACACCTGCTACCGCTGCGATCTGCCGCTCACCATCGTGGGCAACGGCTCCGACTTACTCGTCGGTGACAAGGGCATCCGCGGTGTCGTCGTGGCGCTGGGCGAGGGACTCTCCGACATTACGGTCGACGGCACGCACGTCACGGCGGCAGCCGGCGCCTTGCTTTCCGATGTCGCCGCTGCGGCAGCCGAGGCCGGTCTAACCGGCATGGAGCCCATCTCGGGCATCCCCGGATCGGTCGGCGGCGCCTGCTACATGAACGCCGGTGCCTACGGTGCCTGCATGGCCGATGTGCTGGAGTCCGTGCGCGTCTACAAACCCGCTCGCCAGCTCGACGACGGCACCCGCGGCAGCGGCAACATCATCGAGTTCGATGTCGACGAACTCAACCTGGGCTATCGCAAGAGCCGCATCGCCGACGACGGCTTTATCGTTCTTTCTGCCACCTTCAACCTCGCACCGGGCAACGCCGCGATGATCAAGGCCGACATGGACGACTACCGCCAGCGCCGCGAGGACAAGCAGCCGATCGACATGCCGAGTGCCGGCTCCACCTTCAAGCGCCCCGAGGGCTACTTTGCCGGCAAGCTCATCATGGATGCCGGCCTGCGAGGACACGCCGTTGGCGGCGCGCAGGTGAGCAAGAAGCACTGCGGCTTCATCGTCAACGCCGACCACGCCACCGCCGCCGACGTCAACGAACTCATCCGCTACATCCAAACAACCGTCAAAGACCAATTCGGCGTAGACCTAGAACCCGAAGTCCACCGAGTAGGCGAATTTTTATAAAAAAGAAGGCCCCGAAAGGGGCCTTCGCCATATTTATTCAGATAACCCAGTCCGGTGTGTGGCGTATTGGATCCGAGAGGTCCGTGGCTGCCCGGAAGGCATTAGGTTGATCGCGAGTTCCGCACGAGCCGGAGAGCACTTAATGTGCTCTCCGTGCGAGCAGGACTGTCCGAGCAGGCAACCTAATGCCTTCCGGGCGGCCACGGACCAACTTACTTCAAACCGCCGTTACGACAGTGCAATACCGCCAAGCCAGCCCCAACGCACGCCAGAGCCAGTGCCATAGAAGCTAATAAACGAATCGAGCGACTTAGACGTAATGGCACCCTCGTTGCTCATAACGATGCCGCCGCCAACGTAGATACCCACATGACCGTAGATGAGGCCCGGAGCACCCGTGCCGCTGTGCGAGGAATCGGCCACGATCATGCCCACCTGCAGCGCCGAGCGGTCGGAGCTATAGCACCATGCGTTAAACATATCGCATGCGTTACCGCCAAAGTAGCCAACGCCGGCGTTACGGAAGACATTGGTAACCCACGCCGCGCACCAGTTCTGACCCGGCGAAGGCGTGGAGTAGCACGCGTTGACGACGGCCTGCTGTTTGCCCGAGCCGGCATTCTGTTGCGGGGTTCCGGGCGCATACGATCCGCCACCCGAGCTTGAACCACCCGAGTAGGAATTGTTCTTGTTCGCGGCGGCAGCGGCAGCGGCGGCCTTCCTGGCAGCCTCCTCGGCCTGGGCGGCAGCGAGAATCTCGGAATCGCGCTGAGCCATGAGCTCCTTGACGTCGTCGGAAAGACCGTTCAGCACGGTCTGGACTTCTTGCTGCTTGGCCTGCATATCCTGCATCTGAGCCGTCTGCTGGTCCTTGAGTTTCTCCAGGTCGGCCTTTTGTGCTTCGAGCTCGGTCTTCTGTGCGTCGAGCTCAGCCTGAATCGTCTGGATATCCTCGATGGCATCGCGGTCGCTCTTGTTGATCTTCTCAACGTAATGCGCGTTGGCGACGAGTTCCTCAAACGAGCCAGAGGCCAGCAGCAAAGACAGGATGTTCGTGCCGCCGGACTTGTAGCTGGCGGCCACGCGATCGGAAAGGTCGTTGCGCTTCTTCTTGAGCTCGGCCTTCTTTTCATCGATCTGGGCCTGCGTGCCGTCAATCTTGCCCTGGACATTCTCGATGTCGTTGAGGGTCTGGGCATTCTTGTTGGCCAGCGCCGCATACTCATTTGCGATGCTGTCGAGCTGGGCCTGAACCTCGTCGAGCTGGGCCTGGGCGGCATTCAGTTTATCGGTGGTTTCTTTGGAAGCCTCCGCCGCATGGGCGCGAGCGGGCAGGCCAAAAAGAACTGCCGCAGAAGCGGCGCCGAACAGGGCCTTGAGGGCAGTGCGACGCGAGAGCTCCTGGGAAAGGATGGAATCGCTGTTTGGTGACATATGTACTCCGTTACATGCTTATTTATATGTCGCTCAATTCATACATATTAGCGTACATATGGCGCGTCCCAACGATTTCCACGAACGGCAGGAAACTGCAAGGTCGGCGGCTCGTAAGCAAGTGCCAAAGATCAGGTTATGCGTACGCAAGCTCTTCTATGAGCACGTTAACATAGTCCTCTGCTTTTCCTACAGCGCACGATTTGGGCGTCCCTGCCTGCGCTATACTCCCCTGAAGAAGTGTTCCTGATTCGATAGGAGACTACATGTCCAAAGCACTCGACCCCAAAGACACCTGCGTCCTCGTTACCGGTGGCGCCGGCTTTATCGGCTCGCACACCGTCGTTCAGCTGCTCGAGGGTGGCTACCAGGTCGTCATCGTCGATGATCTCTCCAACTCCAGCGCCGTCGCCGTCGACCGCGTCAAGACCATCGTGGGCGACGAGGCCGCCAAGAACCTCACCTTCTACGAGGCCAACGTGCTCGACCGCGATGCGATGAACAAGATCTTCGATACCCATCAGATCGACCGCGTCATCCACTTTGCCGGCTTTAAGGCCGTCGGCGAGTCGGTGAGCAAGCCCGTCGAGTACTACCACAACAACATCGAGAACACCCTGGTGCTCATCGACGTCATGCGCAACCATGGCTGCAAGTCCATCATCTTCTCGAGCTCCTCGACCGTCTACGGCGACCCGGACAACCCGCCCGTCACCGAGGAGGATCCTAAGAAGCCCGCGACCAACCCCTATGGTTGGACCAAGTGGATGATCGAGCAGATCCTTATGGACGTCCACACCGCCGACCCCGAGTGGGACGTCGTGCTGCTCCGTTACTTCAACCCCATCGGCGCTCATCCGTCGGGCCTAATCGGCGAGGACCCCAAGGGCATCCCCAACAACCTGGTGCCCTATGTCGCCCAGGTCGCCGTGGGCAAGCTCGAGGCCGTTCAGGTCTTTGGCAACGACTACCCCACCCCCGACGGCACCGGCGTGCGCGACTACATCCACGTGTGCGATCTGGCCTCTGGTCACGTTGCCGCCCTTAACTGGATGAACGGCAAGACCGGCGTCGAGATCTTTAACTTGGGCACCGGCACCGGCACCTCGGTACTCGAGGTCGTCGCCGCCTTCTCCAAGGCTTGTGGCAAGGAGCTGCCCTACGTGATCCGCGAGCGCCGCGCCGGCGACATCGCTGCCAACTGGTGCGATGCCTCCAAGGCCGAGCGCATGATGGGCTGGAAGGCCCAGTACGACATCGCGGACATGTGCCGAGATAGCTGGAACTGGCAGAGCCACAACCCCAACGGCTTCGCCGACGCCGAGTAGCAAAAACCTACATACCGCTCTTGCCCCGATCTCACGTTGTGAGGTCGGGGCTTTTTCATGGCATGTAACCATTCGCCGAAAATCGACCAACTTTTTTATCTTGCCTGTACATGTTTAAACAACATGTTTTACAATAGGCGTATCGAATCAGAACATCGGAGGCGGACTGCACACCCATCGGCAGGCCGACCCCACAACAAGAAGGTTGGTGAGCGCATTCATGGAGCGTGCAAGCGGCGTCCTCATGCCCGTCTCATCTCTGCCCGGACCATACGGAATCGGCGGCTTTGGTTGGAATGCCTACGACTTCGTCGATTTTCTCGCCTCGTGCAAACAACATTACTGGCAGATTCTGCCCCTTACGACGACCAGCTATGGCGATTCGCCCTATCAGTCGTTCTCGGCCCGCGCAGGCAACCCCAACTTTATCGACTTTGCCGAGCTTATCGAGGCAGGGTATCTGGAGCAGCGCGATATCGATGGCGTGTATCTGGGATCCGACCCCAGCAATGTCGACTACGGTGCTATCTTTGGCGGCCGCCGTCAGATTCTCGACCGCGCCGCCGAGCGCTTTGCTGCCGACAAGCCGGCCGATTTCGATGACTTTATCCAGGCCAACGAGGACTGGCTCATCCCCTACTGTGAGTTCATGACCGTCAAAGAGGAGTGCGGTCTCAAGGCGTTCTGGGAGTGGCCCGCGGAGCTCCACACCCGCGGCGAGGCTTCCGCCAAGGTCTGCGCCGACCATCCGGCGCGTATGCTCTACCACCAGATGACGCAGTACTTCTTCGATCGCCAGTGGAGCCGCCTCAAGGCCTATGCCAACGAGCGCGACATTCTCATCATCGGCGACCTGCCCATCTATGTCTCGCGTGACTCCGTCGAGATGTGGGCGACGCCTGAGCTCTTTAAGATCGATGCCGCCGGCAATCCCGTGAGCGTCGCCGGCACGCCGCCCGACCAGTTCTCGGCCACCGGCCAGTACTGGGGCAACCCCATCTACGACTGGGACGCCATGGAGTCCGACGGCTTCTCCTGGTGGGAGAGCCGCATTCGCGCCGCCCTCGACATGTACGACGTCATCCGCCTGGATCACTTCCGCGGCTTCGAGGCCTATTGGGAGGTGCCGTTCTCCTCGCCCGATTCGTCCTACGGTTCGTGGACGCAGGGTCCCGGCCTCAAGTTCTTCAAGACGCTCAAGGAAAAGCTCGGCACGCTGCCCATCATCGCCGAGGACCTGGGCTTCCTCACCCCCGGCGTCATCGACATGCGCGACAACTCGGGTTTCCCCGGCATGAAGATCCTGCAGTTTGCCTTTGAGGGCACCAACTCGTACTACCTGCCGCATAACTACATCGCCAACACCGTCGCCTATGTGGGCACCCACGATAACGAGACGGCGCGCGGTTGGTTTGAGGGAACGGCCACCCCGCGTCAGCGCGAGCAGGCAGCCCTGTACACCCATCAGCAGGCCGGCGAACCCATGGCAGACGCACTCAATCGCACCATCGCCGCCAGCGTGAGCGACACGTGCATCTACACCATGCAGGACCTGCTCAACTTGGGCAACGAGGCGCGCATCAACACCCCTGCCACGCTGGGCGGCAACTGGACCTGGCGCATGCTCGACGGCGCCATCACCCGCGAGCTCGAGCACAAACTCACCGACTGGACCGAGACCTACTTCCGCATCCCGTCGGAAGCCGAAATCGAGCTTCCTCAATAGGAGCTACCGCGCCCGACCCCTCCCCACCGTGCGGACGCGCTTGCTTTTCCCGCGCGAGGCCACCCCAATCCCCTCGCGCGGGCTTCTTATGAATTGCAGACATGAAACAACCCATCACAGGAGAAAACATGCCCCGAATTAACCTCATGGAACTCGCCGAGCAGTCTTTTGGCACCTCGCTCGAGCAGCTCGACGACCGTCGCATTTACAAGCTGCTGGTCAAACTCGTGCAGGAGCGCTCCGCCACCTGCCCGCTCAACAACGGCAAGAAAAAGCTCTATTACATTTCCGCCGAATTTTTGATCGGCAAGCTGCTCATCAACAACATGATCGACCTCGGCATCTACGACGAGGTTAAGGACCAGCTCACCGCCGCAGGCCACGACCTCAACAAGATCGAGGAATTCGAGGTCGAGCCGTCACTCGGCAACGGCGGCCTGGGCCGCTTGGCCGCATGCTTCCTGGATTCCATCGCCACGCTGGGCTTGACCGGCGATGGCGTGGGCCTCAACTATCACTACGGTCTGTTCCGTCAGCGCTTTGTCGACAACCAGCAGAAGGCCGTCCCCGACGAGTGGCTCGGTGAGCAGGACATCCTAGTCGACGATGGCCGCTCCTACACCGTCGAGTTCGGCGATTTTGCCGTTACCTCTAAGCTCGTCAACATCGATGTGCCCGGTTACGGCCAGCCCACCAAAAACCGCCTGCGCCTGTTCGACCTGGCGAGCGTCGACGACGGCCTGGTCCCCGGCAGCTCCATCGACTTCGACAAGACCGAGATCGCCAAGAACCTCACCTTGTTCCTCTACCCCGACGATTCCGACGAGCAGGGCCGCCTACTTCGCATCTATCAGGAGTACTTCATGGTGAGCAACGCCGCCCAGCTCCTGATCGACGAGGCCGTCGAGCGCGGCAGCAACCTGCACGATCTGGCCGACTACGCCGTGGTCCAAATTAACGACACGCACCCCACCATGGTCATCCCCGAGCTCATTCGCTTGCTCACCACCGAGCATGGCATCGAGTTTGACGAGGCCGTGACCATCGTACGCTCCATGGTCGCCTACACTAACCACACGATTCTTGCCGAGGCGCTCGAGAAGTGGCCGCTCGCCAGCCTGCAGAAGGTCTCCCCTGTCATCGCCGACATTATCGTCAAGCTCGATGAGATCGCGAAGGCCGAGCACGATGACCCGCGCGTCGCCATCATCGACGAGCACGACACCGTCCACATGGCCCACATGGACATCCACTTTGGCTTCTCCATCAACGGCGTAGCCGCCCTCCACACCAAGATCCTGGAGGACACCGAGCTTCATCCGTTCTACGAGATCTATCCCGAGAAGTTCTCCAACAAGACCAACGGCATCACCTTCCGCCGCTGGATTCATGGGGCCAACCCCGCGCTCGCCAGCCTGCTCGACGATGTGATCGGCACCGACTGGCGCAGCACCGGCGATCTGAGCAAACTCGCCAAGTTCGCCGACGACAAGGACGTTCTTGAGCGCCTGGCCGCCACCAAGGTCGAGGCCAAGGCCATCATGCGCCAGTTCATGGCGCTCGAGCAGGGCGTGACCATTCCCTCCAACGCCATCATCGACGTCCAGGTCAAGCGCATCCACGAGTACAAGCGCCAGCAGATGCTCGCGCTCTACATCATCTGGAAGTATCTCGACATCAAGAACGGCAATAAGCCTAAGCACCCCGTCACCATCATCTTTGGCGGCAAGGCGGCCCCTGCCTACACCATCGCCCAAGACATCATTCATCTAATCCTGACGCTGTCCCAGTGGATAGCAAACGACCCCGACGTGGCCCCCTACCTGCAGGTTGTCATGATCGAGAACTATAACGTCACCGCTGCCGAGCGCGTGATCCCCGCCGCCGACATCTCCGAGCAGATCAGCCTGGCCTCCAAAGAGGCGAGCGGAACCTCCAACATGAAGTTCATGCTCAACGGCGCTTTGACCCTGTGCACGCTCGACGGTGCCAACGTAGAGATTGCCGAGCTCGTGGGCGACGAGAACATCTATACCTTTGGCGCCTCGTCCAAGCAGGTCGAGCAGCTCTACGCCGACGGCACCTATGACGCCGGCGCGCTCTACCGCAAGCCCGGCATCAAGCTGCTGGTGGACTTCATCACCAACCCGGCCTTTATGGCGACCGGCAACGCCGAGCGCCTGCAGCGTCTGCACGATGACATCAAGGGCAAGGACTGGTTTATGGCCCTGCTCGATATTGAAGAGTACATCCAGACCAAGGAGCGCGTGCTGGCCGACTACGAGGACCAGGACGCCTGGATGCGCAAGGCGCTGATCAACATCGCCAACGCCGGCGCCTTCTCGTCCGACCGCACGATCTCCCAGTACAACGACGAGATCTGGCACCTGGACTAACCCATTGTCTACACCCATCCTCTTGATGCGGGGTCGCGGAAACGTGGCCCCGGCTTTTTATGTCGACAGACCGGATATGAGGGTTCCCGTCGAATTGTCTCGTTCTGTAACAGCTACTCGGCTAAAACGTCTCCACCTGTTACAGAACAAGACAAATCGAAACGTTCTGCCGAATCATCTCAATCTGAAACAGTAAGACCCGAATTAAACCTCTAGATGTTATAGAACGAGACAGACGGAATCAGTCCTACCGAAATATCTCAATCTGTAACAGTTAGCCATCAAAATCGGGTCTTCGTGTTACAGATTGAGACAAACAAGCAGACGAGCGAACGAACAGGCAACCCCTACATAAAGAAAGGCTCCCCTCCCGCCCAGCGGACGAGAGGGGAGCCTTATATGTGACCGCGGCAAAAGGATGGCAATACCGCAGTCGCCCAAAGGAAGGGCCTGGATGCACCGGGCCTAGATAAGGTTCTTACCAGACACCTTATCGAAGAGATGGGTCGCGTTCTTCTCGAACTTGAACCAGATGGTGTCGCCAGCCTTGAGCGCACCCTTGGCCTCAAGGTCGACAACGGGAATGATCAGGACAAACTGGCCATCGGGAGCGGTCACGTGGACATGCTCGGTCGAGCCCATGAGCTCGGTCACCTCGACGGTGCCCTGGAGTGCACCCTCCTCGTCCTTGTCGGCAAGCAGAATCTGCTCGGGGCGCACGCCGGCCGTGATCTCCTTCACGTCGCCGCCGTCCCAGTTGAGGGCAAGCTGAGCGCAGGTCTCGGGAGCGAGCGCCACGTTCATATCCTCGGTCTTGACGGTAAAGCCGTCGCCCGAGCGCACCAGCTGGGCATCGAAGAAGTTCATCTGCGGCACGCCGATAAAGCCGGCGACGAAGATGTTCGCGGGGTGGTTGAAGACCTCCTGCGGGGTGGCGATCTGCTGGACGACGCCGTCCTTCATGACCACGATGCGGTCGCCGAGAGTCATGGCCTCGGTCTGGTCGTGAGTAACATAGATGAACGTACCCTTGATCTCGTGGCGCAGCTTGATGAGCTCGGCACGCATCTGGTTACGAAGCTTGGCATCCAGGTTGGACAGCGGCTCGTCCATCAGGAAGACCTTGGGGTCACGCACGATGGCGCGGCCGATGGCGACGCGCTGGCGCTGGCCGCCCGAGAGCGCCTTAGGCTTGCGGTCGAGGTACTCGGTGATACCCAAGATCTCGGCAGCGGAGCGAACCTTGCGGTCGATCTCGTCTTTGGGGACCTTCTTGAGCTCAAGCGTAAACGCCATGTTCTCGTACACCGTCATGTTGGGGTACAGAGCGTAGCTCTGGAACACCATGGCGATGTCGCGGTCCTTGGGCGCCACGTCGTTGACGCGCTTGCCGTCGATGAGCACATCGCCCGAGGTAATGTCCTCCAGGCCGGCAACCATGCGCATCGTCGTGGACTTACCGCAGCCAGAGGGACCAACGAGAACGACGAACTCCTGGTCGTGAACGGTGAGGTTGAAGTCCTCTACAGCGAGCACGCCATCCTCGGTAACCTTAAGGTTATGCTTCTTCTCCTCGGTCTTCTTCTTTTTGCCAAAGAAGCCCTTCTTTTTGGACTCGGTGTTGGGATACACCTTCTGAACATGTTTGAGAACGATCTCGGCCATGTCTTTACCTTTCGATGTGCGGCGCCACGCTGAGGGGCGCCGCAGAAACTTGCAAAACAGTTACGGCATCAGCCCTTGACGGCACCTGCCACCACGCCGTCGATGATGTACTTCTGGCAGAGGATGTACATGATGACGATGGGGATAACGACCATCATGATGCAGGCCATCATGGGGCCGAGCTCGACGTGGCCGTAGCCGCCGCGGAAGTACTGAATCAAGATAGGAATGGTCTTGTACTTGGTGGAGTCGAGCGTAAGGTAGGGCAGCAGGTAGTCGTTCCAGACCCACATGGTCTCGAGGATGCCGACCGAAAGATAGGTGGGCTTCATGATGGGGAGGACGATCTTAAAGAACACCTGGACCGGGTTGCAGCCATCAATCATGGCCGCCTCTTCGATCTCGAGCGGGATGTTCTTTACAAAGCCGGCGAACATAAAGACCGCCAGGCCCGCGCCAAAGCCAAGGTAGATAAAGCAGATGTTGAACGGCGTGTTGAAGCCGATGCGGTCCGCCAAATTGGACAGCGTGAACATGAGCATCTGGAAGGGCACGACCATCGAGAAGACGAACAGGTAATAGAAGAAGTTCGAGATCTTGCTGTTGACGCGCACCACGTACCAAGCGCACATGGAGCAGCACACCAAGATCAGCACGACCGACGTGACCGTGATGATGAGCGAGTACATAAACGCCGAGGCAAAGCCCTGCTCGTTAAGGGCGTGCACGTAGTTTGCGAGACCGTTGAACGTCTCGGGCGTGAGCAGATCGAATGCCGTGGTGGTGCTGATTGCAGTTGCCTTTTTAAAGGAATTGAGCGCAATCATGAACACGGGGTAGATCCATGCGAGCGACAGGATCGTAAAGAAGATCGAGAGCGCGCGGTTGATAACCTTATCGCGTTTCATTACTGCTGCACCTCCTTGGACCTCGTGGCCTTAAGCTGGATCATGGAGATCGCTACGACCAGGATGCAGAAGATAACCGCCTTGGCCTGACCGATGCCCTGCCATGCGATGCCGGCACGCGAGTAGAACGTGTTGTAGATGTTCAGGGCGAGCATCTCGGTGGAGTGCGCCGGGGCGCCACCGGTAAGGGCGAGGTTCTGGTCGAACAGCTTAAAGCCGTTGGTGATGGACAGGAACAGGCAGATGGTGATGGTCGGCATCAGATTGGGGATCTTAACCTTCCAGAACGTCTGCCATGCCGTGGCGCCGTCGACCTTGGCGGCCTCGATGTAGTCGGACGGAATGGACTGCAGACCAGCGATGTAGATGATCATCATGTAGCCGACCTGCTGCCACAGAGTCAGGATGATAAGTCCCCAGAAGCCAGCAGCAGAGTTAAGGGCGATAAGGTCGGCGCCTATGTTGGAGAGCAGGCAGTTGATCAGAATCTGCCAAATGTAGCCCAGCACGATGCCGCCGATCAGGTTCGGCATGAAGAAGATCGTACGGAAGATGTTGGTGCCCTTGAGTGCCTTGCGGGTGAGCGCCTGCGCGATGGCGAGGGCGATCACGTTGATGAGTACCGTCGACAGGAAGGCAAACGCCACCGTAAAGAAGAACGACGTGGCAAACTGCGGATCGGACAGTGCACGCATGTAGTTCTCGATACCGACGAAGTGCGTGTTGTTAATGGTAATAAACTGGCAGAACGAGAGATAGAAGCCCTGTATAAAAGGGATCACGAACCCGATCATAAACGCCAGGCACGTGGGCAGCATAAAGAGCGGCCACCAGCGCTTGAGTGCTTTGCCCATAGAAGGGTCCTTTCAATATGCAGGGGGCGGGCAAACCAACGTCTGCCCGCCCCCTGTCGCTAATCAGATAGCTTGGGCAGCAACTGCTTACTCGGAAGCAGCCTTCTCGGTCTTCCAGCCATCCACGAAGGCGTTCTTGACGCCGTCCCACTTGCTGTTGTCGGCAGCATAGGCGATCAGAGCCTGCTTGAGGTTCTTCTTCCACTCCTCAGAGGGGATGTAGACGAAGTCCCAAGCAACGGTCTTCTTGCCGTCTTTGGCCATAGCAACGGCCTGCTGCGAGAAGACGTTGGTGGTTTCCTTAGCGCTCTTGAACGGGGCGGTCAGACCCATCTTGTCAGCGATGATGCTGGTGGCGGTGTCAGAAGTGACGCACCAATACATGAAGTCCTCGGTGGCCTTCTGGGCATCCTCGGAAGCCTGGGAGCTGACGCACCAGTAGTTCTCGCCGCCGGAGCACAGGCCCTGGTTCTCCTCGCCGTCGACACCGATGTAGATGGGCATCATGCCAATCTGATCGTCGGTCATGCCGGCCTTGATGAGGTCAGAGTAGGCCCAAGAGCCGTTCTGGTAGAAGACGGCCTTGCCGGTTGCGAACTCGTTGGTGGCGTCGTCGCCGGTCTTGGAAGCGAGCTGCGAAGGATCGCAGGTGGAGTCGGTGATGTACAGGTCGAAGATCTGCTTGTAGTTGTCGAGGAACTCGCCCTTAATCTCGTCGTCCTCCTGGTTGTGCTCCTTCTCGAACTCGAAGTAGAGCGGCAGGTTGGCGAGGTGGGTGGTGTAGCGCCAGCTGGAGGAGTCGTCCATGCCGGCGGAAGTGAAGGCGCCCTCGACACCAAGCTCGTCCTTGCGGGCCTGGATGTCGTCGGCACAAGCCTTCAGCTTATCGAAGGAGTTGATGTCCTCGGCCTTGTAGCCAGCCTTCTCGAGCAGCTGCTTGTTGTAGATGATGCCGTAGCTCTCCTGGACCCAGTCGATACCCAGATCCTTGCCATCGGACTGCAGAGCCAGGGAGTCGTCAATGAGCTCACCGCGGAGCTTGGTATCGGACAGGTCGGCGCAGTAATCCTTCCAGTTCTTAAGACCGGTGGGGCCGTTGACCTGGAACAGGGTCGGAGCGGAGCTCTTGGACATCTCGGACTTGAGCTTCTCCTCGTAGGTGTTGGAGGCGGCGGTCACGATCTTGACCTCGACGCCCTTCTCCTCCTTGTACGCCTTGGCGATCTCCTTCCACTCCTTGTCGACCTCGGGCTTGAATTGGAGGAAGTAGACCTCGGCAGCGTCACCAGAAGCAGAGGAGCCGGAGCCGGCGGAGCCACCGCAGCCCACGAGACCCAGACCAAGAACCGCAGCCGCGGAACCAGCAAAGCCCAGGAACTGCCTTCTGCTCATTTCGTTCTTCATTACAATCCACCCTTTCACACCGTGGCGGCACCCTTTGCCGCCGCCTTCGGAGATTGGCTCGGGGACTTTGCCCCTTTTGCTGATTTGTACAATACGCTATTTGGATAGTTGTTTGAACAAGTATTACTAGAGCGGTAGAAAACCTTCGGTGAACGGTAATTTCAACTTGATACTTGACAAGTTTTGTATAATCAATTATTTGTTATCGAATGCAGAGAAAGCGCCCGGTCAAGCCGATATATCGTCGGCTTGACCGGGCGCTTTCGCTTTGAGGGTATGAGTCTCGTCAGGCTGCGAGCTAGCCGGCTATCGCTTGGAGTTGACGCGGTAGTGGAAGATCTCGGGATGCGTGCGGGCATGCGTGACCTCGAACAAGATGCCGTCCGAGGTGTACGACTGGCTCTCCATGACGGCAACGCAGTTGTATTTGCCGAAGTCAAGATAACTGCAGTCCTCATCGTTGGCAAGCTCGACGCTCACCGTACGGCGACTCGCCATCACCTTGACGCCGCGTTTGTGCTCCAGATAGTCGTAAATTGACTTTGCGGCGATCTCGGGCGTCAGACCCTTGGCGATCGACTCCAAAAAGTAGCCGTGGTCCACCTGGCGAGCATTGCCGTTGAGGCTTCGGACACGCACTACACGAATCAGCTCCTCGCCCACCTTAAAGCCCAGGCGACGAGAAAGTTGCTCAGTGCAAATCAAATGTTCAAAAGACTTAACGTCCGTCGATGCAACGGCATTGTTGCGCTTTGCAAATTCGCCAAACGACTCGACTTCCTCGAGTGCGCCCAGCATGTCGGTTTCGCCCTTGAGCCAAATAACGCGCACGCCCTTGCCGTGTATAGGCTGCACAAACATCTGATCGGCCAGCATGCTCAAGGCGCGTCGAACGGTATTGCGCGTGCAGCCAAACTCCGCGGTCAGCTCGGCTTCGGTTGGCAGCATCTCCTGAAACGCATAGGTCCCGTTAATGATGCGCGAACGGATCTCGCGGTAGATTCCTTCGTAAATCGCTTTTGGCATGACTTCACCTCTAATGAATATGTATGGCTAGGCACGATAGCATTTCTTTGGGTTGTTTAAACCGTCTATCGGCAAAGCACCGATTATTTACCGTCGACGGTTCCCCCGACACCCAGATCGGATCGAATCAAAACCGTCAATGCGGCAAGCAGTCAGTCCTCTACAATGAGTTCATTGTTTAAACGTTCTTGCTCGCACAGCATGTTGCATCCGGAAGGCATATTATGCTGCAGAAAATCCAACGCTTTGGCGGGGCAATGTTCGCGCCCGCCATGTTGTTTTCCATATCGGGTCTTATGGTCGGCGTCTCCGCCCTCGCAACGTCTGCGGATATCGTCGGCGACCTCGCCGTATACGGAACCCCTTGGTACGTTTTTTGGACTATCATCCAGCGCGGCTCGTGGACGGTCTTTAAACGACTTCCGCTCCTTTTTGCCGTAGCGCTGCCCATCGGCCTTGCCCAAAAGCAACCAGCTCGTTGTTGCCTCGAGGCGCTCGTGGCCTATTTTGCCTATTGCTTCTTTTTGAGCGAGATCATCAAGCTGAGCGGAGACAACCTTGGACTTAAGTACCCGTCGTCTTTGACCTCCGCTAGCGGCATCACCATCATCGACGGCATCAAGACGCTCGACACCGGCATTATCGGCCCGCTGGCGGTGTCGGCAACCGTCGTCGCCATCCATGACCGCTTCTACGATGCCAAGGTTCCCGATTGGCTCGGTACCTTCTCGGGTTCCTCGCTGGTCTACCTCATCAGCTTTTTTGCCGTGTTCGCCCTTGCCGCCATCTCGGCCGCCATCGTGCCCTTCGTATACGCAGCGACCGAAACGCTGCGCCACGCACTTGCGGGCGTCGGCCCCTTCGGCGTGGGTATCTTTGTGTTTTTGGAGCGAGCACTCGAGCCCATGGGGCTGCACCATCTGCTCTACATGCCGATCTACTACGACAACCTGGTCATTAACGACGGCATCTACGCCACGTGGAGCAGCTTGCTCCCCATCCTCTCCCATAGCACGCGCCCCCTTAATGAGCTTGCGCCGTGGGCCGGTTTTACCGCCACCGGCTGGGTCAAGCTCTTTGGCCTTCCCGCCATCGCAGCCGCATTCTACTCCACCGCAAAACCCGAGCGCCGCGCCGGCCTCAGGGTCATCCTTGTTCCCGCCATCATCGCCTCGGTGGTTTGCGGCGTTACCGAGCCACTCGAGTTTCTCTTTATGTTCACCCACCCCGGGCTCTTTTTGCTCTACGCCGTCCTCTCGTCTTGCCTCGCCATGGCCATGAACTTCTTTGGCGTCGTCGGCATCTTCTCGGGTGGCTTTATGGAAATGGCTGCCTTCAACTTTATCCCGCTCATGCGGACGCATGCCGGTTCCTATCTTTTGGCGCTCGGAATCGGACTCATCTTTAGTGCCATCTTCTTTCTGAGTTTTCGAGGTCTTATTCTGGCCTTTGACCTTAAAATACCGGGACGCGAAGACCATATCGCCAGCAACACGGCGCTCTCGCGCTTGACGGGAGACGACGTTGACGAAAAGCGCTCATCCGAAAACAGCACTTCCGGCGGCCAGGCATCACAAGATCATCTGCTCGCCGAGCAGGTTGTGATGCTTCTGGGCGGCGTCTCCAACATTGTGGGCGCAACCAACTGCGCCACGCGGCTGCGCGTCGAAGTCGTGGACCCTTCCATCGTTGCAGATAACGCGTCGTTTGTCGCGGTGGGCGCGAAGGGCCTCATCATTACGGGCAAGACCGCCCAGGTGATCATCGGCATCTCCGTTCCCCGCGTCAAAGAGCACTTTGACCAGATCATGGGCCTCGAGCCGGAATTTGTGCCCACCACCTCGGCCTCCCCTGCCGCCAGCGCAGCCCATAAGCGCGGCGATATCTGCTTCTTCGATATCGACGGAACGCTCGCCTGGCAAGACCCCAGGCTCGCCCAAGACCTTCCCGAAGACGAGCGAGATCTTTCCCCCTATCCCAACGAGACGGTTGCGCAGGCAATTCGTACATTTGTCGCCAACGGCAACAAGGCCTTTATCTGCACAGGACGCACCCTCAGCTGCATCCATCCCAAGCTGCTCGAGCTGCCGTGGACGGGCGTCGTGTGTCTCGCGGGCGGTTACGCCGAACTCGAGGGACACATTGTGCGAAATGCAGCCATAAACCCTGGTCTGCTACAACGCCTCGCCCCCTATGTTGAGCAATCGGGTGAGGTCATTCGCTTTGAGGGCATCGATCGCGTGGTGCGCATGAGTGCAGATGCCCCCGAGACGTACGGATACGCACGCACCGTGGGCGACGCCGTCACGCAACTTGAGCACTACAACGCCTATAAAATTCTTATGTCCACACCACTTGCCAACCGCATCGCCCAAGATGAAGAGCTTGGACCCCTACTCTGTTTCAACGAGCTCGAGCTCGAGGTCACAGAAATCTCGCCTCGTGAGTGCACCAAACGGGCCGGAATCAGTGCCGTGCTTGACGCCCTGGGGCCAGATCACGGCACCGTGTACGGCATTGGCGACGCGAGCAACGACATCGCCCTCATGGAGGCGGTCGATGTTGGCATCGCCATGGGCAACGCGCCGGACTTCCTCAAGGAAAAAGCCGACTACGTAACCGACAGCTTTGACCACGACGGCGTCGTCACCGCGCTCGAACACTTTGGGCTTATCTAGCCGAGCCCCTTGCCGCGTTTGCAGCCGCAAGACTCAATCGTCTTCAACCGCCGCGCTCGACGCCCTAATGTGGCAATATGTTGTCTGCATAATGCAACGATGCAACCTAAGAAAGAATGCGAGAACCCGTGTCCAGTCCGTTTACCAGCTTTTTAGCCCAGCACTTTGACCAGATTAACGACTATCTGGCCACGTTCTTTGACGGACAGGCGACCTCCGCCGATATCGAGCGCTACCTGTATGCGCCGCTCTCGGCTTTTACGGCCAACGCCGGCAAGCGCCACCGTCCGCTTATCTGCATGCTCGCCGCAACCGCAGTGGGCGGTAGCTTTGAGAGCGCCCGCAGCGCCGCGGCAGCTATCGAGCATTTCCAGTCGGGCGCGCTCATCCACGACGATATCGCCGACAACGGACAGCTGCGCCGCGGCAAGCCCTGCATGCACCTCACCGAGGGCACGGGCCTTGCCATCAATTGTGGCGACCTGGCGCTCACCATGGTCACCAAGACGGTTCTCGACGACCCCACGCTTGAGGCAGACGTAAAGTTGCGCGTACTCCACGAGCTCACCGAGATGATCGTCCGCACCATCGAGGGTCAGGCACTCGACCTGGGTTGGGTCCGTGACGGGCGCTTTGATATCTCGGTTGATGACTACCTGGACATGGCGACGCACAAGACCGCGTTTTACAGCGGAGCCACGCCGCTTGCCGCCGGAGCCATCATCGGCGGAGGCAGCGAACAGCAGGTCGAGGCGCTGCGCGCCTTTGGCCTGCACACGGGCCTTGCCTTCCAGATCCAAGATGATCTGCTCAACTTGATCGGTACCAAGGAGGCCGCCAACAAGGACTTCCGCACCGACATCACCGAGGGTAAGCGCACGCTCGTTGCCGTGCACGCTCTGTCAGACGAGCGCTATCACGACGAGATTGAAGCGATCCTCTCCTCAGGCACCGATAATCCCGCGCAGCTCGCACGCGCCGTGGAGATCTTCCAGGAGACCGGCTCCATCGATTACGCCCACACTTACGCGCTCGACCTGACCGCTAAGGCCAAAGCGGCCATCGAGAACGTTGAGCTTGATCCGCACGCACGCGAGCTGTTCCTCTCCATGGCAGATTTCTTTGTGGAGCGTCTTAACTAACGGGGGTTATAAAACCTGTCAGCAGCGTATTTAGGCACAACTTGCTACACTGTTGAGTGCATGTTTATGCATCCCTTTGCGTTGTCTATCCGACAGACGCTCAAATAGTACGAATGGTACGCCGAAAGGGGTTCGTTCATGGAACCTATTACAACGGGCATGCAAGGAGCAGCCGTCGAGGACGTGCAGTCTCGTCTCCTGCAGCTCGGCTACACGATTGATGCCGCCGAAGTCACCGACAAGTACTTTGGAGCCACCACCGAGCAGGCCGTCAGCACCTTCAGGCTCGACAGCGGCCTTGCTGCCGGTCATGCCGTCGATATCCCCTGTTGGAGCGCCCTTGTAGACGCTTCGTATAAGCTGGGCGACCGCACCCTCTATCTGCGCATGCCCAATTTCCATGGCGCCGATGTGCAGGCCCTGCAGCGCGCTCTCAACGTTTTGGGCTTTGCCTGTGGCGAAGACGACGGCTACTTTGGTCCGCATACCGAGGCCGCCCTGCAGCAGTTCCAGGAAAATGTCGGCCTGTTTGCCGACGGCATGGCCTTCCAGGACACCTACGCCTACATCAACCGCCTGCACCATGTGTGGGAGGGCAAGCCCTCGGTCACCGAAGCCGAGTCCCGCATCGGTTTTGCTCGCGCCGCCAACGTGCTCGAGCGCTTCCAGATTGCCGTTATCGGCGAGGACCCCATCGCACGCAGTGTTGCGTCGCGCATGTGGAATATCGCCACGGCAACGACCGACAACAGCGGCATGATGCTCTGCGACTCCGAGGTCCCAACCGACGTTGACCTGGTGTTCGAGATCGCAAGCGACGAGCTGCCCGCCGACGCCGCACCGCGTGCCACGATTGCCCTCGCCGAGTGCCACAACCTGGCCCAGCGCATCCGCACCGCCAATGTCGCCGCGCAGCAGAAGCCGGCTCGCATTCGCATTGAGCTCACGGGCATGACGCGCTACAACGGCACCTTCACGGCCAGCGACGCGCAGACACTCGCCGTACGCCTGCTCGACGGCGTTTGCGATGCCCTCGCAGATTAGGTAAACTAAACGAGTTGCTTTTGGGCAACACCACATATTGGGACGTAGTTCAACGGTAGAACTCCGGTTTTTGGTGCCGGCTGTTGGGGGTTCGAATCCCTCCGTCCCAGCCATTACAATTGAGCGCCCTGAGCCCATAACGGCCCAGGGCGCTTTTATGTGAGCAAGCGGAGGGATTCGAACCCGCAAGGGTGCGAAGCCGAGGAAACGCGAAGGCGCCCCAAGCCCATTAGGACCAAGAGCGCCTAACATCAAGAAAATATCAGCCCAGTTCCGAAAAGCGAGCCGTCATCTACAAAATGGCGTGTGGCCCCGACGGGCCGGGCATTAAGTTTGTCGCGAGTTCCGCACGAACAGGAGGCCACTTAACCTCGATGTTTTGGACGTGACAGCGAGAGGGGCCCTGGTATGGCAAGGTGACGTGAAACAAGGCGGCGCTGACCTTCTGGTCGCGCCGCCGAAGTTGAACGTCAGATTGCCGTGCCAGGGCCCCTCGCAGCGTCAAGAAGACCGCCGTTCGGTAGAACGGCGGAGCTAATTGTTCAGCATGCGGTCGAAGCTTCCCGAGTCGCCATCCCGATAGTCTGCGGTCATCAGAATCTCCTGCGGAATGCGCCCGCCCTCGCGCAGCACGTTGCGGAACTGCACGCGCGTAACCATGGGCAGATCCTTGATCGTCGCCGCCAGGTTCTGCGGCACGCCCTGGTTGGCAGCCGCGGGCTCGCACTCGCCGCCGGCCTTCACGCGACGCTTATGCTCGGCGAGCATGGCGCGGTACATGCCGGCATGCAGGCGAATCTCAACCACATTGGCATTGCGAGTCTGCTCGACAATGCGCGCGCCCTCGCGATCGATATCGCCTACGTAGTAGACGTAGTTAAAGCGATAGCCAATCTCGGCCAGATAATCGTCCAGGGCATGCGAGACGCTCGCCTTGCATCCGCCGCCAAAAATCACGCCGCCCACCTTGATGCCAAAGAGCTTGGCGTGCTTGCGGCCACGCAGCAGCTTGACGATCTCGTCGTAGGTGTCCAGGTTCTCGACCATAATGAACGGCTTGTCGGCGCCCAGCGTAAAGAAGCCCGTAAAATGCACGGGGCGATTGGGGGCGACCTTGATCGCCTGCATGCTGATGCCCTTTTCGGTCATACGCCTGATCAGGCGCTCACCGTGCTTGCCGTCAAAAGCCTTCTCGTCGTTAAAGATCTGGTAGGCACGCTGACGGCGCGAGGCAACCGGCGTATCGGCACCTCGGTTCTGCTCGATCCAAGCCTGGATGATTGCGATTTCCTCGGCAATCTTGCGGTTGGACATCTCGTTGTGCTGAGTGCGCTGCGGAGCCTTTTTGCCGTCCTTGCCCTCGACCTTTACGATCTGTGTCTGCTGCTCCTTGATCTTAGAGAGCGCCGTAGGCGTAGGGACAACTTTGAGCAGCTGCCTGCCTAAAACGCGGGCAAGGGCAAACGCCGAGACCTCGCCGTGGACTGCCGACTTGGGCTGCTGGGCAGCAGTATCTGCTGCGGTAGACTCCGGCTTCTTCTGAGACTTGCGCTTAGAATCGCCTTGGGAATTGCGCTCGCGCTTCGGCATAGGCGCCTGCTTCTGCGGACGATCGGACTTGCTCTCCTTCGCCGGCTGGCGCTTAGGCTGCCCCGAAGAAACCTCGACCTTCGCATCCTCGTCCTGCGGCGTGGTCTTCTCGGCTGCAGTCTCGGCATGGGAACTGCGGCCCCCACGATGGCGACGGCGGCGAGGCTTGCTCGACGCGCCCTGCTCCGCCTGCTCATCAGTAGGCTGCTGGCCCCTAGCCTCGGCATCAACCTCAAGCTGCGGCTCAGCAGGCTTCTGTTCGCGAGCCGCCGGCTCAACGACCTTCTCGTCCTGGGTGGTCGAAACCGACTCGCCCTTCCCCTGATGCTTTACGGGATACGCGCGTCCCGCAAAACCGCGGCCGGGACGACACGAACTCGGAGCCTTCTTGGCAGACTCCTCAACATCGTCTGCAACCTCAGAAGACTCTTCAACCTCACGCGCGGCATCCTGCTGTGCAGCCTTAAAGTGAGCACCGCGACGGCGCTTGGGCTCTTGGGCCTCCACGGGCTTTTGCTCCTTCGTGGGCTTCTGCGACTCGGCAGCAACCTCGTTCTCAACAGCCTCGGCATCCGTCTCGCCCTTTTGAGCAACGGCGCGACGGAAGCGCTCCTGCTGGGCGCGGCGCTGCGCATCGCGCTTGCCACCCCCGCCAAAACCGCCGCGTCCTGCCTTGGCCGTAAAGGCACGCACGACGTTCTCATCGAGCAACTCATCGGTATCGACATGCCCACGCGGAGCAACTTCTTCCACAGCAGGCACGTCAGCGAAATCGTCGACGACAAAATCTTCGACGGACTCGGCAGGCTGCTCCTGGGCATCGCGGATCTCGGCATTGATGGTATAGAACGCCGGGCGCCCGTTAATGCCGCTACCCTCGATCTTGGTCACGATATTTGCCGCGATAAGCTCATCGCGCATCGCCTTGGTGTCGCACTCTTTATCGACGGAGCGGAAAATCTGCGCCAGCGCACTCGACTTAATCTTGAGCGCCTTGCGGCAAAGCAGGTCGTAGGCAACCAGCTTGGCACGCTCAGCAGAAAGCGACGTCTGGCTGCTCAGACGTTCAGCCAGGGCATCGACATTATTTTGGTTATCGGAATATACCGTCTTGGCCACGGGGCCCCTTTCATATGTACACATATACGTCTATATGGTACAACGAGCGCCCTTATCCACGCAAAACATCTGCGAGAACACTCGAGCGTCACCCGCTTTCGCATGAAAAAAAGACCGAGCCCGCGAAGTCGCGGACCCGATCTTTCCGAGTCATATGGATGGAACGGTTAGTCCATCAAGCTGACTAGGCCTTGGCGGCCTCGGCGTCAGCGGGAGCCTCGGCGGCAGCGGCGCGACCGTACTCGGCCTTGCCCATCTCGGACCACTCGGGCTCCTCATCAGGCATGGAGCCAGCCTCCTTGCCGAAGAACTCCTTGAGGCAGTTGACGGCGACGATGAGGCCCAGGACCATCAGCAGGACGGCAAAGACGAGCTGCAGGCCCTTGGTGGCGGCGACGGAGACGGCGGCCGTGGTGGCGGTAGCCGGGATGGTACCGAAGAAGCCGTAAGCCTGGACGGCGGCCATGCAGCCCATGGCGCTCTGGACCAGCGAGGTGAAGGTGCAGCAGAGCAGGAAGGCGACGGGCACGTAGAGCATCCAGCCCTTGCGGCCGGTGCACTTGCAGAACACGGCGAGGGTGATCATGGTCATGCCGCCGAGCAGCTGGTTGGAAGCACCAAAGAGCGGCCAGATGTTGGCATAGCCACCAAAAGCGAGGGCGAGACCGGGAAGCAGGGTGACGACCGTGGCGAACCAGGGGTTGCCGAGGACCTTCATGTAGCCGGCCTTGGACTCGATGGCCAGGGCGTCGTTGGTCTGGGCAAAGAACTCGGAGAACGAGGTGCGGGCGATGCGGGCGACGGCGTCGAGCGAGGTCAGGGCCAGAGCGGAGACGTTCATGGTCATGAAGACGGTAGCGAGCGTGCCGTCAACACCGAAGGCCTGCATACCGCGGGAGATGCCAGCGGCGAAGATCTGGAACGGGGTGGAAGCGACACCGGCGTTGAGGGCGCCGGTACCGGCGGTGTTCATATCGGAGAACATGATGCCGGCAACGATGATGGCAAGGATGCCGACGAAGGACTCGACGATCATTGCGCCGTAACCGACCTTGACGGCGTCCTGCTCCTTCTCGACCTGCTTGGAAGAGGTGCCGGAAGAAACGAGGCTGTGGAAACCGGAGAGAGCACCGCAAGCGACGGAGACGAACAGGACCGGGAACATCATGCCGGAGGCAGTGGAGAAGCCGGTGAAGACCGGAGCGGTGATAGTGGCCTGACCGTTGACGCCCAGGACGACGATGCCGAGAACAGCGCAGACGATCATGACGATCATCATGATGGAAGTGAGGTAGTCACGCGGGGTCTTGAGCATCTGGATGGGCATAGCGCCAGCAAAGACCAGGTAGACCATGACGACGGCGAACCACTGGAACTTATCCAGGTAGAGCGGGAACTGCATACCGACGGCGAACATGAGAACCATGAGGACCACGCCGGTGACGAACTCGGCAGCGCCGGTGAGGTTGAACTTCTTCTGAGCCCAACCAAAGGCGATAGCGACGAAGGTGAACAGGATGGAGATGGTACCAGCGCAGCCGGCGGCATAGGACTTGGTGAAGTCGATGGCACCGGTAGCAGCACCAGAAGCGTCAACGGCCGGGGTGAACATGAACGTCTTGCAGACCATGTCGGTAAAGGCGGCGATGACGATGATGCAGAACAGCCAGCAGAACAGCAGGAACAGGCGACGGCCGGTCTTGCCGATGTACTTCTCGATGAGCTGAGCGAGCGACTTGCCGTTGTTCTTCATCGAAGCGTACAGGGCACCAAAGTCGTGGACGGCACCAAAGAAGATGCCGCCGACGAGGACCCAGAGCACGACGGGCAGCCAGCCAAAGGCCATGGCGACGATCGTACCCGTGACAGGGCCAGCACCGCAGATCGAGCTGAACTGGTGCGAGAACGCGGTGAAGGCGGAGACGGGCGAGAAGCTGTTGCCGTCCTTCATGCGCTTGGCCGGCGTGAGGGCATCCTTGTCAACGCCCCACTTGTTGGCCAGCCAGCGGCCATAGCCCAGATAGCCGCAGGCGAGCACCGCCGCGGCCACAACCATGAGCAAAACTCCGTTCATTACATTTCCTCCTCTAAAAAGAACTTCCTAGACATAAAAAATGAGGGCCGTCGGTTGCGCTCGACGGCCCTCATCTTCATCAGCCGCCCGTTATCGTACGGGCTAGCTGTATGTGCTAACCCGCATCAGATAATTACTACGCTGATAATGTTTAGCTGATGCGTGAACATGTCTAAGAAATCCTCTTCAATCATGATGCGAACGATCCGTGCGTGTTCACATCCCCCAGTGGTTGAAAAGGAGTATGAAACTTTAGTTACCTAAAGTCAACGCAAATTTGTAATGAATTTTCGACTTTTTTGAATTTCTCGGTATAAAACGCCACTGACCTCGTACTTTACCTCACGACAGTTTTTGCATGAGAGATGCCCCTGAGAGCCGCGGGAGCCGGGCGGCGCATATGAACTTTCCTGCTCTACAGTCCTGCGCAAGACGGAAAGCACATTAAGTGCTTTCCTTTGCGTGCGGAACTCGCGATAAAGTTCATATGCGCCGCCCGGCTCCCGCGGCTCTCAGGGGCTCCCATCCCAAATGCGGAGCAAAGCTCCGCACACCAACTTTTTTCTTTCAGCTAAAGAACGCCGGAAATTCGACACTGGCTTGTTAACTTTGCTGGACGTTGTCGACGCCAAACCAGCTCAGAAGCTATATCGACACAGAAAGGTCCCCGGACGGAGGGGCCGGATATAAGGTTTATCGCGAGTTCCGCACGCAAAGAAGGCCACTTAATGTGGCCTTCGTCTTGCGCAGGACTGTAGAGCAGGAAACCTTATATCCGGCCCCTCCGTCCGGGGACCGCGCCGTACCAGCTACAGCGTCATGTTCGGATCGGCGTCGACGTCGAACGGCGAGATTTCACCTCGGTCGAATTTACGGCGGGCGACCTCCGCGATCATGGCGGCGTTATCGGTACAGGCAGACAAGGGCGGCACCGTTACGCGAATCCCCTGACGCCCAAGCTTCTTGATCATCATCTCGCGCAGATGCGGGTTGGCCGAGACGCCGCCACCGATGCAGTATTCCTTGCATCCGGTAGCGTGCAGTGCGTTTTTGGCCTTCTTGTACTGCACGTCAAAGACAGCTGCCTCAAACGAAGCTGCCAGATCGGGCAGGTGAATCGTGCGCCCGGCCTTGGTCTCCTGTTCAATGTAGAGCGTCACAGCGGTTTTAAGGCCCGAAAGCGAGAAGCGATAGTCTCCCCTGCTGTTAAGCGCACGGGGGAAATCGATCGCCTTGGGGTTGCCCGTCTCGGCCAGCTTGGAAATGATGGGGCCACCGGGATAGCCCAGACCCAACGCCTTGGCTACCTTGTCGAAGGCCTCGCCCACAGCGTCGTCGAGCGTCTCACCGAGCACCTCGTAGTCGCCCCACGCCTTCACGTGCACGAGCATGGTGTGCCCACCCGAGACAAGCGTGAAGATAAACGGCGGTTTGAGGTCGGGTTGCGCCAGCAGGTTGGCAAACAGATGCCCCTCCAGATGGTTGACGCATACGAGCGGCTTACCGGCAGCGTAGGCAAAGCCTTTGGCAAAGGCAACGCCCACCACGAGGGCGCCCACCAGGCCCGGACCCTGTGTCACGCCCACGGCGGCAAGCTCGCTGGGAGCAATGGCTCCACCCTCAAGACCAAGCGATGCTGCGGCATCCTCGAGCGCCGCATCCACGACACTCACAATCACCTCAACGTGTTTGCGCGAGGCGATCTCGGGCACCACGCCGCCAAAGCGGGCATGAAAATCAATCTGTGTCGACACCTGGTTGGCCAGCATATTGCCATCCGCATCGATAATCGCCACGGCCGTCTCGTCGCAGGAACTCTCGATAGCGAGCACCAGGCGGCGGCGCTCAATTTCGGCGCGCTCCCCCTCGGAGCGCCCAAGCGCAGGCAGCGGCCATACGCGTTGCTCGGCTGCCGTCGGCTCGGGCGAGGCGTTATCGACCGGAAGTACGAGGGGAAGTGGGGCCGTCATGACGATGGCGTCTTTGCCGACACCGTAGTAGCCACGACGACGACCCACCTCGGTAAAGCCCAGAGCGGCATAGAGCGCAATCGCGCCCTCGTTGCCGTCCTCGACCTCGAGCGAAGCCGTGGTGCAGCCGAGCATCTGGGCATCATAGCTCACATGCGACAGCAGCTTGCGGGCAATGCCCTCACGGCGATGTGCCGAGTCGACGGCGACATCCAGAATCTGCACATCACCGTCCACGACCATACCGCCGGCAAGGCCCAGCAGCTTGCCGTCGTCGTGTGCCACCCACCAACTGCGCGGCGCAGCGACGTCCTCGCCCAGTTCGGACAGGAACATGCCCGGCGTCCACGCCTCGTGTCCGGCACCTTCAAAGCAGGCAGCCTCTAGCGCGCTCGCGCCCTCGGCATCCGCCGCGCCCATGGGACGGAACTGCAGATGACGACCGGCGAGCTCATCGGCAACGCCCGTAATTTCGCTCTGCGCACTCTCGGCAAGACCAAGACGCTTGCGCTCGTTTTCCTCGGCATCCGAAAGGCGCGTGTAAATCGGCAGGACGCGAGCCGGATCGCCGTCACCCGCAGCGTGCACGAGCAGCAAGCCCTCGCCCGAAGGCCACCACAGGTCGCGCTCCACGCAGCGGGCGGTCTCGTCCTCACCCAGCAGCTTGCCATAGCGCACGAGACCGTCACCGGTCAGCTGAACCTGGTCCCAGTCCGCTGCTCGGCGCCACTCATCGAGCGCCACGGCGACCTTGACCACGTGTTCGCGCTCAAATTGACGCTCGGGACCCTCATCGCCCAGCATATATAGTGCCGGATATACCTCACCGCGCATGGCATCGGCCAAGATACCAAGCTTGCCGCGCACGCCAGCCTTCCACGCCGTCCAAGCGCAAGCGTCGAGCGTCGACACGCCCAGCAGTGGAACATTGGCACCGCGCGCGAGGCCCTTGGCAGTGGAGATGCCGATGCGCACACCCGTAAACGACCCCGGGCCGCGGCCGACCACGTAGTAACCAACATCGCTGCGATCCAGACCGGCTTGAGCCAGCACGCCATCAACGGTATTCACGAGCTCAACGTTGGCGTGACGGCGACACATGTGGTCGCCACTCACGAGCTTCGTCTCGCCCGTCTGCCCATCAATCCAGCTTGCCGCGCAGGCAAGCATGTCGGTCGAGGTATCGAGCGCCACCACCAGCGCGTTGTCGTTATGCAAGCTCATCTTGTACAGCCTTATCAATCAAATGGGAAAGCTCCATTGCGCGGTCACCGTGTGCCTCGAGCGTTATCGTTCGCACATCGCTGTCGCCCTCATCACGCTTGAGCGTCACCGAAAGATACTCATCCGTCAGCTCGTCCTGGAATTGTTCGCCCCATTCCAGCAAGCAAGCACCCTCATAGCCCAGCACATCGAAAATGCCCGTATCCTCGAGCTCGTAGGCATGCTCCAGGCGGTATAGATCAAAGTGAAACAGCGGAATACGACCTTGATCGTGAACGGCCATGAGCGCAAACGTAGGGCTCGTAACCATATGCTCATCGCCCAGCCCGCGCGAGACGCCCTTGGTAAAGTGAGTTTTGCCCACTCCCAGGCCACCGGTCAGGATGAGCACATCGCCGTCCTCAAGGCACGGTGCAATTAGCTCGCCAAAGTACTCCGTATCGGCAGCGCAAGTCGTTTTGTAAGTACCTACCCCCAGGCGCTCCAGGGACATATATGCTCCTTATTATTCCGAGGCGTCCTCTGGTGCGGGATGTCGCTCCAGATAGTCGCCCAGCATCTTAAAGTCTTCCTCCAGCAGCTCCTGCCACGCCGGATTGCGCAGCGCTGCTGCCGGATGGAACGTGGGCATTACTACAAAATGCCCCATCTGGTGGAACCTGCCGCGCAGCTTGGTAATGCCAATCTCGGTCTTAAGCACAAAGTGCGTCGCGGGGTTGCCGAGCGTCACGATAATATCAGGCCAGATGCTTCGAATCTGCTCACGCAAAAACGGCGAGCAAGCCAGCACTTCCTCGGGACGCGGATTGCGGTTTCCCGGCGGGCGGCACTTAAGCACGTTGGCAATGTAGACGTCTTCGCGTTTGAGCCCCGCCAGCGACAAAATGCCGTTGAGGTCCTCGCCTGCCGCCCCCACAAAGGGCTCGCCCTGCAAATCCTCATTGCGGCCCGGCGCCTCACCAATAAACATCACGCGAGCGCGGGGGTTTCCCACGCCAAACACGATATTGTGACGCGACTGGTAGAGCTGGCAGAGGTGACAATCGCCCAGAACGGCCTCAATTTCCTCGAGTGCGACCTCACGTGGTGCCTGATGGGTATGGCCGGGGATGTGCATGACGCCCATAGCGGCTCCTACACGTAGACCTTGTCGAGACGCATGCCAAAGCCGCAGGCGACCTCGTAGTTAATCGTTCCGCGCAGTCGGGCCATCTCGTCCATAGTGATCTCGGCATCGCCATCGCGGCCGACAATGATCATCTCGTCACCATACTCGGCCTCGGGAATCTCGTGTGCCGGGTTGGACTGAATGGCGACCATAAACTGGTCCATGCAGATATTGCCAACCTGATGCACGCGCTCGCCGCGATACAGCACATCCATACGATTGGAAAGTGTACGCGATAGGCCGTCGGCATAACCGATCGGCAGCGTGCAGATCTGAACGCGCGTACGCGGTACGCGGTAGGTAAAACCGTAGCCCACGCCTTCACCCATCGCAGGGTGTGCCACGCGCGTCACGCGCGCATGGACGCTCATAACGGGATCAAGCTGCATCACGCGGCCACTCAGCTCGCACGGCTGCATGCCATACAAGCCAACGCCGGCGCGAATCATATCAAAATGCATCGAGGGGTCGAGCATCGAGGACGGCGTGTTGGCGCAGTGCACGATACCGCACTCAAAACCCGCATCCTTAATGGCCTGAACGGCCTCGGTAAAGCGCTGACACTGCAGCTTGTAGTCCCAGCCCGAAGGTTCATCGGCCGTGGCGAAGTGCGTAAATACGCCGTCGCACTGAATACCGCGATGGAAATTTATACCGCGGACAAAGTCGAGCACCTGCGTGTAGTGAACGCCGATACGATTCATGCCCGTCTCGATGGCGAGATGATACTTGCCCACTTTGCCCGCCGCGACGGCACATTCGCCATACGCAAGAGCAAAATCAGACGTATAGACCGAAGGCATGATATCAAACTCGAGCAACGTCGGAATGGCCTCGATAGGCGGCTCGCTTAGGATGAGGATGGGTTTCGTAATCCCGCCCTGTCGGAGCTCAACGCCCTCGTTAACCGTCGCCACGGCAAACATGTCGGCACCGGCCGAATACATGATCTTGGCGCACTCAACAGCTCCATGACCATAAGCATCGGCCTTGACCACGCAGCACAGGCGCTGACGTGGATTCAGCAAGTTCTTATAGGCCCTCGTGTTGCGACGGAGCGCCCCGCGGTCGATCTCGACCCAGGACCAGCGCGTCAAATCGGCTTTATTCATGATTAGTCATCCGACCCTTCGTCCATGATTCCCAGATCTTCGAGCGCATCCTTTGCCGCCAGTTCCATGGCCGGACCGATCAAGTCGATAAGATCGGTCGCGATGACGCTCTTCTCACCATACTCCGTCGCCGCGGCAAAACCGGCGTAGCTGTGAAGTGCGACGGCGTACGAATACAGCAACTCCCAACGATCCATCTCGTCGCGCATGGTGGCAAGCGTGCCGGCCAAAATACCCGCGAGAACATCACCCGAACCGGCAGTTGCCAGAGAAGCCGGACCCGAGAGCGGCAGCAGCACACGCTCAACGCCACAGATAGCCGTCGTCGGCCCCTTGGCAATGACCACCAGATTGTCAGAGCCTGCAGCCCAGACAACCTTCTGCGCGGCTGCAATCGCAGTACCAAGGTCGTTCACCTCGTCACCGGCAACCAGACGCGAAAGTTCACGATAGTGCGGCGTCATAACCAACGGCTGCTCGCGACGATACATCTCGGGATTACTATCAATACCGTCAATGGCAATCTTAGCAAGACAGTTGAGTGCATCGGCGTCCAAGATAAGCGGCACATCAAGCTCGAGCAAGCCCGAAACCACCTGCATAGCGCCGGCAGATGTCGTCATACCGGGACCGCACAGTACACAGCTGTACTTCTTTGCAATCTCGCACACCGTCATGCGCGCAGCGGCGCCAAAGGAGCCGCGGGAATCAGACGGAATAGCAAAGACGGGAATCGAAGGAAGTGCCATGCGAATAAGATTGGCGCAGGCGTCAGGAGCCGCGACTGCCACGTAACCAGCACCCGCGCGAGCTGCAGACTTGGCCGCCATAATGGCAGCACCAGGATATTGCGCAGATCCGGCGACAATAAGCACAGAGCCACGGGAATACTTATCGATATTCGTAGGTAGTGGGGCAAAGTAATCAACTAAGTCACCGGGCTCGACAATCTCGGCGGCGTGGTCGACATCATCGATGACCTCGTCAAGACGGTCGTAAAGATTGCCGCAGATCAAATCGCCAGCATACTCAGGACCATCAGCGCTATACAGACCAATCTTGGGCGCAATCATCGTCACCGTATGCTCGGCACGAATGCAGTCGTCATCAACAACGCCCGTCTCGGCATTCAGGCCCGAGGGAACATCAATGGATACGACACAATCGGCGCATTCATTGACCGTAGGAATCCAGATGGAGAACGGCGCACGCAGATTTCCGTGGAAACCGGTACCAAAAATGGCATCGACAACAACATCGGCCTTATCGATCAAAACCTCGAGTTCGTCACGCGAGGGGCCGACGCAAACGTGCACATCGCGGCCGGCAGTACGACGAGCAACATGACGTGCCAGAGCAGCAGGAATCTCATCCGGCTCAACCGGAGAAACGATATCCACGTCCACACCCTTATGGCTCAGGATATCGGCGGCAACCCAACCGTCGCCGCCATTATTACCAAAACCGACCAGAACGAGAACCCGATCGGGATTGAGCTTCAAGACCTCGTTGGCGGCAAACTCACCCGCTAGCTCCATAAGCTCGGCCTTCGAAGTCCCTTCGCGTTCGATGATATCCTCGAGACGAACGACTTCTTCGGTACTCAAAACCGGTTTCATCTATGCTCCTAGCGTATCTTGCGAAGCATCGCCCAGGTGCTCCGTCAATGCTGAATTCTGCAGCTGCTCAAGCTCATCTAAAACAGAGCGAGCCTCTTTAAATGTCTGCGCTACGCGTTTCTTGGTGCTCACCTTTTCCTCTTTTGGCTTAGGCCGAGCATCTTCGGTAATCGCGATGGCATTCGCAACGGCTAAGTCTCCTGTAAGCGTAATGGAAAGAGCGACCTCAACAACACCCAGCTCTTGAGCGATCTCGAGAGCACGGCCCGAAAGCAGCGCCTTCGGTTTGCCGAGTTTATCACGCGTAACCGAAACATCCTTGCGACCAACGCCTTGACTAAAACCCGTGCCGAGAGCTTTAAGTACCGCCTCGCGCGAAGCAAAGCGGCTGGCATAGTGAGCAGCGGGACGCGATGATGCATCACAATACGCACGCTCTTCTTCTGTAAACACACGCCGAGCAAACGACGGCGTCTTTTCAAGAATTGATTTCATGCGGGAAATCTCGACGATATCAACGCCGATACCAGCTTCAGCCATGTTCACCTCCATATCGCACAGACTAAGTTATTGTAGCCCGTTCGCAGAAGATGCGACAAACGAGGGTTATAAAACACAGCTACTATGTGAGACAAAAGCCCGTAAACGCAAAAAAGGGGGAGGCCGCGAGGCCTCCCCCTTCTAAGCTCGATGACGGCTCGGTGCCGTCCACCGGTCAGCGGCGCCCTGGCCTCCCACGGGC
>UQLB01000021.1 GCA_900541725.1 uncultured Collinsella sp. | reverse complement strand
GGCGGCTGGTCCGGTCCGACCGGGCCGCGCGGCAAGGAGATATATTGCCAGACCGGAGGGGCGCCGTGGGCGGGAATCTGGGCGTACACATTTCCTACACATCTTGGAATCCGGCTAACGTTTGCCAGCCGTTACCTACCGCTCGCCGAGCATCTCTTTATATAAGGCAGTCTCATGGTTAAAGCGGATACGTCCCCCTAGCTAAAGCACAGCCAGCATCGAGCAACTCATCACGTTCTTCCACCGAGAACCCCTCGGCGTAGACGCGCACCACTGGTTCGGTCCCGCTAGGACGGACCAGCAGCCACGTGTCATCCTCGAATGCCAAACGCAAGCCATCCATATGACTAACGTTTTGCGGCACCTTGCCACAAATCGACTTGGGGTTTACGCCCGGCAGCAGGGTTCGTAACGTTTCGGCATCTTCGGCCTCAAGGCGCAAATCGCGTCGACCGTAACTCGTCTTACCAAAACTGTCCTCGAGTTGGTCGACCAGAACGCCCAAAGGCGCGTCCGTCTTTGCCATAAGCTCACACAGAATCAGACAGGCGAGGATTCCATCGCGCTCGGGCATATGCGCGGCGATGCCGATACCACCGGCTTCTTCGCCGCCCATGAGGACGCCGCCCTTCTTCATCTCCGCCGCTATATATTTGAAACCGACTGGTTTGACGGTCACGCGGCAGCCAAGCGCCTCGGCAATGCGACGCACGAGCGTCGAGCATGAAAGATTGACGACGACGCGCCCCTCCAAATTACGAAATTGAACCAAGTCGCCCAAAACGAGCGCCATGATCTGATGCGGATGTATATATCTGCCGCGCTCGTCAACCGCGCCGATACGGTCGGCGTCGCCGTCGGTCACCAGGCCAGCGCAAGCTCCGTCCTCGATAACCGTGCGCTCGCAAGCGTCCACCCACGGTTCAACGGGGTCGGGGCAGATATCTTCTTGGTCAGACGCCTGCCCGGCGTGAATCTCGTGCACCTCAACGCCAAGCTCGCGCAGCAAGTCGGCTAGATAGCCCTGGGCTGCGCCGCCCATGGGATCGACAACCACGCGCAAGTGCGCGGCGCGGATGGCTTCGGCATCGACAAACGATGCCACCGCCTGCATATAGTCAGGAATGATATCCGCGGTGCGATATTGCCCCCCGATCCCCATTGGCTCGGGATCCATAGTCTCTTCGAGCTCTTCGATGACATCCTGGTTGGCGGTCGAGCCGTCACCCATGCGAATCTTGAGGCACAGATAGCCCTGCGGATGATGGGACCCCGTCACCATGAGCGCGCCGCACGCTTCACCGTCATAAGCCGCCGCCCACGTAAGGGCAGGGGTCGGGACAGGTCGCGAAGCGAGCACGGCGTCTAGCCCGTGCGCTGCTAGCACGCCCGCCGCAAGCTCAGCGAACTCGCGCGCCAGGGGCCGGGTGTCGAACCCTATATATACCGTTTTGCCCGGATTGGTCTTTTGCCACAACTCGCCGACGGCATCGGCGATACGGGCAACGTTATCGGCAGTGAAGTCCTCATCGACGCGAGCGCGCCAACCGTCAGTTCCAAAATGAATTATCGCGCACACGCGCAGACACCTCACAGTGTTTGGATCATGGTACGCATGGGGTATACCCGCAACATGCACTCGGCAACCTGCCGGCACCAGCATTCACCATTTGGGCAAATGCTGCCGAGGACATGCAAGCAATAAAAAAACCGCCCCGTATGGAGCGGTTTGCCCTTTATATATCGAGCGCCTCGGCCATCGCGGCCGTAGTGATTGCCGTGGTTCCACAGCAACTGCCCACCATTGCGGCACCGGCATGTCTCCATTCGATGCATGCGCGCGCGAAAGCTTCGGGGTTCTCGTGCCATACGGGGCCATCCTGAGTCTGGACCGGATCGCCTACGTTGGGACGCACCGTGACGGGAGTAGTCGCCGATGCAACCATCCTGGGCACCGCCGCGTTCGCGGCCGCAAGCGAACAGCAATTAACACCAACCGAATTTGCGCCGTGTTTTTCGGCGTACAAAACGGCTGCCTCGATGTTGAGGCCATCGCCCAACAGGTCGCCTTTATCGTCAACGACAAAACTCACCAGAACAGGCATGCCATCGGCGGCATCTCGGGCGCCGGCAAGCATGGGCTGCAAATTACGGATAGACGTCACCGTCTCGATCAGCAGACCGTCAACGCCGGCGTTGAGCAAGGCGTGCGCCTGTCCGCGCGCAATGCCTCGGATTTCACGATACTCGGCAGAGTCCTCGGCAAACCACTCAATACCGATCGGGCCCATCGAGCCTAGCAGCAGCTGAGGGTGCGCCTGGCGGGCATCGTCGACGGCCCCGCGATTGACCTCCGCCACGGACGGCGCAATCTGGTCGTGCTTGAGGGCATAGCTCGATGCCTGAAAGGTGTTGGTAATGAGCACCTGCGCGCCGGCGGCGACATACAAGCGATGGATACGAGAAACGGTCTGCGGCTCTGCCAGATTCCAAAACGCCGGTGGAATGTCGGCGGCATCGTACTCACTCAACAGAACACTGCCCATGGGGCCCTGCGCCAACAAGGTCTCGCTCGACAAGCGGCGCGTAAGTTCCTCGGCACCAAAGCGGTTGTAATAACTCGTATCCATATATATCCCGCTATTCCTCGACGCTGATTCCCTGCTTTTCGAGATAGGCGAGCCAGCGGCTCATCGTGTCCTCGGATAGCGCATGCTCCATCATGCAGGCCTCGGAATCGGCTCGCTCAAATTCGACACCGAGCTCCTGAACCAAAAACGTGCGGATGAGGCGATGACGGTACCAGATAGCCGTGCCAACCTCGCGGCCGCGATCGGTCAGGATCACCTTGCCGTAGTGCGATTGCTCGACAAGCTCGGATGCCTTGAGCGCCGAAACCGCTTTATTGACCGATGCCTTGGAGACGCCAAGGCGCTGCGCGATGTCGACCGATCGCACGCCGTTGGTTTCCCCCTCTTCGCTTTCAATGCGAACCATGCACTCCAAGTAGTCTTCGTTCGCCACCGTCAGATGTAGTTCGCGCGAGCTATTTGTCGTATCCATGATCTTCCGTCCCTTCTGCATTCAATGGCTGATTCTACCCCATCCAAGCGTCGTGGTATGCCGTGGCATACCGTGCTAGAGTTCTTGTTGCACACGACGACCAAGATTGGAGCGGTCTTTATGGAAAACACCACCACGAGCCCCGATGTCCTCGAGCGCTTTTTGCGCTACGTCCAGATCAACACGCAGTCCGAGGATGCAAACTGCGACCAGGTACCCTCGAGCGCCGTTCAGTTTGACCTTGCCAACGTGCTGGCTGAAGAGCTGCGCGAGCTTGGTGCGGAAGATGCCTACGTGACCGAGCACGCCTATGTCTGCGCGCATATCCCCGCAAGTGCGGGCGCTGAGGACAAGCCCGCCCTGGGCCTGATCGCCCATCTCGACACCACCGAAGTTGCACCGGGCGCCGGCGTGAAGCCGCATATCGTACACTACGAAGGCGGCGACCTGGTCTGCGGCACGGTTGACGGTAAGCCCGTTGCCATGAGTACCGCCAAGCTTCCCGCCCTGAATGACCTCGCGGGTGAGGACCTGGTCTGCAGCGATGGCACCACGCTGCTGGGCGCGGACGACAAGGCAGGCGTCGCCGAGATCATGTCGCTTGTCGCGCGTATCGCTCAGGACCCTTCTCTGCCCCATCCCACACTCGGCATTTGCTTCTGCCCTGACGAGGAGATCGGCCACGGAGCCGAGCTGTTGGATATCGATGCCTTTGGCTGCAAGTACGCCTACACGGTCGACGGCGGCCCCATCGGCGAGCTGGAGTGGGAGTGCTTTAACGCCGCCGAGGCGACCGTCCGCTTTGAGGGCCAGTCCATCCACCCGGGCGACGCCAAGGGCCGTATGGTCAACGCAGGCAATCTGTTCTGCGACTTCAACGCGTTGCTCCCCTACGCGCAGCGCCCGGAGTATACGGAAGGCTACGAGGGCTTTTATCACCTTGAGGGTGTATCTGCGACCGTCGATCACGCCACAGCGCGCTATATCGTCCGCGACCATGACGCCGCCAAGTTCCAGCAGAAACTCGACCTTATTGATGCCGCCGCCTCGATGCTCAACCAGCGTCTGGGTGAGGAGCGCGTGACGGTCGAGATTAAGCAGCAGTATCGAAATATGGCCGAGATCGTTCGTGACTATCCCGAGCTTATTGATGTTGCCAAGGAAGCCTACCTTGCCTGCGGCGTTGAGCCCCAAGTGCTGCCGATTCGCGGCGGCACCGACGGCGCCCAGCTGTCGTTCCGCGGTCTGCCCTGCCCCAACCTTTCCACCGGCGGCTATTGCTACCACGGCGTCAACGAGTTCGTCCCGGTCAGTTCGCTCGTCAAGATGACCGACGTGCTCCAGGAGCTCGTCGCCCGCTTTGCATAAGCCTGGCTGCATAAGTCCAAAAGACGAATCGCCCCGTCCTCAACCAAGAACGGGGCGATTTTTTTGCTGCAATGAGAACAGGTTGACGCACGCCAGCCTCTTAACGCAAGGAGTGTCCCAAACTGCCGGCACAAAAGGAGCGTCCCCAAGTGCCAAATGTCACAAGAGTGCCCCCTTTGACTAGTCATTTAAGAACGTCCCCAACGACTACCACTACACAGCATCGCAGGTTGAGCCAACGTCAGCGAGCGCCGCCCAAGGCGGACAAGTTGGCATGAAAAAGGCAGGGCATTGACCTTCTGGTCATGCCCTGCCTTTT
Organism: uncultured Collinsella sp.; assembly: GCA_900541725.1. Lineage (GTDB taxonomy): Bacteria > Actinomycetota > Coriobacteriia > Coriobacteriales > Coriobacteriaceae > Collinsella. The sequence continues at coordinate 30,603 of UQLB01000021.1, read as the reverse complement.
GAATGACAAATTGTCGCCTTGGGCGGTGCGCAGCGTCGGCCGGTCCGCCGTTCGGCAGAACGGCGGAACTAGTAGGAGTAGCCGTTGCCGTCGCCGGTGGGCTCTTCGTAGTAGTCCGAATCGCTCGAATCGCTTGAGTCATCGGAATCGTCAGAGCTGACCGATGAGGTTGCGGTACCGTTTGCGTAGTCGTCAGACGTGTTGTTGTTCAGGTCGCCGATCGTAGAGCTGGAACCGTCGGAAAGACCCATGGTGTTGGGACCCTTGGGATCCTTGCCGGCATCGACGCGCTCCATCATTTCCTTGAGCTCGTCCTCGTAGACAAAGACGTAGCTCACACCGTCGATCATGGTGCTGTCGTCGGCATACGAGGGCAGGTTGGCCGAGTAGATGCCGTCGACATCCATACCGCGCATGGCATTGACCGTAGCCACGATATCCTGAACGCTCATATCGGTCACGAGCATATCGGACAGCGAATTAACCAGGCCAAAGATCTTCGTGGCATCGAAGTTATTGAGAATCTGGTTGGCAAGGGCGCCAAGCACCTGACGCTGGTGGCGCATGCGCGTGTAGTCGCCGTCGGCATAGGTGTAGCGGCAGCGGGCATAGGTAAGGGCGGTGGCGCCGTCCATATGCTGCTGACCAGCGGTAATCTTAATATCCAGGTGCTCGGGGTCGTCAACATCATCGGTTACGTTAATGTCGATACCGCCAACCGAATCAATCAGCGCCTGCATACCGTCGAAGCTGACCTCGGCATAGTGGGAAATCTGAACACCGCACAGCTCGTTGACCGCCTCGACCATGGCCTCGGCGCCGCCAACGGTATGGCAGGCGTTGATCTTCATGGTCTCGCCCTTGTACTCGACCTTGGTGTCGCGCGGAACGGAAATGAGCGTCGCCTGCTTTTGCGTGGGGTCGATGCGTGCCAGGATAATCGAGTCGGCACGATACGTATCCTCGCCCGGACGGCCGTCGGTGCCAAGAAGCAGCACGTAGAACGGATCCTTTGCCTCATCGGTGTCAACCAGAACCCGACGCAGATTGTCGGTAATGACATTAGAATCGCCGAGCTTGCCCATAATGGTGGCAAACCACAGGCCGGCAGCGGTAGTGGCACTCAGCAGCACGCCAAGCACGACAATGAGCGCGACGTGACGAATCGTGTGGCTACGACGACGTTGACGAGCGCGCTCGGAATAGCGAGCCACGTTATCGCGACTGTAGATCTTGGCCTGCGCACCAGTTGAGGGTCTTCGGGCGGTGGTATCCGCGAGGGGCTTTTTATTAAACATAGGCAACCTGTATTAGTAGATGACGGGATCGGGGACGGTAGCATGCTCGACATGCGCGCCGAGCGCCTGCAGCTTTTCGACAAACTGCTCGTAGCCGCGCTTGATGTGATGGATGGCCGAAACCTCGGTCGTCCCGTCGGCGATCAAGCCCGCTACGACGAGGGCCGCTCCGCCACGCAGATCGGGCGAGGTAACCTGTGCACCCGAGAAGCCCTTAACGCCATGAATCATGGCATGATGGCTCTCGATACGAATGTCGGCACCCATGCGCACCAGCTCAGAGGCAAACATAAAGCGATTCTCGAAGATGTTCTCGGTAATAACGGAACTGCCGTCGGCAAGGGCGGAGAGCACCATAATCTGCGCCTGCATGTCCGTCGGGAAGCCGGGGAACGGAAGCGTCTGGATGTCGACCGGCTTGATACGCTCGGCACGGTTTACATGGACGCCATCCTCGACGCGCTCGCAGTCGATACCCATGAGCTCCATCTTCTTGAGCACCATGCCCAAGTGAATGGGGCAAAAGCCCGTGACATCGACACCGCGATCGTCGGCCATCAACGCACCAGCAACGATAAAGGTACCGGCCTCGATGCGGTCGCCCACTACGCGATGGGTAACAGGATGCAGCTCTTCCACGCCCTCGATGGTCACGACGGGCGTACCCGCGCCGACAATCTTGGCGCCCATCTCGTTGAGCATGTTGGCGAGATCGACGATCTCGGGCTCGCGGGCGGCATTGTCGATAACCGTGGTACCCTTCGCGCGCACGGATGCCATAATGAGGTTCTCGGTCGCACCGACACTGGCGAACTCGAGCGTGACGGTGGTACCGCGCAGACCTTGGGGCGCATTAGCGTTGATGTAACCGTGGGCGGTATCGAACTCAACGCCCAGGGCCTCGAGACCAAGAATGTGCATATCGATCTTGCGAGCACCCAGGTTGCAGCCGCCCGGCATGGCGATCTTGGCGCGATGGAAGCGACCCAGCAGGGGTCCCATCACGGCTGTGGAAGCACGCATCTTGGCAACGAGCTCGTAGGGGGCCTCCCAAGAATCGACCTGAGAGGTATCAATCTCGAGCGTGTGCTCGTCGAGAACATCGATCGTAGCGCCCATGCCCTTGAGCACCTTGCCCATCACGTGGACATCGGAAATATCGGGCACGTTCTGCAGCGTCGTCTTGCCCGGCGCCAGAAGCGTTGCCGCCATGAGTTTGAGTGCGGAGTTCTTGGCGCCCGAAACGGGCACGGAGCCTCCGATGGCGTGGCCACCCTCAACGCGGATAATATCCAAGGTCTACCCTTTCAAAAAGCATGCCCGGGATGGCTGGGCCATCCCGGGCATGATGTGTTCGCAAATGGTCGAACGCTAAATCGTTTGACTATTGGGCAAGCTTGAGCTTACACCATGCGATTTCATTATAGAGGTAGGCGCGGCGTGCATCATCCTCCGACAAATTACCCAGCTTCTCTTCAAAACCTTGAATATCAGCTTTAAGCTTGTCGGCATCGACGGTCGCCAAATCGCAAGCGCGCTCGGCGAGAACGGTCACGACATCGTCCGCAACCTGGGCATAGCCGCCGGCCACGGCAAACGTGTGGTCGACAGTGCCCATGGCCTTATCGGAAACGCGAACGTAACCGCGGTCGATCGTGCAGATCTCGCTGGAGTGAGCAGGCAGAACGCCAAACTCGCCATCCGTGGACGGAATCGACACAAACGCAGCGTCGCCCTCATAGGCGCAGCTCACGGGGCACACGATGCGGATACGCATAACCTACTTCTCCCCCATCTTGCGGGCGCGCTCGCGCACGTCCTCAATCGTGGAAGCATAGCGGAAAGCCTGCTCAGGCAGGTCATCGGCCTTGCCGTCGACAATCTCGGCGAAAGAGCGGACGGTATCCTCGACGCGGACGTAGACACCGGGGTTGCCGGTGAACTTCTCGGCGACGTGGAAGGACTGCGAGAGGAACTGCTGAATCTTACGGGCACGGTTGACCGTAAGGCGCTGCTCCTCGGACAGCTCGTCCATACCCAGAATGGCGATGATGTCCTGAAGGTCGGAGTACTCCTGCAGGAGCTCCTGGACCTTGACGGCGACACGGTAGTGCTCCTCGCCGACGATCGAGGGATCGAGAGCGTCGGAGGAAGACGCAAGCGGGTCGATAGCCGGGAACAGGCCGAGCGACGAAATGCTACGCGAAAGAACCGTGGTGGCATCGAGGTGCGTAAACGTCGTGGCAGGCGCCGGGTCGGTCAGGTCGTCTGCGGGGACGTAGACAGCCTGGACGGAGGTAATGGAGCCCGTCTTGGTCGAGGTAATGCGCTCCTGGAGGTCGCCCATCTCGGTTGCCAGCGTGGGCTGGTAACCAACGGCGGACGGCATACGGCCCAGCAGTGCGGAAACCTCGGAACCTGCCTGGGAGAAGCGGAAGATGTTGTCGATGAACAGCAGAACGTCCTGGCCACGATCACGGAAATACTCAGCGGTAGTAAGGCCGGCCAGACCGATGCGCAGACGCGCTCCGGGCGGCTCGTTCATCTGACCATAGACCAAGCAGGTCTTGTCGATAACGCCAGACTCGCTCATCTCGAGGAACAGGTCGGTGCCCTCGCGGGTACGCTCGCCGACGCCGGTGAACACCGAGGTGCCGCCGTGCTCCTGGGCGAGGTTGTTGATGAGCTCCTGAATCAGAACGGTCTTGCCGACGCCGGCGCCGCCGAACAGGCCCGTCTTGCCGCCACGGATGTAGGGCTCGAGCAGGTCGACAGCCTTGATGCCGGTCTCGAAGATCTCGGTCTTGGTGGTGAGCTCGTCGAAACGGGGCGCTGCATGGTGGATGGGGTAGAACTCCTCCACCTCGGGCATGGGCTTGCCGTCGACGGGCTTGCCCATGACGTTCCAAATGCGGCCGAGCGTCTTGGGACCAACGGGCATCTTCATGGGCTCACCGGTATCGGTGGCGATGAGGCCGCGCTGCAGGCCGTCGGTCGAGGACATGGCGACCGTGCGGACGACGCCGCCCGGAAGCTGGCTCTCGACCTCGAGGATCGTGCTCAGATGACCGATCGGGGTCTCGGCCTCGACCGTGAGCGCGTTGTAGATCGGGGGCACCGCGCCGTCAAACTTGACGTCGACGACAGGGCCGATGATTCGCACGATGCGACCATCACCGGCAGTCGTCTTCTTGGTGGCTTCCTCGACCGCAAGCTTTACGGTGTTATTAGCCATTACTGTTCCTCCAATGCTGAGGCTCCGCCGACGATCTCGTTAATCTCGGTCGTGATCGAAGCCTGGCGCACGCGACTATACGTGCGGGTAAGGGTCGAGATGATCGCGGTGGCGTTTTCCGTCGCGGAGTGCATGGCCTTGCGGCGTGCACCCTGCTCGGCAGCCGCCGAATCGATCAGGGCCTGGTAGATGACCGTCAGGATATAAGACGGCACAAGCTTGCCGAGAACATGCTCGGGAGAGGGCACGAACTCGAACGTGGACGAGATGCGCTTAGGGGCGTCGGTCTCGTTCTTACGCGGACCGTGGGCCATAGCGATCATCTCGGGGTCGAGCGGCAACAGATGCTCGACGCGAAGCTCCTGATCCACGCGGTTCTTGGCGTGGTGGTAGACAAGCTCGACACGGTCAAGCTCACCGGCACGATACGCATCGCAGATATGAGAGGAGATCATGCGGGCCTGATTGAAATCGGGCTCAGAGGAGTTGCCCTCAAAGTGCATGACAACGTTTGCGCGGTCACGGAAATACGTGGCCGGCTTACGCCCGCACGCGATGATCTCGCACTCGATGCCGTCGTTCGCCCAAGAAGCGGCGAGCTTTTCGGCCGTGCGCTCCACCGTCGTATTGAAACCGCCGGCAAGGCCGCGGTCCGAGGCAATAACGACAATCAGGCCATGCTTGACGCTCTCATGCTTCTGCAGCATGGGATCGGTGCCCGAACAGGAGGCGTCGCCGGCGACCGTCAACATGACGTCGGTCAGCGCCTCCTTATAGGGCTCGGCCTGCTTGGAGCGATCGAGGGCACGACGAATCTTGGCCGTAGAGACCATCTCCATCGTGCGCGTGATCTGCTTGGTCGTGGTAACCGAGGAGATTCGCTTCTTAATGTCGCGAAGGTTGGCCATGGGGCTTAGTTCTCCTCTGATCCAGAAACATCCGAATGGTGCTTGGCCATGAACTGCTGCTTGAAGTCGCCGATGACGCGCAAGAGCTCAGCCTTGGTGTCATCATCGATCTTCTTGGCGCGAACCTTGTCGAGCAGCGAGCCAAAGCCATTGTCCATGTACTCGATGAGCTCGGCACGGAAAGGCAGCACGTCGGCGATCTCCAGGTCATCCAGGAAGCCCTCGTTGCCAGCGAACAGCGTAACGATCTGCTCGCCAACCTCAAACGGCTTGTAACGCGGCTGCTTCAGGAGCTCGGTCATGCGGGCACCATGGGTCAGCTGCTTCTGAGTAGCCTCGTCGAGGTCGGAGCCGAACTGCGTAAAGCCGGCGAGCTCCTGGTACGAAGCGAGGTCTAGACGGAGGTTGCCGGCAACCTGCTTCATAGCCTTGGTCTGTGCGTCGCCACCGACGCGGGACACGGAGATGCCCACGTCGACTGCCGGGCGCTGACCCTGGAAGAAGAGCTCGGACTGCAGGTAGATCTGACCATCGGTAATGGAAATGACGTTGGTCGGAATGTAGGCCGAGACGTCGCCGTCCTGGGTCTCGATGATCGGAAGAGCCGTCATGGAGCCGTAACCGTTCTTCTTGGACATCTTGACGGCACGCTCGAGCAGACGAGAGTGCAGGTAGAAGATGTCGCCAGGATAGGCCTCGCGTCCGGGCGGACGATGCAGCGTCAGCGACATCTGACGGTAGGCCACAGCCTGCTTGGACAGGTCGTCGTAGATGACGAGCACGTGGCCGCCGGGGTTGGTCTCGCTGGCGGGCTTGCCGTCCTCGCCGTTGTACATGAAGAACTCGCCGATAGCGGCACCGGCCATAGGCGCGATGTACTGCATAGGGGCGGAATCGGCAGCGGTGGCCGAAACGATGATGGTGTAGTCGAGCGCACCGTGCTGAGCGAGGGTCTCGCGGATGTTGGCAACCGTGGAGGCCTTCTGGCCGATGGCGACATAGATGCAGACCATGCCCTTGCCGCGCTGGTTGAGGATAGCGTCGATGGCGATGGCGGTCTTACCGGTCTTACGGTCGCCGATGATGAGCTCACGCTGACCGCGGCCAATAGGCACCATGGAGTCGATAGCGAGCAGACCGGTCTGAACCGGCTCACACACCGGGGTACGGTCGATGACGCCGGGGGCCTTGAACTCGATGGGGCGACGGTGCGTGGCGACGATGTCGCCCAGGCCGTCGATGGGCTGGCCGAGCGGATTGACGACGCGGCCGAGCATGGCGCGGCTCACAGGGATATCCATAATGCGGCCAGTGGTGCGGCACTCGTCGCCTTCCTTGATGGAGTCGACGGCACCAAACAGAACGGCGCCGACCTCGTCACGGTCAAGGTTCTGGGCAAGGCCGAAGACGGTCTCACCGGTATCGGAGCTCTTGAACTCCAGAAGCTCGCCTGCCATGGCGCTCTTGAGGCCGGAGACGCGCGCGATGCCGTCGCCTACCTCGTCGACCGTTGAAACCTCATGCGTATCGACCGTCGCGGAGAGGCTCGTGAGCTGCTCCTGCAGTTTCTTGGCGATATCCTGGGCATTGAGGGTTTCGGACATTAGGCTTCACCTCCGTACGAATTAGCAGAGTTTGCGAGGGTCTCCTGCGCGATGCGCAACTGCGTCTTGACGGAAATGTCACGACGCTCGCCGCGGGCCTCGAGCACCAGGCCGCCCACGATAGACGGGTCGACCTGCTCGATAAGGAATACCTTGCGGCCGAAGTCCTGCTCGCATTTCTTAGTGATGGTTTGACGCAGCTCGTCGTCGAGCGGGATCGCCGTGGTGACGGTCACGCCCACTACATCCTCGTCTTCCTCGGCAACATACTTAAAGGCAGCTGCCACCTTGAGAAGAAGGTCGAGCTGGTCGCGCTTGGACATGGTGTCGAGCACGGCGATGATCTCGGGGCTGGCGCTAGCCAGGCGGTCGATCATCTCGAGGTCCTCGAACACATGGTTCTCGGCCTTAGCGGCTTCCAGAAGGGAGCGCGCGTAGGTCTCGAGCACCTTGTCCTGATAGCGGCTAGTCGGCATTCAGGCTACCTGCTTCCTGGATGTAGCGCTCGATGAGCTTCTTCTGCTCGGTCTCGTCCTCGAGTGCCTCGCCCACGATCTTGGTGGCGACGGCAACGGACAGGTCGGCGATGGAGCTCGCGGCACCGGCGTAGATGGACTTGCGCTCGTCCTCGACGGTCGTATGGGCCTTGGCGATGATCTCCTCGGCCTCCTTGTGAGCAGCCTCGATGATACGGGCGCGCTCGGACTCGGCGTCCTTACGGGCCTCGAGAACGATGTCGGCAGCCTGACGACGGGCGTCGGTGACGATCGAGTCGGACTCAGCGCGCTTGGCGATGGCCTCCTGCTTGGTCTTCTCGGCCTCGTCGAGGCTCTCCTCGATCTTCTTGCCGCGCTCCTCCATGGTTTTCATGATGCCCGGCAGGGCAACCTTGGCCAGCACGATCCAGATAATCAGGAAGGCGATAAGCGCCGGGATGAACTCCGCCATCTTAGGGATGAGGATGTCCGCACCGGCAGCGCCGTCCTCAGCGAACGCGGAAACCGGCATGAGCAGCGCGGCCGCGGACGCGGAGAGTGCGATCGCGCTCTTCTGGGATGAAAGATTCATACTTGACGCTCCGTGCTATTTAACGATCAGCGCGACAACGAAGCCGATCAGAGCCAGAGCCTCGCCGAAGGCGGAGCCCATGATGAAGACGGTGAACACGCGGCCCTGGACCTCAGGCTGACGGGCCATAGCACCCGTAGCACCCAGAGCAGACAGGCCGATAGCAAGACCAGCGCCGATAACACCGAGACCGTAACCGATAACTCCCACGATTCCTCCTTTGTCGTGCGTGTCTTATTTCACGCAGGATAACCTTTTTATAACTGCCGGGCTCCATGGGTACGGGCACCGGCGGTTTAACGAATTGCCTTACCTTTAAGGCGCGAACGGAAGACTACTCCTCCTCCGCGACCTCCTCTGCCTCGGAGACATACACGGCGGTAAGGACCGTGAAGACGTAAGCCTGGATGGCGCCGACCACAAGCTCGATCGCATAGATCAGGATGAGGATGGCAAGCCAGGCCAGCGAAGGCAGGGCGCCGACGGCGTGCGCCGCGGAAACCTGCTGAAGCAACGGCTGCATGAACATGCTCGCCATGATGGCGAACGAGCCCATGACCACGTGTCCTGCGAACATGTTGCAGAACAGACGGACGGCGAGCGTGATGAGGCGCAGGAAGGTCGAGAAAAGCTCGACGACCCACACGAGCACGTTCATCGGGAAGCTCACGCCCTGCGGGGCGAGGCTCTTGATGTAGCCGATCACGCCGTGAGCCTTGCATCCGTAGTAGATGAAGTACACGAAGGCGAAGATGGCGAGCGCGGCGGTGGAGCCGATTGCACCGGTGCCGGGCTTCATTCCCGGGATCAGGCCGATCATGTTATTGATCAGGATGAACAGGAAAAGCGAGCACAGGAACGGGAAGTGCTTCTTCCAGTTCTCACCCACGACGCCCTTGCCGATATCGTTCTCGACGTACTCGATGATGTACTCGAAACCGTTGACGAAGAAGCCCTTGGGGACCAGGGTCTGCTTCTTCTTGAACACGGCCAGGACGATCAGGAGCACGATCGTGGAGACGATCAGCCAAAACGAGTACTGCGTGATGCCGCAGCTCAGATCGCCCACGACAGGGGTGGAGCTGAACTCGCTGACCAGATGATTAATCTCATCAGGCAGCTTTTCAAAAATTTCCACGACTTACCTTTCGACCTCATGAGGATCTCGCAGCGCCTTGGCGACGCGAACCGTGCAGGCGGCCATAAAGGCCACGAAGCCGATCGCCTCGCCCAGGAGGAACATGCGAAATGCCTCTCCGAACAACGCAAACACAACCAAGGTAAAGACGAGCAGGGCAACTGCCGAGACCGCCAGACTCACCATGCCCTTGAGCATGTCCGCATTCTGCTTATCGTCAAGAACCGGCTTGAGCGTAAAGACAAAGGGAAGGAAGGCAATTGCGCCCGCGATGGCGCCTGCAACGATAGCGAGCAGATCGGCTATCTGAAACACTGGCGTCCTCACTTTCCTTTTTAACGCCTCACAGAACAGTTCCCGCCAAACATTGGTGACTATTGTACGAGCCAATCGCTAAAGTACAACCGAAAAAGCATCGGTTAATACGCACCTGTTCGTTTTCTTAAGACCTTCTTTATGCCGCAGGTACGGTAATACGTTTTTCTCGAACCCCTCAGCGCAAAACGTCCGTTAACAGGAGTGCGCGTGGACGTCTTTTGCTCCGCCGCGCGCACCATTTCTTCGTATTTTCGACGTTAGCCGGTATGGCCCTGAGATTACAGCGTGCCGTAGATGCGGTCGCCGGCGTCGCCCAGGCCGGGAACGATGTAGGCAGCCTCGTTGAGATGGTCGTCGATGGCGCAGGTATAGATATGCACATCAGGGTCCTTCTCAGTCAGCGACTTGAGGCCCTCGGGGGCCGCGACGATGCACAGCATGCGGATGTCCTTGACACCGCGCTCGCGCAGGTAGCTAATGGCCATCTCGGCCGAACCGCCCGTGGCGAGCATGGGGTCGACGACCAGGCAGATGCGCTGGTCGATATCCTTGGGCATCTTGCAGTAATACTCGTGCGGCTCGTGGGTGACCTCGTCGCGCTCCATGCCGATGTGGCCCACGCGAGCGGAGGGCACAAGGTCGAGGATGCCGTCGACCATGCCAAGGCCCGCACGCAGGATGGGCACGATGGCGAGTTTCTTGCCGGCGAGCTGTTTGAACGTGGCGGTAGTGATGGGGGTCTCGACCTCGACGTCTTCCATAGGCAGGTCGCGCATGGCCTCGTAGCCGTCAAAAAGTGCGAGTTCGCGCACGAGCTGACGGAACTGGTTGGTGCCGGTGTTTTTGTCGCGCAGGATCGACAGCTTGTGCTGGACGAGCGGGTGATCGACAAGCGTCACACGGGACGCATCGTAGGTGACGGTCATGGATTGATTGCCCCTTTCGTTGCGGCCGCAAAACGGCCTTGCTGACAAGGCGTGCAGCAATGTTGCCGCCGCACGCCATGCATTAGTTTAGCGGTTTGTTGTATCGAGCAGCCCATCGCAGCCCTACTGTGAGGTGCTGAGCGAGCGCCTGACTGCATCACGCCAGCCCGCAAGGTTTTGCTCGCGGCGCTCGGCGGACATGTGGGGAAGGAAGGTCCTAACGATCTGGGCATTTTGCTCCAGCTCTTCCAGGTCTTCCCAATAGCCGACGGCAAGACCCGCCAAGTACGCGGCACCGATTGCCGTGGTCTCCACCGTCTCGCATTGCAGCACGGGGATATCCAGCAGGTCGGCCTGGAATTGCATGATGAACTCGTTGCGCGAGGCACCGCCATCGACAGACAGGCGCTCGATCGAGAGCCCCACGTCCTGCTCCATGGCGCGCAGCACGTCGTAGCTCTGATATGCCATGGATTCGCAGGCGGCACGTACGATGGTCGCACGGCTCGAGGCGCCGGTCAGACCGCACACGATACCGCGGGCATGCGGGTCCCACCAGGGAGCACCCAAACCCGCAAAGGCGGGAACGAAGTAGCAGCCCTCGTTGTCGCTAATCGAAGCGGCGAGTTGTGCCGACTCGCTCACGCTCGAGATGATGCCCATGTTGTTGCGAAGCCAGTTCATCGTTGAGCCGGCGGCAAAAATAGAGCCCTCGAGCGCATAGCTGACTTTGCCGTCCGCAGCGATACCGATGGTGGAGACCAGGCCATTCTTGGATTCGACGATCTCGTCGCCGGTGTTCATGAGCATAAAGCAGCCCGTGCCATAGGTGTTTTTGGTCTGGCCGGGACGGAAACAGCAGTGGCCGAACAGCGACGCCTGTTGGTCACCCGCCACGCCCATGATGGGCGGCATGTTGGTCATGATGTCGCTCGCGACGCGGCCGTAGTCGCCCGAGCTCCAGCGAACCTCGGGCATCATGGAACGTGGAACGTCAAAGAGCGCCAGCAGGTCGTCGTCCCAATCGAGCGTATGGATATTAAAGAGTGCCGTGCGGCTGGCATTGGTGTAGTCGGTGGCAAAGACCTGGCCGCCGGTGAGGTTGTAGATGAGCCAGGTGTCGATGGTGCCAAACATGAGGTCGCCCGCCGCCGCGCTCTCGCGTGCGCCGTCGACGTTGTCGAGAATCCACTGCACCTTGGAGGCCGAGAAATACGGGTCGAGCGTGAGTCCCGTGCGGGAGCGCACCAGCTCTTCTGCGCCCCGCTCGACCAGCTCGTCGATCAGAGGTGCGGTGCGACGGCATTGCCACACGATGGCGTTATAGATGGGTTGGCCGCTTATGCGGTCCCACACCACCGTGGTCTCGCGCTGGTTGGAGATACCGATGGCGGCGATGCGGTCAGAATGGATGCCGCTCTTAAACTGGACCTCCATCATCACGCCGATCTGGCTGGCAAGCACCTCCATGGGGTCTTGCTCTATCCAACCGGGACGCGGGAAGCTGGTTTTGACGCTACGACGTGCCTGCGCGACGATGCAGCCGTACTCGTCGACGATGGTCGCAAGTACCGAGGTGGTGCCGCAGTCGAGCGCCATGATGTAGGAACCGCCAAAGTTAAACGAGGCATCTTCCATGCCCAGGCTGCCCAGATTCAACGACATCGCTTACACCTTTCTATTGCATCGGGTCGGACAGGACCCGTTCGATCTCTGATGCGGGAAGTGCGCCTTGGCGCAGGATCTGGAGCCCGCCGTGCTGGAACGACACGATGGTCGAGGCGTCGCGACACGGGGTCTCACCGGCGTCGACGGCAACATCGACCCCCTCCAGGATGCGACCTTCGACGGCGGCAAAGCTTGCCGGCGAGGGCGCGCCGTGTGTGTTGGCGCTCGTGCAGGCAAGGGGACTGCCGCAGGCGCGGATGAGCGCTTGGACCACGGGAGAGGCCGAAGCGCGCAGGGCCACGGTGTCGTCGGCAGCACGCATAAAGGTCGGCACGCAGGGAGCCGCCTTGACCACGATAGTCAGGGCTCCCGGCCAGCATCGTCGCGCGAGTACGCGAGCCTCTTCGGGGATATCCAAGCCATAGCGGTCGAGTGCTTCGGCATTATCAACCAGCCAGGCGACCGTTTGGGTGAGCTTGCGCTGCTTGAGGGTAAAGATGCGGCGGTAGCCGGTACCGAGCGCAGGGACCGCGGCACCGTTGACGACAGCCTGCGGATCGCGCGGCCACGATGGGAATTCGCTTGTATCTTGGGGCACGGCGTCCGAGAAGGCGTTGACCGCCACGGCGACACCGTAGACGGTCTCGGTCGGGATCAAGGCCAGGCCGCCGCGGCCGAGCACCTCGGCCGTGCGCTCGACGGCGAGCCGATGCGGCTCGCGCGTTCCCTCGTATACCCGATAGACCGTCTGCATGTGTATGCCAGCCCCTTACGCTCTGGTGAAAGTTTGTTTACTGAGGGGCATTCTCGCACGAAACGTTCAGCCTATTTGCCCAGAGCGCATGTTGGTTTGGTGAGCGGCTCTAGTAGTCGGTGAAAGTGAGGGGGTTATTGCAGATTTTTAGCGAGCAAGCGTAACGGTACGATCGGGAAACTCAATGCTTGCGACAAGCTTTCCGCCGAGACTTTCTGCGTACCTGCTCAGCGTGTCGAGCCTCATTGATCCCAGCTCCCCGCGCTCGAGCTCCGATATGCGTTTTTGAGAAACACCCATCGACTGGGCCACCGAGGCCTGCGTCAGATCCTTTAGTTTGCGAATTTGAGCGAGCTTATAGGCTTCGATACGTTCACGAGTTTTCTCCTGCTCGGCGGCAATAGATTCACGCGCTATCCCGCGTGATTCCATATACTCATGCAGCTCCATCTTGATCGAGCCTCCTTACATGGCGACGGTATATTTGTTCCGCCCTGGGAATGCTGATCGCATACCAGCCGTTCCACTTTGCCTTCGACGACTCCGCCTGCGACTTATCTCCCGCCAACAGCAACACTGCCTGACGTTTGGGGTCAAAGGCAAAAAGGATACGAATCACCGACGGTCCGCACGACGTCACCCTTAGTTCCTTTAAATGATGCAATTTCGAGCCCTTCACGCGGTCAACCAGCGGACGACCAAGGCTAGGACCTTCTTTCTCAAGTACCAAAAGGTCTGCGTAAATCTGTCGCAACGTAGACTCATCCTGCTCATCGAGCCAAGGCTCGATGTAATCGAGCACAATGCGGTATCGATGCGGCTGATTTGACATACCTTTCTCCTTCTATAGTAGAAGTTTTACGGTATATTGCAAGAGCGGAAATAGGCTCGAAGGGTCTTTTTTGCAGAAGTGAAGCCCGAGATCAGTAGGCAACGAGGGGTTATTGGACTGCGACGAACTTCTTTGGCCTGCCGGCATGGCGTTCCTGAGCGGCGTAACGCTCGATGCTGTCGATCGTAATCATCCGACGGCCGTCGACAAGCTCAACATCGAGTTTGCCGGCTTTGACCAGCGCAGTGATTCGCGGTGCGGAAACCCTGAGGTCCGCCGCCGCGTCCTTAAACGTTCGACACGCCGCTTCCCGAGCGTCCTCGTGGTCGATTTCGACTGAAAGGGCCACGACCTCGGCCGAACGCTCGTACCCAGCCGGAGCCCGACCATTGTTAAGATCGTCGGCCAAAAACGCCATCAGCGCCTCGATAGCATGAGCTATTGCTTCTTCGCGCGTATCGCCATCGGCAAAGGCCCCGGGGACCTGCGGGAAGCTGGCACAGTAACCGTCGTCTTCTTTTATGAGAACGCAGTCATAGGTAAATCGTTGTTTCATTATGACCCCCTCGGCTACCAGCTACCAACCGAGATAATTATAAATTGCTTTATAATTAGAAATGAATCAGTTAATAAATATTACTGACGCTGTTTGGGCTCCGTGACGATGGCTCGGACGATTCGGGGGCGATCGGTAAGATCGCGGACGATGCGCACGTCCGAAAGGCCCGCCTGGCGACAGAGCTCGGCTGCGGCATCGAGGGCGCCCTCGTAGAGCTCGCAGGCAAAGAGGCCGCCGGCGCACAACATGTAGGGGGCCGCGTTGAGCAGGCGGCGGAAGATATCCAGGCCGTCGGCACCGCCCTCGAGCGCCAGGTCGGGCTCAAAGTCCTTGACCTCGTGCGGCAGCGAGCGCATGACATCGGTGGGGATGTAGGGCGGATTGGAGACGAGCACGTCGAAGGTGCCCCACTCCTCGCGGGGGATGGAGCTCACCAGATTGGTGAGGCTAAAGGTGACCTCGTCGGATGTGAGGCCAAGCGCATCGCGGTTTTTGGTGGCGAGGTCGATGGCGCGCGGTTCGATATCGGTAGCAGTGCAGGTGACGTGGCCACGGCGCTCCCAGGCAAGGGAAAGCGAGATGCAGCCCGTGCCACAGCCGACCTCGAGGACGCGGGCGATGCGGGGCTCCGTCGGGGCGGGCTCGACGGACTCGACGGTCTCCTGCTCGGAGGCACTGGCGGCGTCGGAGGCAAGAGGTGCGCCCTCAGACGCGTCGCCGCTCTCGATGACGATGCCGTATTCGTCGAGCTCGGGCTCAGCGGACTGCGCGGCCTCGGCTTCTGCCGCCTGTGCGGCGGCCTCCTCGGCCTCGCGGTCAGCCAACTCCTCAGCATAGGCGCGGCTGCCCAGAACGTCGCTCCCCAGCGCCGCTTCTTCAGCAGCCGTCAGATTGGCGGCACGGCGCTCGGCGGTTGCGCGTTCGTCGGCCAATGCCGCCTCGGCCTTGCGGGCCTGCTCGACCTCATCATTCCAAGGCAACTCCACGCGCTGACGGGCGGCGGCCTCGGGGCTCAGCACCTCGGTATCCAGATAATTCAGCACTTCCTCGACGAGCATCTCGGTCTCGGGGCGCGGAATGAGCACGCCGGGGGCGCACGCGACATCGATCATGCGGAACTGCGTGCTGCCGGTGATGTACTGCAGCGGCTCGCCCTTGGCGCGACGGACCACTGCCGCATGCATGGTCTCGAGCTGCGTGGCGTCGAGCGCCTCGTCCATGCGCATATATAAGTCAATGCGCGCCAGACCCGTGGCGGCGCACAGCAGCCATTCGGCAGAAAGACGGGGATGCTCCTCGCCGCGCTCGGCCAGGTACTCCTTGGTCCACTCGAGACAACGCTTAATGGTCCAGATCTCGTTTGCCATGGGTCCTCCCCTCCTTGGCGCCGGGCGGCGCGCGAACATCGGAGCAGATTGTACGCGAGGGCACCGCATGACAAGGGACAATTGAGGGCGACTATCGAGAATCAGCCCAGAAATTTGTTTCGGGTGCGTCCAAAGTGCTCATTCGTCGACGTCTAGATTTGCATTCGTCCAGCTTTTGGCAAGGTTGCCCCAAAACTGACCAATATCTAACCGGATACTTGCCAAATCGCTTGACGGACAACGCGCCGAAAAATGCCCTGCGACTTCTTGAGCGATAATGTAAGCATTGTTTTTGATAGTGAACGAATGTTTTTATTTCCTTTGAGCTGGCAAACGATCCGATGGCCCTCAAGTCCAATTAAATAAACTCATATAGCCATTTACCAAAAGCAGTCATTGGGACCCCTCCTTACGTGCTGCCGCTCGAAGGACTGTCCCTAAGTGCCGGCACATAAGGAACGTCCCCAAGTGCCGCACCCAATGACTACCTCGATGTTTTGGCAATGCCAGCGAGCGGGTCGCATTTGAGGCAAGGTGCCGTGAAATGAAAGGGCGCTGACCTTCTGGTCGCGCCTTTGAAATTGAACGGCAGATTGTCCAAATGCGGTCCGCGCAGCGTCGACGGGTTACGCGGTTTGGTAAAACCGCGTAACCTAAACGGCCTGTGCCAGCTTCTCGGCTCGCTCGGCGGCGGCGAGGGCCTCGATGACGGTGCCGAGCTGGTCGCCCAGAAGCACGCCGTTGTAGGTGGAGTTGAAGCCGATGCGGTGATCGGTCACGCGATCCTGGGGCTGGTTGTAGGTACGAATCTTCTCGGAACGGTTGCCGTGGCCGATCTGGCTCTGACGCTCGGCGCCGAGCTCGGCCTGCTGCTTCTCGAGCTCCATCTCGTACAGACGGGCGCGCAGCATCTGCATGCAGACCTCGCGATTCTGAATCTGGGAGCGCTGCTCCTGCGACTGCACCACGGTGTTGGTGGGCAGGTGGGTGATGCGCACGGCAGAGTAGGTGGTGTTAACGCACTGACCGCCAGGGCCGGAAGCGCAGTAGGTGTCGATGCGCAGATCGGACTGGTTAATCTGGACGTCGATCTCCTCGGCCTCGGGAAGCACGGCGACGGTAGCCGTGGAAGTCTGGATACGGCCCTGGGACTCGGTCTTGGGGACACGCTGGACGCGGTGCACGCCGGACTCGTACTTCATGACGGAGTAGACGCGGTCGCCCTCGACCTTGAACTCGATGGACTTAAAGCCGCCAGCCTCGCTGGGGCTGGAATCGAGCACCGTGGTCTTCCAGCCGCGCGACTCGCAGAAGCGCTGGTACATCTTGTACAGATCGCCGGCAAAGATGGCAGCCTCGTCGCCACCGGCGGCGGAGCGGATCTCGACAATGGTGTTCTTGTCGTCGTTGGGATCGCTCGGGATGAGCATGTACTTGATATCTTCCTCGAGCTGCGGGAGCTTTTCCTCGTTCTCGGAGATGTCCATCTGGAGCATCTCCTTCTCGTCCGCATCGCTGGTGTCGCGGAGCATCTCCTTGGCGGCCTCGATGTCATCGAGCGCGCCGATGTACTCACGCGAGGCAGCGATGAGGTCGGACTGGTGTGCGTACTCCTTGTTGAGACGCGTGAACTCCTTGATGTCGGAGGCAACGGCCGGGTCGGAAAGCTTCTTCTCGAGCTCCTCGTAGGCCTTGATGATCTTTTCGAGCTTGTCGCGCATGGCGGGACTCCTTTATGTGCGTGAAGGCGAAAATCGGCAGAGTTAATGGGGCGCGCGGCGCCACTGCGGGGGTAAGCCCAGCTAGAACATGTCGATCTTCAGATACATGCGCATCCCTTCGCGTATGGGGTACATAGTTGCGGTCTAACCCATACATGATAGCGTGCGCAGGCATACCTGCATATAACCCGCACGGAATGTGACAAAGGGTCAGTCCGCCAACGCAAGGCTCTACTTCAAGAACATGGCCATATATAGCGGAAGTGTCACCTTTTTGCCGTCTCGGCCGACGTTACCGTCTATCAGCTTGTACCCAAGGTTCACGTCCTGCCGCTCGAGCATGTCGTTGAGCGATACCGTAGATCCGCGCGAGGCCTTCACCTCAATGGGCACAACGCTCGCGTCGGGCGAGTCGACGAGAAACTCTATTTCCCTATCGCCCTTCTGCGACCGCCAATAACGCAGAGCCACACCCCGCGCCGCAAGCATGCAGGCGACCAGGTTCTCGTAGAGGCCACCCTTCATGGGACCCGCGAGCTTGTTGTTCACCACCGCCTCCAGCATTTCGAAGCCGTACATGGCCATGAGCACGCCCGTATCGGCAGCATAGAGGCGAAACTTCGTCCCGTCTTCATAGGCGGCAAGAGGGAATTGGGCGGCGCTCACCGACTGGCACCGTCGCACCATACCTGCTCCCACGAGCCAATCCACGGACGAGCCAAATTTGCGCGCCGTTCCCCTGTTCTCGACCACGGAATACTGGAACTTCGTATTCTCCTTTGCGAGCTGGCGCGGCAACGATTCAAAGCACGCCCGCGCACGCACGCGCTCGGAGGCTTGCGCGTACACACTACGCACCATCCTTCACCTGCGGTTTGCAGCTTTTCCGGGTGTAGTTGGCCTAGATTTGCAGCTTTTCCGGGTCCAGATGGCCGCTTCGTGCAGCTTTTCCGGATTTCTAGAGCGTGTGGAGCAGGGCGTTGAGGAAGCGGATGCCTTGGAGGTAGGCGCGACGGGAACAGGACGCCGCTCACGCGCGGGCAGCCCGAGGACGGGCGCTACAGGAAGACCTGGAAGAAGATGATGGAGCCGGAGTACGAGTTCCATCCGGAGCCGGACGTGCAAATGCGGTTTAACATGGCCTTTCACCAAAAAGGGCGGGCGGCCGCGCCCTGCGACCACCCGCCCTCAATCAAAGCCCTTCTCGGCCGCCGCAGCTACCGGTTCCGGCGCCGCAGGATTACGCCTGCGGCGATCAGCACCACCGCGCCGCCCGCGATGCCACCCAGGGCCATCGGCGACAAGCTGGTATCGCCCATGTTCGGCAGACCCGGCTTCTCCTCCTTCGGCACCGGCGGCTTGCTCGGAGGATTCGTCGGCGGGTTGACTGGCGGGGTGGTCGGCGGCGTGTACGTGTTCTTGAACACCGGCGCCACGTCGCCGTCATAGGTTACCGTCGCCACCAGATGGCCCGCACCGTCGTCCGTCACCGTCACCGTTACCCGGTGCTCGGCCGCGTCGTACGTCACGTTCTTCTGACCGTCGTCCACCTCGGAGATGCTGTAGGCGTACGTCCCGGGCTTGTCGTACGAGATCGCCTCGAAGCCCACCGTGCCGTCCGCCGCGTTCTTGGCGGTCTGCAGCACCTTGCCGTCGGCATCCTTCAGCTGGAAGGAGAACTGCCCTTCCTTAAGGTCTTCGCCGCTCAGCACCTTGGAGGCCCCCAGCTTCACCTCAGTCGCGGCCGGCGCGTAGCTGTTGCTGAATGCCACCGCATCCGCGGCCTTGCCGCCCTTGCTGTAGGCAACCTGCGCCTCCAGCGCGTGCGTCTCCGCATTCTCCGTCACCGTCACCGTCGCGGTAAAGACCGTCGTGTCGTAGGTGACGCCGTTCGCCGTCGCCCCTGCCCGCTCGGACACGGTGTAGACGTACGTCCCCACCTTGTCCAGCTGCAGCGGCGCGAAGCCAAACGTGCCGTCGGCGCCGTTCTGCACCGTCTGCACCACGTTACCGTCGGCGTCCTTCAGGTCGAAGGAGAACTCACCCTCGGCCAAGTCGCGGCCGGTCAGAGCCTTCGTTCCGGTAATCGTCGCCGTCGTTGCCGTCGGCGTGTAGATGTTGGTGAAGGTCAGATCCGCAGCCGTCTTGTTCGCCGTCGCGGTCAGCTGGCCGCTGCCGTCGTCGGTCACGCTCACCGTCACATCCAACACCGCATCGCTGTAAGTGATGGTGCCATCTTGGCCCGCAACCTCCTTCACCTGGTACGCATGCGAACCAGTCGCAGTGTACGAGATGGCCTTGAAGGTAAACGCCTTACCCACGTTCTTGGTCCGGTCGATCTCCTGCCCCGTGGCCACGTCAATCAGCGCGAACGTGAACTCGCCATCGGCGGGCGTCCGCGTGGTGGACGGGTCGGCATTCTCAAGCACCTTGGTGCCAGAGATCTGGTAGGAGGTCTGGCCCGGCTGGTAGCTGTTCGTAAACGTCATGGTGTTGGGGGTGACGCCGTTCTCGGTACCCTCGCTCGGCATCACCGTGGAGCTCTCCACCACCAGCTTGCCGTCGTTGTTGTCCTTCACCACGTAGGTCAGGATGTACGTCTTGCCGGTGTAGGTCACGCCCGGCACGCCCGGCGCGTCGTCCGTCGGCTGCACCTCGCGGACCGTGTAGATAAAGGTGCCCGCATGGTCGAAGGTCAGCTCGTCGAAGGCAACCTTGCCGTCGGCGTCGTTCTTCTGGGTCTGGATCACCGAGCCGTCAGACCCCACCAGCTCGAAGGCGAAGTCTCCCGCCTTCATCTGGTAGCTGCCGCCGTGCACGTCAACGCTCTTGGTGAGGGCGATCGCGCCGGAGACCGTCGCCTGTGCCTTGTAGGCGTTGGTGAAGGTGGGCTTCGTGGCGTCCTTGCCGTCGTAGGCAACGCTCGCCCGCAGCGCGCCGGCGTTGTCCACGACCTTCACCACGGCGTGGTGCACCGTATCGTCGTAGGTCACGTAGGCCAGGTCGCCCTTCCGCTCCACGATGGTGTACTCGTGAGTACCCGGCTTCGCGTAGGAGAAGGCGTCGAAGCTGACGCTTCCGTCCTCGCCGTTCTCAGCGGTCTGGATGGGCTGCTTGCCCTTCAGCTGCTCAGCCGTCAGGTTGCCCTCGTACACATCGAAGGTGAACTCGCCGCACTTGGGGACGATCGGCGTGTTGTCGTCCTTCTTCACATAGCTCTTCTGCGCACCGAGGGCCAGGCCGGTCGCGGCCGGCTGGTAGGTGTTGGTGAAGGTATCCGAGCCGGATGCGCTCGTCACGATCGCCTTCGCATTCAGTGCTCCGTTCCCGCCGTCCGTGACCGTCACCGTATAGGTGAGGGGATGGCTGTCATAGACCATGCCCGGCTCCGCGCCCGGCTGCTCCGCGATGGTGTAGGTGAAGTCCTTGCTCGCAGCGCCGCCCAGGTTGGAGAGCGTGAACTTGCGCGTGAACTTCACCGTGCCATCGGCCTTGTTCGTCGTGGTGCCGAGCACCTTGCCGTCGGCGTCCTTCAGCTCGAACGTGTATTCGCCGCCCTTCAGCTTGGTGTCGTGCGTGAAGCCCGGCGCGACCGCAACGATCTTGGTCGCCGTCAGCTCCACGGATCCCTTTGCGGTGTAGGTGTTCGTGAAGGTGGGGGCGACCGTCTTGCCGTCATCGTAGGTGACGCTCGCCTCCAACTGGCCGGCGTTGTCCACGACCTTCACCACGGCGTGGTGAACCGCATCGTCGTAGACCACGTGGGACAGGTCGCCCTTCTGCTCCACGATAGTGTATTTGTACTCGCCGGCCTTGGTGTAGTTGATGGCCGGGAAGGTAACGGTGCCGTCCTCGCCGTTCTTAGCGGTCTGGATGGGCTGCTTGCCCTTCAGCTGCTCAGCCGTCAGATCACCCTCGTACAGGTCGAAGGTGAACTCGCCGCCCTTGAGCGTGGCCTGCGTGTTGTCGGACTTCACGTACGATTTCTTCGCCGTGAGTGTAGCCAAGGTCTCGGCAGGCTGATACTTGTTAGTGAAGGTCGGGGCATCATTCTTGTCGTCATAGGTGACAGTCGCCTTTGCCTTGTCACCGTCCGCCTTCACCGAGACGTGGACCTTCACCGCCGTGGAATCGTAGGTGATGGTCGAATCGCTGTCAGCGACCTCCTTGAGCGTGTAGTCGTACTCGCCTATGGTCAGACCGGTGAGGATGAGCTTAATCTTGCCGTCCTTGTCGTTCTGGACAGTCTGGATGGGATCAACCGTAGTCGTGTCGCCTTGATATAGGCCGAAAGTGAACGCACCAGCCGTCAGGTCCTTGCCCTTGAGGATCTTCGTCGCCTCGATAGTGGCGTCGGCCGTCGGCTTCGAGTTGGTGAAGGTCGGCACGGCCTTCTCGCCGTCGTAGGTGGCGGCCGCGCTCAGCGTGCCGTTCTTGTTATCGGTGACGCTAACGTGCACTTTCACCGTCTTGCCATCGTAAACGATAGTCGGGTCGGTGCCTTCGACCTCCTTGATGGCGTAGTCGTGCTCACCAGCCTCGGTGTAATCAATGGCCGGGAAGGTGATGTCGCCATTGGCATCGTTCTTTTCTTCGGCGACAACCTTATCGCCCTCCTTCACCTGGAATGAGAACTGCTGGTTCTCAAGGGTGCCGCCCGTAAATTGCTTCTTCGCCGCCAGGGTCACGGAACCCTTCGCAGCATAGCTGTTGTTGAAGGTGGCGAGGTTCACCTTGCCGTTCTTGACCTCAAGCGTCTCGCGCTTGTCATCGCCGCTCTTCTCCACCGTCACGCCTGTGACAGTCAGCTTGGCGTTCTTATCCTCGACCCTCACCGTGACGGTATAGGTCGAGGCGTCCATCGTCCAGCCGGAGTTCTGCACGCCGTCCGCCGCCGCGTCGTCGTCGGCGTCGTGCGCCTCGGTGAGCGTGAACGTGTACGTACCGGCCTTGTTGAACTTCATGCCGGAGAAGTCGACCGTCTGGCCCTTGTCCTTGATGATCTTGCCACTCGTGGCCTTGGACTCGGCATGCTCATTGCCCGCCAGAGCATCCGAGACTTTGAGGTCATCATCATCGATCTGCTTCTGCGTCTCTTCCGTGGCGGTCAGCGTGAACGAGAACGCCTTCTCCGTGCTCTCAACACCGGAGACCTTCTTCGTTACCTGCGGGGTCAGTTCGTCGCTAGCTTCCGCCTTGTAGGTGTTTGTGAACACCAGCTTGTTGGCTTCGGCCAACGTGCCGTCGGGTTTTTGCTTCTCGATCTCACCGGTGATACTATCGCCTGCGCCGGTCAGATTCGTGGTACCCTGCTTGCGGCCGGTCAGCTTATAGCCCGCGGACATCTTGTCTGCGCCGGTCAGCTCCTGCACCGCGTACTCGTCGCCCTCGCCAAGACCGTACACGCGAATCGTCTCGTCGGCCTTGATAGCATGGGTGTCGCCGTTCTTCAAATCGAACACGTCGCCGGCTTGCTTTCCGGCCCCAGCGTTCTTGAACACTGCAGCCTTGTAGGTCTTCCCCTCGGGCACGGTGAACTTGAAGGTGAACTCCGCGTCCTTATTGCCCGTCAGGCCATCGGGCAGGGCAACCTTCTTCGTCACCTCGAGGCTCGCCTCGCGTTCGTTCGCCACGCGCACGCAGGTGGCACCTGTGAACAGGGCGTTCAAATTCATGTCGTCCAGATTGGCACGGGCGCCCTTCGCATTAGTGTCACCAGGCACGTCCTGCGTGATGCCCATACGTATCCAGCCCGTCTCGGTCTCCAAGCGATAAGGTTTGCCTTCCTCGGTGGGCCCATACTGGTAGACACGTCCGTTGGCGCCGTACTTGAGGTGCACCTCATCCTCGCCGCCCTTGGCGTCATTGTTCCAGGAAAGGTTGTCGTTGCCGTCGAGCGTCCCGTCGGACGTCTGGCGCTGGCCCTTGATCCACGTGAGCGTGTTGTCGATGTCGCCCTCTGCGCCAAACTGGCCCAGGCTCTTCATGAGCGCGCCCGGGCCCACGAACGTCGAAACACCGTCATCGGCCGTACCAGCATCGACATGGACGCCGTAATCGTCCACAATCACCTTGGTGAGCGTGTCGTTAAGCAGGAAGCCCTTGGGCGCCGAGACCTCCTTTAGGAAGTAGGTCCCCTTCACGAGCGGCCTGTTACCGTCGCTCGTATTCGGGAATATGCCCGCACCTTCGAGCGGAACCGGGTTGCCGACCAACCCCGTCGTCAGGGTGTCAAAGGGGGTCTGCTCGCCATTGAGCATGACCTTGCCGTTCGCGTCCATTTTCACCTGATCGGCCTTGTACAGGCCGAACTTCGCCCCGTCAACGGGCTTGCCCTCGGTATCGGTCTTCTGCACGAACAGGCGATTCTGGATGTTCGTGACGAGCAAGCGCGTGGCAAACTGGCGCTGGAAATTCTTCTCGCCGCTGGGGAGGTCATCGCTGAACACGTGAACCGTGTTGTCCGTATTCGCGTTGGCGATAGAGCTTGCCGTCGTGTGGTAGATGGCCACCGCGTACTCGGCATCCTTGCGGGCATCACCGCTCAGCATGTAGTAGTAGCTGGAGATGTCACCGGGCAGATACGGAATCTCTACCTGGTACTGGCCGCTCGTGTTGAGCGTGAAGGCGTGCAGGTCCTTCTTCGCCGCCTTGATGGCGCCGTCCATGCTCGACTCCTTGGCGAGGGTGTATCCCGCTCCCGTCGATGGGTCGCCCGACACGGCGTACCAATTGTTCTGATCTTTGATATCTGTGCTTGCGCTTTTATCGCGCTTGAGCACCACGGCGAACAGTATGCCGGAGTCCAGGCCGACGGTCTTGTCGGATATCGTCTGGTCATCGTTCGCCTTGTACACGGTCGACGGCGCGGTGATGGTCTCCTTCGCGCCGGCGAACGCACCCGTCTGCCACACGGCGCTGTCCGCGTCCATACCGCCGCGGTTGATGATGACGCCGCCCGCGGCGTCCTTGTCGCTCGTGGGCACGTACTCGAGCTGCATGCTGCCATCCGTCGCCGTGAGACTCGAGCGATATCCCTCGGGCACA
Organism: uncultured Collinsella sp.; assembly: GCA_900541725.1. Lineage (GTDB taxonomy): Bacteria > Actinomycetota > Coriobacteriia > Coriobacteriales > Coriobacteriaceae > Collinsella. Next base: position 6,160 of record UQLB01000021.1, on the reverse strand, counting down.
CGCGTCTCCTTCAGGAGGTAGTACTTGCTGCCGGAGTCCTCGTAGAGATCGTCGAAGTTGATGACGCCGTTGTCCACGTCGTTCGTGAGCGTTAGGTGGCCGGCCTCGTCCGTGGTGCCAGAGCCGAGAAGCGCGTTCTTGTCATTGGTCGTATCTGTAAAGTTCTCGTCTGTTTTGTACAGCGCGAACTCGGCGCTCTGTACGAACTTGCCGTCCTGGTCGAACTTTATGATGTCGGACTCGGGAACCGTCACGAGGTTGAACTTGAGCCTCATGTTGGAGTCGGTGGCGCCACGCTCCAAGTAGAAGAACTTGAGCGTGTGGTTGGTGCCGCCAGCGAAGGTGTTGCCGTTGAAGCCCGAAATATCCCGCCCCGCATCCTGGAACTTGCTTTTCAGCGTGCCATTTGCGGAATTGTTAACGCTGATGTCGCCCGTTTGGAAGTTAATGGTCAGATCAGCACTGGTGTGGATACCGCCAATGTCGCCCACGAGGACATCGTCAATGAACACCCAGACGTCGTCGTCTCCGGCGAACTCAAAGGTCATGGGCTTGTCAGCGTTCGCTTTGCCATCCTTCGGCTGCACGAAGCGCGACGACATGGAGAGGCCGAAATAATGGTTGAGGGGTCCGTTGTTCTGCGACGTAATGCCGTTCGGGACGAGTTTGCCGTCCTCTTCCTTGAATACCTCATCGGCCGCATCGAAGGGGAAGAACTGGCCTACTGAATGAGGCCCAGCCCCCGCTTGCATAACGCCGGCAGCATTGTAGACATCAAATGCATTCTTATTGGCGTTGTACGCCGCGTAGTTCCGCGAGCTGTCATACTCGTAGTAGCCACCCTTGGCCTGCAACAGACCCGTCACACCCATATGGGATATCTTGCCCGTCTGGACGGAGGAATCAAACAGGTAGCCGAGGGATTCTCCCTCCCAGCGGTCGGTGAGTTTCGGGTAACCACCGGCAAGAACATCGTTCACGATGCCGGTGCGGACCCGGGAGCCACCCGTATACTGGTTAAGTTCCTCGCTGGCTCCTTGATCCTTGAACTGGAAGCGGTGGTTCTTGTTGATGCCGCCGTTGCCGGAAACCGACAGATGGTTATCGGGATTCACCCAGTAATCAAACAGGTTGATTGTTGTCCCCGAAGGCGAAATCGTCGGAACCGTGTGGTCCGAAATTGCCGCCTCGGCACGAAGCGGCAGGAAGAAACTCGCCGTCAGCGCGATGGCGAGGGCCAGAACAATCGCATATGGTGAGACCGAGCGCAGCCCGCGACGGCGGCCATAAGACATGACGGACCACCGCTCGCGCGGCCGGTGTTCACCAGGAAGTTCCCTGCTTAGACACCCCCCCCCCGGTAGCAATATTCACGAGTCGAGACGTCGTCTCTCTGAGCTCCTGCATAATTTCCTCCCCAGTCACACGGCGACCTGCCCGGGTGCTCCCCGGGGGCCGAGGCAGTCTGGCACATGCCCGCAGTCGTTCAAGGAATACCAACCCCAGCATATGTCTCTTAAGATATCTTAGCCTTTTTCTATTACAGTTTTTGTCTCATTACCGATGAAATCGGCTCAGTCCCTTTGTCACATTCTAGAGCGTGCGGAGCAGGGCGATGAGGAAGCGGGTGCCTTGGAGGTAGGCGCGACGGGTGATGCGCTCGTTGGTGCCGTGGACGCCGCGGTCGCATTCGTCATCGTCGACCACAAAGGCGGAGAAGCGGATGCACTCGCGGCAAATGCGCTGGTAGTTGGCGGCATCGGTTGCGCCAATCACGGTCGAGGGCACGATGCTTATCGGCTCTTGGCCCACCGCAGACGATCCGTTTTCCTCCGTCCCCTTGGGATCACGGAAATAGCGGGCGGCGATGGCGCGAACGGCCTCGAGCCCCGGACCGCCCACGCGCGGGGACGGCGAGGGCTCGGAGCTGCCGGGGCCCAGCTCGACCTCGACTCGGCCAGCGAGCCCAGCGGTGGCAACGGCCTCGCGGCAGCAGGCCACGACATCGGCCACGCTCGTGCCCTCGAGCATGCGGAAGTTGATATTGGCCCACATATCCTGCGGCATTACGTTGGCGCCGGTGCTGCCGCCCTCGATCTGCGTGGGCGCGCAGGTGGTCGTCACGAGCGGGTAGAGCTTCTTGCTGGCGAGGCACTCGCGCACGATGGTGTCCTTGTTGGAGGCAATCTCGTCGGCCGTGTAGAGCCCCAACTCGACGAGCTGGGCGGCAAGCAAGTCGGTCACGCGCGTCGGCCACTCGATATCACAGATTGCGGTGATGGCACGGCTGAGCACCTCGAGCGATGTGCCACCGTAGGGGTTGGACGAATGCCCGCCCTCACTCTTCGTCTTGAGCACGATATCGGCATAGCCCTTCTCGGCAAGGTCGGCGTGCATGAGCCAGTCCTCGCCCGCGCTGTACTCGGCAGCCGAAACGATGCGGTAGTCGCCCTCGTCGATCAGGTACTCAAGCTCAATGCCGCGCTCCTCGAGCGCGCGGCCGATGGCGCCTGCGCCGTACTGCGTAGTCTCCTCGTCCTGGCCAAAGGCGAGCAGCAGGGTACGCTTGTGCTCCCAGCCGTGTGCGAGCGCATACTCAACCGCCTCGAGAATGCCTGCGACCTGGTCTTTCATATCGATGGCGCCGCGACCCCAAATGTAGGTGTCGTCCACATGTCCGCTAAAGGGGGCATGCGTCCAGTCAGCCTCGGTGCCGGGTACCACGGGAACCACGTCCATGTGGCCCATGAGCATAATGGGCTTGAGGGCAGAGTCGGAACCGCCAAGCGTCACCAATAGCGAATGGTCGATAAGCTCGACCTTACCCGCCGTAAATACGTGCGGCCAAGCCTGCTGCATATACGAGCGCAGGTCGTCGAACGGCTGCCAGTCCACCGCCTCGGCATCCATACTCGAAATAGTCGGAAACGACAGCACGCGGCCCAGGCGCTCGCACGCACCAGCTTCGTCCAAATCGGCAAAATCATCCTCATGCGCAAAGAAGCGCCAAACCTCGGCCATGACATCCTTTCGATTGTGATGACGAGGGCCGCCCCACCGGAGCGGCCCTGCCACATAAGCGTTTGCGGTCGGTTATTTGTCCTCGAGATAGCGCGAGAGGAACTCGCGGGTGCGCTGGTGTTTGGGGTTGCCAAAGAGCTCGGCCGGCGCGGCGTCCTCGAGCACCACGCCCTTATCCATAAAGACCACGCGGTCGGACACGGTTCGGGCAAAGGCCATCTCGTGCGTGACGACGACCATGGTCATGCCGTCGGCCGCGAGCTTGCGCATGACCTCGAGCACCTCGCCCACGATCTCGGGATCGAGTGCCGAAGTCGGCTCGTCGAACAGCATGATCTGCGGATTCATGCACAGGGCGCGTGCGATGGCTACGCGCTGTTTTTGACCACCGGACAGGCGGCCCACGGCGGCGTGCGCGAACTTTTCGAGTCCCACGCTCGTCAGATGCTCCATCGCAATTTTTTCAGCCTCGGCCTTGCTCATCTTTTTGAGCATGACGGGCGCAAGCGTGCAGTTGTCGAGCACGTCCATGTTGTTGAACAGGTTAAAGCCCTGGAACACCATGCCGATGTCCTCGCGCAGCTTGTTGATGTTGCAGCGTTCGGACGTGAGGTCCTGGCCGTGGAACCAGATGTGGCCCGCGTCCGGGGTCTCGAGCAGGTTGAGGCAGCGCAGGAAAGTCGACTTGCCCGAGCCCGAGGCGCCGATAATGGTGACGACCTCGCCGGGGTTAACGGACAGGTCGATGCCCTTGAGCACCTCGAGCGAGCCGAAGCTCTTGCGCAGGCCCTCGACGCGGATGAGCGGCTCATTGATCTGTGCGGCGGCCGCAACGCCGGTAATGGCGGTATCTGCCATGATGATTCTCCTCGTCTTAAGCCTAGTTAGAGCTGGGCAGCGTGGCAGGAGCCTCGGCGCCGAGCTTTTTGCCAAAGGCCTCGAGCAGGCGGCTTGCCACAAGCGTCAGGATCAGGTAGACCACGAGCGCCACGCAGTAGACCTCCATCTGGCGGTAGTACACGCCGGCGACCGTGGTAGTAGCGTACATAAGGTCGAACACGCCGATGACCGAGAGCACCGACGAATCCTTGATGTTGATGATGAGCTCGTTGGTGAGCGCCGGAATCGCATTTTTAATGCCCTGGGGGAACACGACTTTGCGCATGGCCTGCCACTGCGACAGGCCCAGCGATCGCGCCGCCTCGGCTTGGCCGGGATCGATGGACTCGATGCCGCCGCGCAGGACCTCCATCATGTAGGCGGTGGAGTTGAGCGAGATGGTGACGAGGCCGGCGGTGAAGGTACTCCAGATCTGGTTGGCCTGGGCGGTCTCGAAGCCCATGCCGCGCAAAACGGTGAAGCCCGCGTAATAGATGAGTAGGCCCTGGACCATCATGGGCGTACCGCGCACGATGGTGGAATAGATGGTCGCAAAGCCGCGGCCGATACTCTTAAAGAAGCGCACCAGGTCGTTGTCCACGCGGTCGAAGGTCTGAATACGCAGGAACACAAAGAGCAGCGCCAGGAAGAATGCGATGACGGTGCCGAAGGTGGCAAGCGCGATGGTGATCTCGATGCCGCGGATGAAGAAGTCGCCGCTCTTGTAGGTCATGTAGACCAGGCTCGACAAAAAGTCGCTGGGGTTGGAATCCGAGACAATGCTCACCTGCACCAGGTCGATAAACGACATGATGCAGCGGTCCGCGAAAAAGATCGCTGCGATGGCGACCACAACATAGCTACCCAGGCGCGCGCCGCGGCGGAAACGCTCGGAGGCGAACGGCGACTTTACGCGATAGTCGCTCCAGTGCATAAGCTTGGTGACCAGCGCCGCCGCCGACACGACAATCCAGGCCCAAAGAATCGCCCAAAGGCAATCCTGGAAGATACCGGTGGGGGCCAAGAAGCTCAGCGGCGTGGGGTTGCGCTGGCTAAACGCCAGGCCGAGCGCCGCGATAACGCTCGTGCCCAGGTATACATAACGGTGGTCGGCCTTGATAAAGGAGGCCAGGCGATTGACGGTTTTCATGCTGCCTCCCTATGCCGGCTGACGGTCGAGGCACGCGTCCCACATTTGGTCGCGCTCCTCTTGGCTAATGCCCTTGAGTGTCTTGTCGATGAGCTTAAGCAGTTTGTCCGAGCCCTTGCGGCAGCCGACGTTTGCCGCGACCTCCTGCTTAAAGCCCTCGCCTTCGGCAAAATGAATGGGAACGATGCCCGGGTTTTGAGCCATATAGCCCTTCTCGTTCTCGGTGTTGTAGGTCACGGCGTCGCAGGTGCCCTGCAGCAGGTTCGAGAACACCGTGGGGACGGAGTCGACCGGGTTTTTGTGCACAACGCCCGGGATCTCGTCGATGACGGTGTCGAGCATGGTGTCCTTTTGGCCGAGCACCGTGGCACCGCTAAAGTCGCTAAGCTTGGTGGCGTTTTGGTAGGGCGAGCCCTCTTTTACGAATAGGCCAAAGTAGCCAATGAAGTACGGGTCGGAGAAGCCGACCGACTCTTCGCGCTCGGGCGTGGCGCTCATGCCGGCGATGATGAGGTCGATTTGGCCGTTGTTGAGCGAATCGATAAGGCCCGAAAAGCTCTGCTTGACGGCAACGGGCTCGCCACCGAGGGCCTTGCAGACGATCTTGGCGATCTGCACGTCGTAGCCATCGGCATAGGCGCCCTGCACGTTGTCGATGGGGATGGTGTACTCGCTGGCTTCGGAAACCTGCCAGTTGTACGGGGCGTAGGCCGCCTCCATGCCAATGCGGATCTTATCCTTGCCGATAACGGAATCGGACAGGTCGTCGCGACCGCCACCCGTCGTGGGCTGAACTACTTCCAGCGTGGAGGGGCGCTGACAGCCGGCGAGCGCGCCGGCGACGACGGAAGCGCTCGCAGCGAGAGCGCTACCCAAGAAGATGCGACGGCTGCACACCGGCTGTGGATGCGCGTCGCGCTGATGGGGAGAATGCATAATCTGCCTTCCCTGTTGAATCGTATGCTGACGACTTAACAGGATACCGCACGCCGCTATCCACTTGTATGCATACATACAAGTTTACGAACTGGACAATGACTGATTGATGCAAGGGCAGCTAATTTGGGACGTGTCTCTATAGTTTTGTCAACCGCGTGCTTCGCGCCATTT
>UQLB01000020.1 GCA_900541725.1 uncultured Collinsella sp. | reverse complement strand
GGGTGGGGGAAGGGGTGGGGAAAGGTGTTGAAAAATGGGGCGGTTCCCCATATTATTGATGACGTCGACAGGCGGGGTGGTTCCCCGCGTACGTGCCATCTGAGTAACCGAGGGGAGGGCGCACATGGGAATGACGGGTGCATACGAGCGCAATCTCGATGCAAAAGGTCGTCTATCCCTGCCTGCACCCCTTCGCGAGGAGCTTGGAGAGCACGTTCGCGTGTTCAAAGCCCTGGATGTCGATGCTCTGTACGTGTTCTCTGCCGAGGCCTTCGATAAGTGGGTCGAAGGACTCTTCGCGGGTCGTGAGGGCCACGAGGGTTTTAACCCGCGTGACATCAACGACCAGAAGCTCATGAGGGCGATCAACAAGCGCACCACGTCGATGGACGTGGACAGCGCCGGTCGTATCGGTCTTTCCGAGTCTCTCCGCAAGCAGGCGAACCTCGACCGCGAGGTCACGGTTGTGGGCAACTACGACCACCTTGAGGTTTGGGATCGCGCCGCGGCCGATGAGGACGATGACGATGAGGCCCTGCTGGACCTCTTCTTCTCGTAAGGGCAAGGCACGGGTAACGGATGGAGCGTGGGATCTTGACACAAGAATATCGGCATGAACCTGTCATGCTCGGCGAAGTGCTTGAGTCGCTGCGGCTAAAGAGCGGCTCCGTTGTCTGCGATTGCACCCTTGGCGGTGCCGGCCATTCGGTAAAGATGGCCGCGCAGGTGGGGGAGACGGGCCTTTTGCTCGGCGTCGATCAGGACGACATGGCCCTCGAGGCCGCTGGTGCCCGTCTGGACCGCGAGGTTCCCGGCGTTCCGCACCAGCTGCTGAAGGGCAACTTCGGCGACTTGGACGAGCTGCTTTGCTCGGCCGAGGTGCCCGGGGTCGATGGCTTCCTGTTCGATTTGGGCGTTTCGTCACCGCAACTCGATATCCCTGGCAGGGGCTTTTCGTATAACGAGGACGCCCCATTGGACATGCGGATGGATCCGGGTAATAACACCTTAAACGCAGCTGAGGTCATCAACACCTATAACGAACACGACCTCGCCCGGATTCTACGCGTCTACGGAGAAGAGAAGTTCGCCTCGCAGATTGCGCGCGAGATCGTGCGCCGCCGCGAGCAAGAACCGATTGAAACCACCGGCCAATTTGTCGAGATCATCAAGGCGGGTATCCCGGCTGCCGCTCGTCGGCATGGCGGACACCCGGCCAAGAAAAGTTTCCAGGCCATTCGCATCGAGGTCAATCACGAGCTCGATGTGCTCGAACGAGGGCTTGATGCCGCCACCAGGTGGCTCAACCCGGGCGGACGTATCTGCGTCATCTCGTATCACTCGCTCGAGGACCGTATCGTAAAGAACCACTTTAAGGAGATGAGCCAGGGGTGCACGTGTCCGCCGGAGATTCCGGTGTGCGTGTGCGGCAACGTGCCGATACTCAAGGTCATCACCCGCAAACCCTTGGTTGCCCAGCCTGATGAGGTTGAGCGCAACCCTCGGGCGAGATCAGCCAAAATCCGCGTGGCGCAGCGTCTGTAGGCGCGACCGCGCGATATTGGACCTCCCGCTCGCACCATAAACGAAGCTTAAACACACTACCAACGTACTCGGGATGGGAGGCGGCATATCATGGGCTACAACACTTCAAGCGCAGCACTCGCCTATGATATGAACGCCATGCCCGCCTATCGTGAGACGCCGCAGGCCCCCGTTGCTCCCCGTGAGCAGCGCACGCCGCGCTTTGATGTCTACACGGGCGCGGGCCGTCAGGCAAACCAGGCGGTAAGCCCGGTTTTCATGAGCGTTCTTAAAACGTTTTGCATCATTGCGGCTATCTTCATGACGATTGGTGTCGCCCGCGTGGCGCTTGCCGGCGTCACGGCCCAGGTGCTCAACAGCAACGCCGAGCTTACCAACACGCTCGAAAAGGCGACCGATGAGAGCTCCGATCTGGAGGTCATGCATTCGGTCTATGGCGCCGACACGCGCATTCGCGACCTTGCGGGCGCTTATGGCATGGTGGAGCCCAGCGAGAGCGTTACACTTGACTTTTCGCAGGATGCAGCCGCGGGCGCCAACGCGACCGCGACCGCTCAGTAGCAAGACGGTAGCTGAGTATGACAAATGACTATCGCCGCGGTTCCGATAGGGGCCGCGGTTCTGGACGTCCCTCGTCGCGGGGACGTTCTGGTTATCAAGGAACGGGTCGGCAATCTTACAACGCCGGGCGGTCCCGTGGCAACGACCCGGCGTCGCGACTTCGCGGCTCGGGCGGCCCTCAAGTGCATAACACCAGGTCGCGCAAGAGTTCGCCGACCGAATGGCTCACAGGCACGCCTCTGCCTCGCCGCAAAGCCGTCATGGGATTCATTGGGCTTGGCTTGGGCTTGGGCGTCTTTCGCCTTGCCGACTATCAGGTTGTCGAAGCCGATAAACTGCGCGAGCGTGCCGATGCGCGTCGCCTGCTTGCGCAGACCCTCTATGCCAAACGTGGCACCATCTACGACCGCAACGGTAACGTGCTGGCGTCGTCGGTCGAATGTCGCAACATCGCCGTGAACCCGCAGCTTGTCGAGGACGTTGACAAGACGGTGTCGGCGCTGGTCAAGGCAACTGGAATCGATAAAAAGACCTGCCGCAAGCTCGTTGAGTCCGATGGAACCTGGGTGTATATCAAGCGCCAGGTGGACGAAGACGATGCTGCGACGCTGGAGAAGAAGAACCTGCCCGGTGTGCTTTTTGAGCAGGCCATGAAGCGCGTATATCCATACGGCAATCTGGCATCGCAGGTGCTGGGTGTAGTGAATGTGGACAACGATGGCTTGACGGGTCTCGAAAAGCAATACAACAAGCTTCTGACCGGCACGAACGGTTCTCTCGTACGCGAGCGCGCGAGGGACGGCAGCTATATCGCGGGCGGTGCCTATAAAAAGGTGGCTGCGGTCGACGGCGTTGATATCGTGACGACGCTCGACGTCAATATCCAGCGTGCGGCCGAGGATGCCCTGGCAGAGGCAGTTGAGAAGACTAAGGCCAAGAACGGCTCGGCGCTGGTCACCGATCCTACGACAGGCGAGATCTTGGCAGCCTGCTCGTATCCGACTTACGACCAGACCAATCTGGAAAACGCCAAGACCGAGGATATGAACTTGCGCCTGGTCACCGACGCCTACGAGCCCGGCTCGGTCTTTAAGACGCTCGTGGCGGGCGCCGGCTTCGACTTGGGCGTCGTGCGATCGAGTACGTCGTTTGAGGTGCCGGCGAGCATCAAGGTGGGCGACGATACCGTCACCGATGCCGACAAGCGCGACTACGCCATGACCATGGATGTGCGCGAGATGATGCGCCGTTCGTCCAACGTGGGCTTTGTCCTGGTGGGGCGCAAGATCGGTGCCGATGACTTTGCCGCTTATGTGGACAAGTGGGGCATCGGTCACAGCTCTGGTGTCGATTTTCCGGGCGAGAGCCTGGGTATCGTCAAGGAGCGTGACCAGTATGACGGCGCCACGCTGGGCTCGATGAGCTTTGGACAGGCGCTGTCCGTCTCGCCGATTGAGATCGCACGCGCCGTGGGCGGCATCGCCAACGGCGGCGTGATGATGACACCGCACTTCTATAAGTCCAGCAAAGGCGACGAGAAGGACTGGGGCGAAGGCGAGCGCGCGATTTCGGAGGACGCCGCATCCCAGGTGACATCGTGCATGCAGACGGTCGTGTCCGAGGGAACGGGCGTTGGCGGCGCGGTTGACGGCTATGACGTGGCGGGTAAGACCGGTACGGCCGAACGTGCCGACGAGAACGGCGGCTACCTCAAGGAGAACTACATGTCGTCCTTTATGGGCTTTGCACCGGCACAATCGCCCAAGGTGCTGTGCTATATCACGCTCGACGGAACGCCGAGCGGCTCAGATGCCGCTGCGGTGCCGTTCCAGTCCATTATGGCCAACGCGCTCGACGTGCTGGGTATCCCGCACACGAAGTAGGGGGTTACAATCTTTGGGGCGTGGTTTGTTGTCCCATATGAGGGTGTTCACATGCCCTGCACCACGCATGTGCGGCGCTGGGATACAATACGCCGATAGCATTATTAGGTTTACAGGGGAGCTGCAATGATAGAGATCGCCGTCAACAACCTCGCGGCCGCAACAGGGGCCCGAACCGTGACGGGAGAAGCCGATCGGGTATGCCGCGGGTGCGTTATCGACTCGCGCCAGGTCGAGGAAGGGACGATTTTCGTCGCCTTTCCCGGTGAAAACGTCGACGGCAATGATTTTGCTTCCCGTGCCGTCCAGTCGGGTGCCGGCGCCGTCGTGATGACGCGTGAGCCCGAGGCCGAGCTGGTCTCGCTGGCGCAGGACAAGGGGTGCGCCATCCTGCTGACCGATGATCCCGAGGAGTTTCTGCTGCGTTTGGCGCACACGTATCGCCTGGAGCTTGGCTGCCTGGTCGTTGGCATTACCGGTTCCATCGGCAAGACGACGACCAAGGACGTGCTCGCCGCCGTGCTCGCCAAGCGCTATCGTGTCTGGGCCACCAAGGGCAATTTCAATAACCTGATCGGCATGCCGCTCACGGTGCTTTCCGCTCCGGCCGATACCGAGGTCCTGGTGCTCGAGATGGGCATGAACCATTTCCACGAGATTGAGCGCCTGTCCAAGTCCGCCAATCCCAACCTTGCCATCGTGAGCAAGATTGGTACCTCTCACATCGGCATTTTGGGCAGCCGCGAGAACATCGCCCGCGCTAAGGCCGAGATTGTCCAGGGTATGTGCGCCGCCGGCGACTTCTTGCCGCTGCTGGTTTTGGGCGGTGAGGACGACTTTACGCCGTTCATTCGCGATACGTTCGCCCAGCCTGCTGGTATCGACGTTATGCTGGCCGGCGTCTCGGACGACGATGAGGTCCGTGCCCGCGACATTCGTGTTGATGACGAGGGACGTCCGGTCTTTACGCTCGATTTTGGCCAGGGTGAGACGATCGATACCATGCTTGCCATCCCCGGCGTGCAGTCCGTTCCTAATGCCGTTAAGGCCGCCGCGGTTTCCTATCGCCTGGGCGTGACGCCCGAGCAGATCGATGCTGCCTTTAGGGGCCTCACGATCACCGGTCACCGCCAGGAGATCAAGCGCGCCAAGAGCGGTGCCCGCGTCATCGACGATTCCTATAACGCCAGTGCCGAATCCATGGCTGCTGGCCTCGATCTACTGTGCTCGCTTTCGTGCACGGGGTCTCGCGTGGCGATCCTGGGCGAGATGGGCGAGATGGGCGATGAGGCTCCTCGCATGCATGAGCTCGTGGGCGCCTATGCCGCCGCCAAGAAGCTCGACATGCTGGCGTGCGTGGGTGGTGAGCTGGCCCAGCTTATGGCCGATGCCGCGCGCATGATGGGCATGGACGAGGACCGCATCCAGGTGTTCTCCGATTATCAGCAGGTGCTCGACCGCATGGGCGGCGCGCTTGAAAAACATGATGTTGTACTGGTCAAGGGTTCCCGCTTTGTTGAGCTCGACCGCTTTGTGGAAGGTGTGTGCTAGCCCATGTTCGGCAATCCCTCGTATCCAACGTATCAGGCTTTTTTGGGGCTTGGCATCGCCGCTGCCATTGCGCTGCTGCTCATGCCGTGGTGGATCAAGCTACTCAAGGTCGAGGGTATCGGCCAGCAGGTTCGTGCCGACGGCCCCAAGCGTCATTTGGTTAAGCAGGGAACGCCCACCATGGGTGGCGTTGTCATCCTCGTCGCGATCTCGCTGACCTGCCTGCTGATGGGCAAGCTCACCACCGAGCTCGTGCTCGTGCTGCTCGCCACGCTGGCGACCGGCGTGCTGGGCCTGATCGACGACCTGACCTCCGTTACGCATGGGCGCTCGCTCGGTCTGACGCCCCATGCCAAGATGATCGGCCTAACCATTATCTGTGTCACCTTTACGGTGCTCGCCGTCAATTGGTGCGGCGTCGCCCCCGAGATTCGTTTTCCCGGCGGCCTGACGATTGACCTCGGTGTTCTTTCGACCACCATCTGCGGCCTTTCGTTCCCGTGGCTCTACATTGTCTTTTGCTGGCTGATGATCGCCGGTCTTTCTAATGCCGTGAACCTGACCGATGGCCTTGATGGTCTTGCTGGCGGCACCTCGATGATTGCCATGCTCGCCATGGCTGCCATGGCGTTTTTGCACGGAGACGTGAACCTGTCCATCTTCTGCACCGCGTGTGCCGGTGCCTGTTTGGGCTTTCTGTGGTTCAACTGCTATCCGGCGAGCATCTTTATGGGCGATACCGGCTCGCTTGCCCTGGGCGCCGCGTTTGCCTGCACGTCCATCATGACCAATACCGAGGTCGTCTCCCTCATCATCGGCGGCCTGTTTATCGTTGAGACCCTGTCGGTCATGATTCAGGTTGTCTACTTCCACTTTACGCACAAGCGCGTCTTCCTTATGGCGCCCATCCATCATCATTTCGAAAAGAAGGGCTGGGCCGAGACCAAGGTCGTCATCCGCTTTTGGATTATCGCTGCGGCCTTTGGTGCCGTTGGCCTTGCTTTGTTCTTCCAGTTGGGATAGTGGTCTTTCATGCCTCTTGCTGATGTCTTTAGCCTGCTCGTTTTGGGTCAGGGCAAATCCGGTCTCGATGTCGCCCGCTGGGCGCTGGCACATCCCGAGCGCGTAAGTGCCGTTACCGTGTATGGCGGCGGCACCTCTGAGCCCAATGACGCCACGCGTGCGCTCGAGGCTGCTGGTGCGTCGTTTGTCTATGGGACCGAACAGGTCGAGGGCGCCTATGACGTATGCGTGACGTGCCCGGGCATCTCGGAGTTCTCGGGCTTCTTTAAGGCCGGGCGCGAGCATGCCGCCCAGATTATGGGTGAGCCCGAGTTTGCCTATCGCCTGTCGCCCGATAACTGGATTGCCATCACGGGTACCAATGGCAAGACGACTACCACGTCGCTGACTGATTATCTGCTCAAGGCTGCCGGCGAGGCCAGCGTTGCTGTCGGCAACATCGGCGAGCCGCCGGTCAACGAGATTGACGGCCGAGCCCACAACGAGTGGTTTGTGGCTGAGCTCTCGAGCTATCAGATTGCTACGACTACCGAGCTCCATCCTCGCGTGGCGGTGCTGCTCAACATCACTCCCGACCACTTGGGCTGGCATAAGAGCCATAACAACTATGCGCTTGCCAAGATCAAACTGTTTGACAATATGGTTGATGACGATCTGGCGGTTGTCGACGTCGAAGACGCCGGCATTCACGAGTTCGATGAGTACATCTACACGCCGGGTCGTCGCATCTGCAAGGTTGCCTTTGACGAGCCTGAGGGCGAGGATGCCGCCTTTGTGCGCGATGGCAAGATGATCGTGCGTCTGAAGGGCGTCGAGACCCCGCTCATCGCTACATCCGAGCTCAAGATCTCGGGCCATCACAATGTTATCAATGCCCTGTGTGCTGCCACGGCTGCCTTGGCAGTCGGTGCCGATGTCGATGGTGTCTGCCGCGGTCTGGCCTCGTTCCAGCCGCTCGAGCACCGCGTGGAGCCGTGTGGCGAGATTGACGGCGTGCGCTACGTCAACGATTCCAAGGCGACCAACACCGATGCGGTCGAGAAGGCACTGACGGCATTTCCCGATGACGACGTGATCTTGCTGCTCGGCGGCCACGATAAGGGCACGCCGCTCACGGACTTCGCGCGCGTCGTTATGGACAACGTGCGCTCGGTCGTCTGCTTTGGCGATGCGCGCGAGCGCTTCACCGCCGCTATGGACGAGGCTGATGTCGATGGCGATGTGGATATCGCCCAGGCGGATGACCTGCGCGACGCCGTGGACGTTGCCCGTTCGCTTTCGAGCCGTGGCGATGTGATCTTACTTTCTCCTGCCTGCTCTTCGTTCGATGAGTTCTCGGGCTATGAGGAGCGCGGCCGCGTGTTTAAGGACTACGTGGCTCAGCTTGCCGCTACAGCGAAATCACAAATGGAATAGGGGTTGCGGTGAGAGAGGAGAGCCCCCGACAAGGTATGAGGAGGCCCGACTCGGACCGTGCTTCCTCACGTCGCACCACACCGCGTTCCGGCCGCGGCGGGCAGTCGTTTAGCGAACGCTATATTGCCGGCGTTCCCGCCCGTATCATGCGCCCCCGTTTGATATTCATGGCCTGCTTGTTTACCTTGGTATGCTTTGGCCTGCTGATGGTGTACTCGGCGTCTTCGGTCGAGGCGCTGCACGAGAATGGCTCGGCGACGTTTTTTCTGGGTCGACAGGCCGCGTTTGCCGTGGTCGGTGTTCTGGCGCTGATTGCCATCGTGCGCGTTTTGCCGGACAGCTGGTTTGGGGAGGATGTGCTCAGGATCTTCCTCATCGGCATGATAGGGCTACTGCTTCTGGTGTTCTTGGTGGGCAGCGGCAGCCGCGGCGCCACGCGCTGGCTCAACATCGCCGGTATTCAGTTCCAGCCTTCCGAGTTTTTAAAGCCATTTGCCATTGCGTATTCGGCCATCATGCTTGATCGCTTCTTTTCGCCCGGTGGCAACATCAACGAATTCCTTCGCAAGATGGGCATCTACCTGGGCATTTCGCTCTTTCTGATCTTTATCCAGCCCGATTTCGGTACTGTCCTGATCATCTTGTTGACCCTCATGTGCATGGCGTTGTTTGCGGGTCTCGACCCCAGATTTATCATTGGCGTGCTAATCTTCGGCATTCTCGTGATCGTGATTGCGCTTGTCGCAGAGCCGTACCGTATGGTGCGTATTCAGGTTGCCTTGAACCCTTGGGCCGACGAGTATGGTGACGGCTATCAGGCCACGCTTGCCATCATGGCCTTTGCCTCGGGCGGTCTGTTCGGCCGTGGCATCGGCAACTCAACCATGAAGTACTCGTATCTGCCCGAAGCGCACAACGACTACATCCTGGCCATCATTGGCGAGGAAGTCGGTTTTGTCGGAACCGTGCTGTTCTTCTTGGTGTTTGCGATGCTGATCTACTCGGCGTTTCGCATTGCCGAGCAGGCGACCGATCGTCGGGGCGCGCTTATGGCGTCTGGCTCCGCGGTCATTCTCGCGGTGCAGTTTTTGATTAACGCGCTGGGCATCCTCAACGTGTTTCCCATGACGGGCAAACCGCTGCCGTTTATTAGCTACGGCGGTTCGTCGATTATTGTGTCGCTCATGCTTGCCGGGTTGATCTTGCGCGTTTCGTACGAGAGCGCCCGCCGCGATGAGTATGACCGCCGCCGTGAGAGCTTTGCCGTTATGGATGAGAGTACTGCCGGCGTGCCCCACGTGCGCGGCGAGCGATCTTCGCGTAACGGTTTTACCGTCCTGGATGGCTCTGCGACCGAGCCGGCAGCTCGTCCACGCTCGCGAACGGCTCCGCAAGGTCGTCCGCAGCGCCCCAGCCCTCGCAACGCGGGCGGCGGATATAATCGAATCGATTTGAACTCGGACCCGTCGGCGCGTCTGCGTACCGACGACCAGGGACCGCGTGTACGAAGGGACTACCATGACCGATAAAATGACCGTTGCTATTGCAGCCGGCGGCACGGCAGGACACATCAACCCCGCGCTCGCCTTGGCTGAAGAACTGCGTGACCGTGGCCACCACGTTGTGTTCGTGGGCCAGTCGCGCAAGCTCGAGGGTCGTCTGGTCCCCGAGGCTGGGTTTGATTTTGTGCCCATTACGGTCACGGGCTTCGACCGCTCCCGTCCTTGGACGGCGCTGACCTCGCTGTGGCGTGTCAACAAAGCCAAGCGTGCGCTCGCCAGTCATTTCTCAAAGGTCGGCAAGCCCGATGCCGCCATTGGTTTTGGTGCCTATGTCGAGGTTCCGCTGCTGGGGTGGTGCAAGGGCGCGGGCGTTCCGTATCTGCTGCATGAGCAGAACTCTGTTCCGGGCCTGGCCAACAAGATGATGAACTCCCACGCCGCCCGCGTGTGCATCTCGGTGCCGGCAGCGCGTTCGGTCTTTGAGCGCGAAGGTGACCCTGACCACGTGCTCATGACCGGTAACCCCGTACGTCGCTCGGTGATCGAGGGCAATCGCGCTCGCGGCCGCAAGGCACTTGGTGTTCCCGAGGACGCTACGCTGCTGCTCGTCTTTGGCGGTTCACTTGGCGCCCAGCACCTCAACGAGCGCGTGGTTTCGCTCAAAAACGAGCTGCTTTCGCGCAAGAATCTCTATGTGTTGCATTCGACGGGTGCCGACGGCTTTGAGGAGACCGAGCGCGCTTTGGCGCTGACGCCCGAGGAGGCGAAGCGTTACCGCGTCCAGACATACATCGACAACATGGGCGATATGCTGGCTGCTGCCGATTTGGTGCTCTCGCGTTCGGGCGCATCGAGCGTGGCCGAGATCGCTGCGCTCGCCGTGCCTTCGGTGCTCGTGCCGTACCCGCATGCGACAGCCGACCACCAAACCACCAATGCCCGTTATCTGGTCGACGCCGGGGCCGGCGTGCTCTGCGCCGATGCCGATATCGACGGTTCTGCCTTTGCCGATGAGCTGCTGCACCTGGTCGATGACGCGGCGGCACGCGACGCCATGCGTCAGGCGGCGCGTGGTCTGGCTCAGGATAGGGCCGCCGCTCTTCTGGCGGATGCGGTAGAGGGTTTGCGTTAGTTAGACGGGATATCGTCGGTCGCCCTCGCGCTGATGCGGTAGGTGCGGTACAGTTAACGGGTTACAGGCAGTGTTTACGCAAGGAGTACACGAGCACATGGCTGATTCCCAGACTGCAACCTCCGCGCCCGAGTTTAAGAGCGCCCACTTTATCGGTATCGGCGGCGCCGGCATGAGCGGCATCGCCCTCGTTCTGCACGAGCGTGGTTATGCCGTTACCGGCTCCGACCTTAAGACGTCACGTTATATCCGCCAGCTTACCCGCGCTGGTGTGAAGGTGCATGTGGGCCATGAGGCCGCCACGATCGACGAGGTCAAGCCCGACGTGGTTGTTGTCTCCACCGCTATTCCGGAGTCCAACCCTGAACTCGTGCGCGCTCGCGAGCTTGGTATTCCCGTGTGGCCCCGTGCCAAGATGCTCTCTGCTTTGGGCCACGGCTACACCACCGTCGCTGTTGCCGGCACGCATGGCAAGACCACCACGTCTTCGATGTGCGCCACCATGCTCGACCGCATGGGCCTGGATCCGAGCTTCTTGATCGGCGGCATCGTCGAGGGCTATGACACGAACGGCAAGAACGGCTCGGGCGACTACTTTGTCGCCGAGGCCGACGAGTCCGACAGCTCCTTCCTGTTCCTGAACCCCAACGTGGTCATTGTGACCAACGTCGAGGCCGACCACCTCGATCACTACTCGGGTATCGAGGAGATCGAGGCAACTTTCGCCAAATTCATGAGCCTGGTGGGCGAGGACGGCACCGTCATCGTCTGCGGTGAGGACCCGCATCTGGTCGAGCTCGCCAAGTCGACGGGCCGTCACGTGCTTTCCTACGGCTTTGCCGAGAGCAACGACATCGTCTGCATGCACCCGGATGTCAAGGGCATCCAGAGCGACTTTATCGTTCGCTTTGAGGACGGCACTGAGCACGCTGTGGAGATCAAGAGCAATCCCGGTCGCCACAACATGCTCAACGCCACGGCGGTGCTCACCGTCGCCCATGTCCTGGGCCTTGACATCGACGCCGCCGCCAAGGCGCTCTCGAGCTTTGAGGGCGTCCGCCGTCGCTTTACCCACGTGGGCGATATCGATGGCATCACCGTGGTCGATGATTACGGCCATCACCCCACCGAGATCAAGGCGACGCTTGCTGCTGCTTCGTCGCTGGGCTACAAGCACGTCGACGTCGTGTTCCAGCCGCACCGCTATTCGCGCCTGCAGGCCCTGTGCGACGACTTTGCCGATGCATTTGCCAATGCCGATAAACTGCTGCTGATTGATGTGTTCTCGGCTGGCGAGATGCCCATTCCGGGTGTCACCTCTAAGATGCTCGCCGATACCGTGCGCGCCAAGCATCCTGGCAAGGAGGTCGTGTACTGCTCCAGCCGTCTTGAGCTCAATCAGGAGCTCGAGCAGATGGTGGGCGAGGGCGATCTGCTGCTCACTATGGGTGCCGGTGACGTTACGACCGTCGGCCCCGAGTTCATTGAGTATCTGACTGCCAAGAAAGACGCTTAAGTCTAATGGGTCTGTTTAACGCCGTCATGGCGCTCTCGGGCATGATCGACACGGATGTGATCGAGGACGAGCGCCTTGCGCGTCATACGAGCTATCGTATCGGCGGCAAGGCCGACCTCTTTGTGACGTGCCATAGCTATCATGCCCTCCGCCGCGCCGTGGCGGTGCTCGATCGCGAGCAGGTGCCGTGGGTCATCATCGGTAAGGGCTCCAATCTGCTGGTTGCCGATGGCGGTTATCGCGGTGCCGTCATTTCGCTCGGACGTGAGTTTCAGCGCACGGTTGTTGCCGATGACGGTTGTACGCTGACGGTCGGTGCGGGCGTGATGTTTGCGCGCCTGGTCAACGATGCCCTGTCGCGTAGCCTCTCGGGCCTTGAGTTTGCCGTCGGCATCCCTGGTTCGGTCGGCGGTGCGATATCTATGAATGCCGGCACACGGACCGAGTGGATTGGCTCGCTGGTTGAGGATGTCGTAACGTTTGACCCGGCATCCGGTATCAAGCATTATGCGGGGTCCGAGATCACTTGGGGCTACCGCGAATGTAGCCTTCCCCGCAATGAGATCATCCTCGAGTGCGTGCTCAAGCTTAAACCGGCGCCCAAGGCCGACATTCGCGAGCGCATGGAACGGTACCTGACGAGGCGCAAGCGTACGCAGCCCATGGGTCGCGCATCCTGCGGGTCGGTCTTTCGTAACCCGCCCGATGCGAGTGTGGGTAAGCTTATCGAGGATTGTGGATTAAAGGGTTTTTCGATTGGCGGCGCGGAAGTTTCGCCCGTTCACGCTAATTTTATCGTTAATAACGGAACTGCCTCGGCCGATGACGTTGCCGCGGTTATCAGACATGTGCACGGAAAGGTGAGGGAGGCGTATGGCATCGAGCTCAGACCGGAAGTTAAATTCCTCGGCTTCTAGAGCATCGAAACCCACCTTCCGCCGCGCCGGAGGGCGTTCCTGCGCGCCTGCCAAACCTCAACGCAATACCGTCGCGCACTCTAAGTCTGTCGGGCATGCTCGACAGACCAGTCGTCCGGTTGTCGGCTCGCAGCTCGGTAATCGTCCGGCCGCAAAAAAGTCCTCGCGTCCCTCGGTGACGTCAAAGCCTGTTATGGGCGCCAAGCCTGCCCGTCCTATGGCAACTCCTAAGCCCTCGACAGGAACTAAGGCGGCGCGTCCGAGTCGCACGCTGGGCGCATCGAAACCGCGCTCGCTGACATCGGTGCCGGCTACCGCCAAGAAGCCTTCGGGTAAAAAAGGCGTCAACCCGTTGTCTTCACTTAGGGCGATGACAAATAAAACATCAGACGCCGCTTCTGTCGTTACAGGCAAAGGCAAAATCGTGGGCGGCGTTTTGGCCGTCTTGGCCGTGCTCGTCGTCGTTGCTATCGTGGTGATTAACTCTGGATTGTTTACCGCCACTGATATTCAGATTCAAGGCAGCGAGCATGTGACGAAGCACGATGCTATCCAGCTGATCGATTTGCCCGAGGGAACGTCGCTTTTTAACGTCGATCCCGACCAGATTACCGAGGACCTCAAGCAGAACCCGTGGGTCTCGGGCGTGGATGTCCAGCGTCAGTTCCCACATACGCTCATCATTACGCCGATGGAGCGCAAGGTCATTGCAATTGCCTATATCAGCTCCGATGACCTTGCCTGGGCCATCGGGGATGATGACACCTGGATCGCCCCGCTGTCGACGTCGGTCGAAGTGGATGACCAGGGCAACGTCATCACGACGGGGCAGGGCTCAAATACCCTGACCGGCATTGATGCCGCGCTGGCGCTCGCTAAGCACTATGGCGCGGTGTTGTTGACTGATGTCTCGGCGGATGTCGCTCCGGTTTCCGGCCAGGCGGTGAGCTCCAAGGCCGTTAAGGCTGGCTTGGATTATGTGCGTGGTTTTTCGAGCGAGTTCTTGGGACAAGTCAAGGATATTTCCACGCCTTCGGTCGAAGCCATCTCGGCAAACCTCAATAACGGCATTGAGGTGTCGCTGGGCGATTCGAACGATATCGTCAAGAAGGAGCGCGTAGTCACCAAGCTGCTTTCGCAGGTAGAGGGCGTAACGTATATCAATGTGCGCTCTCCGGGTAACTATACATTTAGGAACGCTCCGACCTCGTAGCGCTGGTTGATGCTTTGTTGAGGGGCCATACCACGCCGTTTATCTGGTTTGTTTGGTTTTCACGGTCAATTATTTGACTGATACGTTCATAATGTGCAAACATAATACGGTTTACCTTTGCATTTACTTTCAACCTGAAGGTTAATGTGCGCAGGGGTCGACCCATGCTATGGCTATAACCTTTGTTCGGAGGACCGACATGCACGAGACAGAGATCAACAACTACCTTGCCGTCATTAAGGTGGTCGGCGTCGGCGGCGGTGGTACCAACGCGGTCAATCGAATGATCGAAGAGGGCATCCGCGGCGTCGAGTTTGTTGCCATCAACACCGATGCTCAGGCACTCGCGATCTCTGATGCCGATATCAAGGTGCACATCGGCACCGACCTTACCCGCGGCCTGGGCGCCGGCGCCAACCCCGAGGTTGGCCGCAAGGCTGCCGATGAGTCCCGCGACGACATTGCCGAGGCGCTCGCTGGCGCCGACATGGTGTTCATCACCTGCGGCGAGGGCGGTGGCACCGGTACCGGCGCTGCTCCCATCGTTGCCGATATCGCGATGAACGAGGTCGGTGCGCTGACCGTCGCCGTCGTGACCAAGCCCTTCACCTTCGAGGGCCGCAAGCGCAAGAAGAGCGCCGAGGAGGGCATTAAGACCCTCTCCGATTGCGTTGACACCATGATTGTCATCCCTAACGATAAGCTGCTCGACATCGCCGAGAAGAAGACCACCATGCTCGAGGCCTTCGCGATTGCCGATGGCGTCCTTTCCCAGGGCACCCAGGGCATCACCGACCTCATCACCGTCCCCGGTATCATCAACCTGGACTTCGCCGATGTTAAGACCATCATGAAGCAGGCCGGTACCGCCATGATGGGTATCGGTACCTCTTCTGGGGATACCCGTGCCGTCGACGCTGCCCAGCAGGCCATCTCCAGCCCGCTGCTCGAGAGCTCCATCGATGGCGCCACGCGCGTGCTGCTCTCCATCGCCGGTTCCAAGGACCTGGGCATCCAGGAGATCAGCGACGCCGCCGACGTTGTTGCCAACGCCGTCGACCCCGAGGCCAACATCATCTTCGGTACCGTTGTCGACGAGTCCCTGGGCGATCAGGTGCGTATCACCGTCATCGCTACGGGCTTCTCCGACTCCAACGTCAACCGTCAGGACGAGCTCTTTGCTGCTCAGCAGTCTCAGAGCAAGGCCGCTGCCTCCGCTGAGCCGCAGCGCACCGCTCCTGCCACGAGCCCGGCTCAGGCCGCTCCGACCCGCAACGTCGGTGGCACCGAGCTTCCTAACTTCGGCAACGATCAGTTCGAGCTTCCCGACTTCCTGAAGCGCGGTAGCTTCTAAGTCGTTCTTTGCATTGTTGTGCACAGGGGCGTGTCCGTATGGACGCGCCCTTTTTATTTCGACTTTGTAAACTAGAACCTCCAATCTCTTTACGTTCCCTTTACGATTGCCTCCAGCGCAGCAGGTATCCTTTTAGAGAAGTATGACAGCCGTATAAACGCGGGCTGTAGCGGCGATGCCGCGGTACTTGTGTTATTAGGAGGCTTTAGTATGGCAGCACGTGCGGACAACGTTTCGCGTGTCGACCATGATGGAGTTACGTTGGTGGAGGGCGCGACATCCGATGTTCGCTTTGCCTTCACCGAGCGCGCCGGTGGCGTTTCCGAAGATGCGTACTCCTCACTCAACTTGGGCTCGCATGTTGGCGATGATCCCTTTGCTGTTCAAGAAAATCGTCGCCGCGCACTCGAGGCTATGGGTGCCGCGGAGTGCGAGCACAACCTGCTCGTTCCCAATCAGGTCCATGGTGACCATATCGTTGCGGTGACCTCGAATGGCGCCGATGACCTTGAGGACGTCCGCGAGCAGATTGCCGCGGGCTGCGATGCCATCGTCTGTACGGCGCATAACGTGCCCGTGCTGCTCTGCTTTGCCGACTGCGTTCCCGTGGTGCTGGTGGCCCCTGGCGGATTTGCCGTGGTGCACTCCGGTTGGAAGGGCACGATTGCACGTATTTCTGCCAAGGCGTGCCAGGCGCTTTGCGATGCTGCCGGCTGCGATGCGGGCGACGTTTCCGCCTATATCGGCCCCCATATCTTGGGTGACGAATATGAGGTATCCCAGGAACTCATGGATCGATTTGCCGCCGAGTTCTCTTGCATCGATGCGAGTACCTCTCGCATGCTCGATCTTTCCGCTGCCATTCGCGAGGCGCTGGTAGATGTCGGTGTCGACGCGGATGATATCGTGGATACCCAGCTTTCGACCGTGCGTCAGAACGACCGCTTTTATTCCTACCGTAACGAGGACGGCACCTGTGGGCGCCATGCTGCGATCGGCGTGATGCTATGAGAAAGATCGTATCGGTCCTGAGCGCCGCTGTGCTTACACTTACGCTGTGTGCCTGTTCTTCGGGATCTTCTACCTCTTCCATTACCGTCGCTGGCTCCACGACCTGCCTTCCTATCGCCGAGATTGCGGCCGAGGGCTTTAAGGAGGAGACCGGCATCGACGTGCTCGTTTCCGGTTTGGGTTCTTCCGCTGGCATCGAGGCCGTCAGCGCCGGAACGGCCGATATCGCCAGCTCCTCCCGTGGGCTCAATGCCGACGAACAGGATCTGGGCCTGACCCCCATCGTAATTGCCCACGACGGTATCGCGGTCATCGTGAACGACGATAACCCGGTCGATAACCTCTCGACCGAGCAGCTCCGCGATATCTACGCCGGCAAGATTACCAATTGGAAAGAGGTCGGTGGCGAGGACCTGAGGATTCAGGTCATCAACCGAGACGAGGCGTCCGGTACGCGCGAGGCCTTCCGTACCATCGTGATGGATGGCACGCCGTTCGATCGCCGCTCGGCTGTTCTTTCGGGTACGGGCCAGGTGCGCGACGTGGTATCTCGTTCGCGTGGGGCCATCGGCTACATTTCGCTGGGCTTCGTCGATAGCCTCAACGCCAAGACCTCGGTCAAGGCCGTCTCGGTCAATCATGTTGAGGCGTCCGAGAAGACGGTCGCGAGTGGCGGCTATCCCATCTCGCGCGACCTTTACTTCTTTGTGAAGGGTGCGCCTTCGCAGCAGGCGCAGGATTACATCGACTATGTGACGTCCGAAAAGATGGACAAGCAGATTCGCGAGGCGGGCTTTATTCCCGTCACCAACGACGAGAAGGGGAGTGAGTAGCATGGAAGCACAGGAAAACTCCCAGACTGAGCAGAATGTTCAGACGCCCAAGAAGCGCGAGCTGGCGCTCGTATCGCGCAGTACCTATATCAAGGAGAAGGCGCTGCAGTGGATCTTCTTTGCCTGCGCGTTCTTGGCGGTCGTTACCGTCATCCTGATTTTTGTCTTTACCACGTACTCGGCGCTGCCCGTCTTTACTGACATCGGTCTGGCGGACTTCTTTAGCTTTACGTGGGCGCCTTCCGAGGGCCACTACGGCATCTTGTCGCTGCTTGCCGGCTCGGGTCTGGTGACCGTCGGTGCGCTCGCCATGGGCGTGCCGCTGGGCGTGGGTACGGCCGTTTACCTGGTCGAGATTGCCAGCAAGCGCGTGCGCAAGCTCATCAGCCCCGCCGTTGACCTGCTGGCGGGCATACCCTCCATCATCTACGGCTTCTTTGGCATGATCATCATCCGCCCGTTTATCGCACAACTGACCGGTGGTCTTGGTTTTGGTGCGCTGACAGCGTGGTTCGTGCTCGCCATCATGATCGTCCCTACCATCACGACGCTTACCATCGATGCCCTCAATTCCATTCCCATGGGCATTCGCGAGGCATCGTATGCCATGGGTGCTACTAAGTGGCAGACCATCTATAAGGTCGTGCTACCTGCCGCCAAACTGGGTATCGTTGATGCCATCGTGCTGGGTATGGGCCGTGCCATCGGTGAGACCATGGCCGTGCTCATGGTCGTGGGTAACGCTCCGGTTATTCCCGACAGCATTGCGAGCCCCATCTCGACGCTCACGAGCCAGATCGCGCTCGACATGAGCTATTCCTCGGGCCTGCACCGCTCGGCTCTGTTCGGCATGGGCGTGGTCCTGTTTATCATCTCCGCCATGCTGGTGGGCATCGTCCGTCTGATTTCCAAGAAGAAGAGGGGGTAGGCTATGTCCGATTCCGTTGACACGACGGTCGATACGACCTCGTCGCGCGAGCGCATCAAGCGTGCCCTTTCCCACGGTAAGAAGGGCCGTATCAACAAGGACCTGTCAAACAAGATCATGCTCGGCGTGTTCCGCGCCGCGGCCTACATCACCACGCTTGTGCTGGTCGCTATCATCGCCTACGTGGTTGTTAATGGCTTACCGCATATTTCGCTCGACTTTATCTTCGGTTGGCCCCAGGGTGTCAACGCCGAGGGCGGCATTTGGCCTACGATTGTCTCGACCATCTACGTGACGGCGCTCGCCATGCTCATCTGTACGCCGATCGCTGTGCTGGCAGCCGTCTATCTGGCCGAGTACGCCAAACAGGGCAAGGTCGTCGAGCTCATCCGTTATGCTGCCGATGCTTTGGCCTCGGTGCCCTCCATCGTTATGGGTCTCTTTGGCTACGCCTTGTTTGTCGAGGCCATGGGCCTGGGCCTTTCGATGGTCTCGGCTGCCCTGGCGCTGGCGCTTCTGATGCTGCCTATCGTCATGCGCACCACCGAGGAGGCTATTCGCGCCGTGCCGCGCTATATCCGTTGGGGCGCATATGGCTTGGGCGCCACTAAGTGGCAGGTCGTTTCCAAGATCGTGCTTCCTTCCGCCTTTGGCCGCATCGCCACCGGCATCGTCCTTGCCATCGGCCGTGCCATCGGCGAGACCGCGGTTGTACTTTACACCATGGGCCAGGCCATCAATCTACCTATTTCGCCGCTCGATTCCGGCCGCCCCATGACGGTCCATCTGTACCTGCTTGCCAACGACGGCATCAACATGAACGCAGCCTACGGCACCGCGCTCTTGCTGATGGTGATCATTTTGGCCTTCAACCTGTTTGCGCGCTTCCTGTCGCGCAAGCGTCGCTAGTTAAGGAGTCCCATGTCCGTTTATCAGTCCGCTCCCACGTTGGAGCAAGCGGCCATTACGGCCAAGGATTTCAACTTTTGGTACGGTGACTTTCATGCGCTGACGGGGCTTGACCTCAACATCGCCAAAAACGCCATCACCTCCTTCATTGGCCCTTCGGGCTGCGGCAAATCGACGTTTCTGCGCTGCATCAACCGCATGAATGACCTGATCGAGGGTACGCGCGTCGAGGGCACCATGACGCTCGACGGCAACGATATCTATGCCGAGGGTGTCGACCCGGTCGACCTCCGTCGCCGCGTGGGCATGATCTTTCAGCAGCCCAATCCGTTTCCCAAATCCATCTACGAGAATGTCGCCTTTGGCCCTCGTCTGCAGGGCGTGACTAGCAAAAGTGACCTCGATGACATCGTGGAAGAATCGCTCAAGCGCGCCAACCTCTGGAAAGAGGTATCCAATCAGCTCAACAAGGATGGTTTGGCGCTCTCGGGCGGTCAGCAGCAGCGTCTGTGCATCGCGCGCGTGCTTGCGGTGCAACCCGATGTCCTTCTGATGGACGAGCCCTGCTCCGCCATCGACCCCACGTCCGTCTCTAAGGTCGAGGATCTGATGGCCGAGCTGGCGCCCGAGATGACGATCATCATCGTCACGCATTCAATGCAGCAGGCAGCTCGCATTAGCGACTACACCGCATTCTTCTTGCAGGAAGTTGCCGGCGAGCCCGCTACGCTCATCGAGTATGGTCAAACCGACGCGATCTTCACCAGCCCGGTGGACTCGCGGACGGAAGACTATATCACCGGCCGCTTTGGCTGATCGGTGCGACTAGTCCCAAGCCGATCGGATCTGGTCCGGTGCGTATTCACTGTGCGGGCGGCATGACCGCACCCAACTGATTGGAGTGAACCATGCGCAAACTGTTTTCCCGTCAGCTCATCGAGGCCCGTCACGAGATGCTGAGCATCTACGAGGCCGTCGATCTGGCCCTCCACGATGCCGTGAAGGCCTATGTGACCGACGACCGCAAGCTCGCCACCAAGACCAAGAAGCGCACGCTTTCGATTGACGCACGCTGCGCCAACCTGGAGGCCGTCTGCTACAACCTGATTGCCACGCAGTCACCGGTCGCCTCCGACTTCCGCTTGTTGCAGACGATCATCTACGTCGACTTTAACCTGCAGCGCATGACCGATAAGGTTCGCCAGATTTGCCGCGCCACGCGTCATATGATCAAGGCCGACATCTCGCTGCCCAAGGAGCTTGTCGGCACGGTCGAGGCCGAGGCTGAGGCCGTCTACCAGGTGCTGGGCTCTTCGCTTTCTGCGCTCGTCACCAACGACATGTCCATCATCTGCAACTTGGCCGTCGAGGACGAGCCAGTGCACGCCGCCTACGAGAAGTTCTTCCGCACCTTTAACCGCATGGACACGGGCGATTTTATGGACGACGACAGCAACTATGACGACCTGCGCCGCGCCATCATGGTATCGCGCTATCTCGATCGCATCGCCTCGATTTCCATCGATGCCGCCTGCCGTCTGACCTTCCTGTTGACCGGACAGCGTATGACTGCCGGTGATATCGCCTGCACTGATGAGGATGAGCTCGAGAGCATGCGCGTGCCTTCGGGCGAGGGTGTTATCATTAGGCCCGCCGTCGATGCACGCTACGTTGCCAAGGTGCCCGTTAACGAGGTCAGCGAGGGTCTTCGCTACCTGCTCGATCATCTTGAGGATGAGGACGATGGCGAGGACGACGAGGAGTAAGTAACCCCGTTCGTCGAAAGATTGTAAATACCTAAGTGAGCGCGGCCTTGCACATGCGGGGCCGCGCTCTTGCGTTAGCATGGGACTACTTGTTTGGCTGTCAGCGGAGGCGATTGGCAATGGATAACTATTTGGACTTGATGCGCGCTCGCCGCGAGCAGATTCTGGAACGTTTTTATGCGGCGCTCGATCGCGCGGGCCGTCCCCACGACGCCGCGAGCCTCATTGCCGTGTCCAAGACCGTTGGTGTCGATGAGACCGTTGCCGCCATCCAGGCGGGGTATCGCCATTTTGCCGAGAACCGCCCGCAGGAGCTGGTTCGCAAGCTCACGGGTCTGGCGGAGCATCCGGAGCTGCCCGAGGTGCGCTTCGATATGATCGGCAACCTGCAGACCAATAAGATCAATGCGGTGCTGGGCTCAGCCGAGCTGATTCACTCGGTGGGTTCGCTGCATCTGGCGCAGGCGATCTCGAGCCGTGCTGTTCGCAAGATTGAGGCAGGCGAGCTCGTCGGCCCCCAGCGTGTGCTCATTGAGGTCAATGTGAGTGGTGAGGAGTCGAAGGGAGGCTTTTCACCCGATGAGATTCGCGCCGCCGCGGGTGAGCTTGCAGAACTTGAGGGAATTTGCGTACAGGGGCTTATGACTATGGCGCCCCGGGGGAATAAGGATGTGGCACGCCGCACCTTTGCGGGGCTTCGTGAGCTGAGGGATGAGCTGGAGGCGGCGCATCCCGATTTGAACCTGCCTGAGCTTTCCTGCGGTATGAGCGAGGACTTTGAGTCTGCCCTTGAGGAGGGCTCTACGCTCGTTCGCCTGGGCAGGGTAGTATTTAGCCCGGAGTTTGCAGTAAAATAAGGCTCTGAAGTGCGCACTGATTATCGGGGCGCCTGCACTAAACCGCGAGAGGACACAACCATGGGCTTCCTTGACGAGATTAAAAATAAGATGCACCTGGGCGGCCAACAGGGTTACGACCAGGGTTATGGCCAGGACGACGACTACGGCTACGATGACGGCTACGACGATGGCTATCAGAACAACGGCTACAGCGGTGCTTCGGGCGAGGGCTTCTACACCCAAGACGAGCCGAGCAACGGCCTGCTTGGTCAGACGCGCCGCGGTGAAGCTGAGTCGGTTGCCGTGTATACGCGCTCCGGTCAGCTGGTCGGCGATGACTCCCGCCATGCCACGACGTATAACCCGCCTTCGCGCTCGCAGGACAGTGTTGCGAGCGGTTATCGTCCCGGTGCCTATGACACGCCGTCGAGCTACGCCGAGAATACCCGCGCCCGTGCCGCCGCTGCACCCGCGCCTGCACCGAGCGATGCCTCGGCCTATGCGAGCAATATCATCAACGCCACGCCGCAGCTGCCGGCCTATGTCCTGCGCCCCGAGAGCTATGACGACGTGGAGACTGTGGTGCGCCGCGTTCGCACCAAGCAGCCTGTCGCACTGATTTTTGTGGGCGTACGCACCGAAGTTGCCAAGCGCGTCTTGGACTTCTCTTACGGCTTTGCCTGCGGTCTGGGTGCCACGGTCAAGGAGGTGGGCGACCGCGTGTTCATGGTGCTGCCCGCCGGTTGCGAGGTCAAAGATTCCGATCTCAAGAAGCTTCGTGCCGACGGCTACCTTAAGTAAAGACAAGACGAGGAGATTCCCATCAACATCTACACTATCGTCCAGCTGGTCAACACGCTGTTCAACTTCTATTCCACGCTCATTGTCGTCTACTGCTTTATGACGTGGATTCCCATGAAGCAGGGTGGTTTGCTTCAGGATATTGCTGCGGTGCTTGATAGCGTGTGCGGTCCGTGGCTCAACCTGTTCCGTCGTTTCATCCCGCCGATGGGCGGTATCGATTTTTCGCCGGTCGTTGCGATTATTGCGTTGCAGTTGGTGCAGAGGCTGGTTCTGCAGCTTCTTATATGTATACTCGTGTAGAACTGTCTTAGTAACTTACGTCGGGCGTGTAGCGCCGAGGCGATGAAAAAGGAGACTTGTTATGGCTATTACCCCTGCAGACATCCAGGCTCAGACTTTCTCTGAGGCCAAGCGTGGCTACGATCCTGCCGAGGTCGACGTCTTCTTGGAGACGCTGTCCTCCGAGGTTGACGCTATGCTCGCTAAGATCGTCGACCTTAAGGGTCGTCTGACTGCTACCGAGCAGCAGCTTGCCGATGCGCAGGCTCAGCTTGCCCAGGCTCAGGATGCCACCGCCCAGGCCGTTCCTGCCGCCCCCGTGGCTGCTCCCGCCCCTGACTTCTCCGCTCAGGAGCGCCAGATTTCCGCTGCCCTGATCGCTGCCCAGCAGACCGCTGAGACCATCGTCAACGATGCCAACGAGAACGCTGAGCGTATCCGCAACGAGGCTGACGCCAAGGCCCGCGAGGTTATCCGCCAGGCTCTGACCGAGAAGCAGGCCGAGCTCGAGGAGATCGATCGTCTCAAGGCTTCCCGTGAGGAGTTCAAGGCAGAGTATCTCAAGCTCATCCAGCACTTCATGGACGATGCCCAGAATTCCTTCCCGGCCGATCTGATGGCTTCCACGCCGGTCGGTTCTGCCGCTTCTCCTGCAGTGACTGTTCCCGCCGAGCCGCTGCCCGTCGCTGACCCGGTTGTCCCCGTGGCCGATCCCTTCGCCCCGATCGACAACTTTGCTGCCGACGACCTGGACTAACATTCGGCCTACAATTTAGTGCCTAGAAAGGACCCGCAGCTTGCGGGTCCTTTTTTATGACTGTGCCGGAGTGCGTAACATAAAAAACCGAGCCCTGCACATAATGGCGCAGAACTCGGCGAACGGGTGAGCGGTCAAGGGTAGGTTTTAAGGCATGTCCCAAAACCTACTTGAGGAGGAAGTCGGAGAGGGGAATGGTACGGGCCTCGCGATGCTCGGGATCGGCGATGTGGTCGGCAGGATATCCACAGACGAGCATGTGATAGGGATAGACGCCCTTGGGCAGATTGAACTGCTCCTGTGCCACCCCAGGCTTAAAATGGCATACCCAGCACGTTCCCAGGCCCTGCTCGGTGGCCTCCATCATCATCTGATCGCAGACGATCGAAGTATCGATGGCACTCGAGTTCATCTGATCATACGGGCGCACCCAGGCATCATCGGTAACGCTGCAAATAAGGAAGATAAGCGGAGCGCCAAAGATAGATCCATCACGAGCAAACCGAGGCTGACAAGCAGCAGCCTTCTCCAGAAGCTCAGGCGTATCCAGCACCATCACACGAGAAGGATGATTATTACAAGCAGAAGGAGCAATCCGCCCAGCCTCAACAATGGCATCCACAACAGCCTGCTCAACAGAACGATCCTGAAATTCACGACAAGAATACCGACCCCGAGCCAGATCCAAATAAGACATACAAGCCCTCCAACAATTAAAAATCAAACAAACCCAAAGTAACCAAAACAGTACCCAAAGCAGCAATCAGCCAAACGCTCATCGAGGGCCAAAGTGTCCGAACGGATACCAAAGGTCCCTTCAGCCAAACCCCCATTGCGCTATAACTATCAGCCAAAGTTCCCAATGGTGGTACGTAAGGGAGCGGGCCCGGCCACTAATAACCTTTTGAACGACTCTGCTTGCAGCCGGAGTGAAAAAGGTTATTAGTGGCCGGGCCCGCGACCGCCGGGACACGTACCCCCAATTAACTGTTCTTCATGACAATCGAATCCACAACATCGGCCACATTCTCACAGCAGTCAGCGCAGTACTCCAGGAAGGCGTACACGTCACGCCAGGCGATGACCTCGAGCGGGTCCTTGCCGTTAACGTGCAGGTTGCGCATGGCGTTGATATAGAGCTCGTCGGCTTCGGACTCGATGGTGTTGATCTGGATGACGAGTTCGCGCAGGGTCTTGGACTTGCGGTAGTTGGGCAGCTCGACCATCAGGTCTTTCATGGCGCGGCAGGCGTCAGTCACCTTGTGGGCGATGACGATGGCGTCGGGATGGATGCTCTGGATGTTGGTGAAGTAGACGCGCTGCACGACGCCCTCGATGCGGTCGAGCACGGTGTCGAGCGCGCAGCTCATCAGATCCAGATCCTCGCGCTCGAGCGGGGTGATAAAGGCGGTGAGCAGGGCGTCTTCGAGCTCGTGGTGCTTCTTGTCTGCCGCATGCTCAATCGCATGCATCTTATTGAGCATGTCGTGAATCTGCGCGGGATCGAAGTTCTCAAAAATCTTGGTGAGCAGCTCTGCGGCCTGGACGGCGAGGTCGGCGCAAGCGACGTAGTTGTCAAAGTAGAACGAATCGGGTTTCTTTGCCATGGGTGGGTCCTTTCGAGGCGAAGACGGGTGGGCGAAGTGTTGCGGTCCGGATGGACGTTCGGTTTGATTAGAGGAACATCATGAACAGCTTGGCCATGACAAAGCTGATGAATCCGCAGGCGGGGAAGGTGAAGAACCAGGTGAACATCATGTCCTTGACGACTCCGAAGTTGATGGCCGAGAGGCGCTTGACGGCACCGACGCCCATGATGGCGCAGGTCTTGATGTGTGTGGAGGACACGGGGATGCCGGTAAGGGTGGCAAGCAGCAGGTTCGCGGCGCCCGCGAGGTCGGCGGAGAAGCCCTGATACTTCTCGAGCTTAACCATGCTCTGGCCGACGGACTTGATGATGCGCTCACCGCCCACGCTGGTACCGATACCCATAGTGGCCGAGCACAGCAGCATAATCCAGATGGGGATGCCGGCATCGCCGACGCTGGTCTGGCCGTTTGCGAAGGCCACGCCTAAAAAGAGCACGCCGATGAACTTCTGTCCATCCTGCGCGCCGTGCATAAAGCTCATGGCCGCGGCGCTCGCGATCTGAGCGTATTTAAAGAAGACATTGGCACGTCGCCTGTTGGCGGCGGCGAAAAGAATCGAGACGAGTTTGCACAGGACCCAGCCCATGACAAAGCCCAGGCCGATGGAGAGCGCCAGGCCGTAGATGACCTTCATCCACTCGTGGACGTTGACGCTGCTCGCGCCGCCGAGGGCGATAGCGGCACCGGTCAGGCCGGCGATAAGGCTGTGGCTTTGCGAGGTGGGGATGCCAAAACGCGACGCTGTGGCACCGTAGACGACGATGGAGAACAGCGCCGCGCACAGGCAGGCGAGCGCCATGGTGCTGTTTCCGCCAAAGTCGACGATATGCGAGATGGTATTGGCGACGCTCGCATTAAAGTGCGTCATGATGAGCACACCGAGGAAGTTGAATGCGGCGCTCATGAGAATGGCGGCGCGGGCGGGCATGCAACGCGTAGTGACGCAGGTCGCGATGGCGTTGGGCGCGTCGGTCCATCCATTGACGAAGATGGCGCCGAGCGCGAGGATCACGGTGACGGCAAGGACTGGGTTCGACACAATTTGGCCGAGGAAGGTTGAGAACGTTACGTCCATATATGGGCTTTCTCGATGTTTGCAGGCACGTTACAAAAACATGATAAATCGTATCACCTCCTGCGGGTTTCTTTACCGAGTTCTGATGGGAGAAGTGAATTTTTTGGCACTAATATTGAATATTAGCCCTGTTGACCGCGGGTGTTCTTTTTGCTAACACACCATGAGGACACGTGTGCGTGCCCCAACATCCCAAAACCACAGTCTGTTCGCTTTACAATATGCAAACATGCGTTCGATAATAGGAGGCATGGAATATCGACAGACAGATGGCAAAACTCGGCGCGTGCACAAGCAGTATGTGGACGTCGTGGCTCGCATCCTCGCGGGCGGACAGGTCGTGCCGGTCACCGTCTGCTGGGTCGACGGTCGTTGCTTTACGATTGACGAAATTATTTCGACCACCGGGTTTGGCCTGATGGTCCACGGCATCCGTACGGCAACCTATAAGGTGCGTTTTGGCGGGCACGCGACCGAGTTGTATCTGGAGGACCAGACGCGCGAGCGGGCGGACGGCTCGCAGGCACACGTGATGCGTTGGTGGGTCTGGGCCTTTGATCGCACGCTCGAGGGCGAGCGCCGTAGGTAAGGACGTACGGCATTCGGGTACAATGACAGGAATCTTGTCAGCTACTGCGCTGTCGCGGCGCTTTTGAAAGGACGAAATTATGAACGATATTCAGGGCTATCAGAACGGCCCCATCGAAACCGGCGCAAGCCGTGCCAAGGAGATGTCGCCGCGTGCGTATAATCTTGCCATGTCTGCCCTCATCTTCTTGGGCTTTTGTGCCATGGGCGTCGGTGCTTACTTTACGAGCACCATGTCGTTTGCGCGCATGATGATGAGCGGGGCTGCCCTACCGCTGGTTTTTGGCTCGTTTATTTTGACCATCGTCGGCATGGTCATGATGTCGGCCGCCGCCAGCAAGCAGTCCGTGGGCCTGTCCCTTGTGGGCTACGTAATCTTTGCGAGCACCTTTGGCCTGACCGCGTCGTTTGGCCTTGCCAACTACGACCTGCCCACCATCAACACTGCCTTTATCGCCACGGCCGCCATCACCTTTGTCTTTGGCGCGCTTGGCGTGACCTTCCCCAAGTTTTTCCAGCGTGTGTATGGCATCGGTTTTGGTATTCTGCTCGCCACTATTCTGGTTGAGATCGTGCTGATGTTCATGGGCGTTTCGCAGTCCATCACCGACCTGATCGTGATTGTGGTGTTCGCTGGCTTTATTGGCTACGACACCTATGTTGCCACGACGGTGCCGCCTACGCTGCCCAACGCCGTGCTCATGGCGTCCAATCTGTTCGTGGACATTATCAACGTGTTCCTGCGTGTTCTGAATATCCTCGGTCGTCGCGACTAGCGCGATGCCTTGCGTTGCTCTTATCGGGCGCGGTAAAACGATGCGAAAGGCGGTCCTTCGGGGCCGCCTTTTTATGCGTGGCGGGGTATCATGGATGGGAAAAGCCGATAGCGGCAGCGACAGGAAAGGTGACCACGTATGGCAGACGTCGACAACAGGAACCGTAACCGCAGGCCCAACCGCGCGGGGCAGCCGAACCCTAAGCGTGAGGCTCGCGCCAAGGCCGCCGAGCGTCATGTGGTGGCTGTGTCCGAGGCCTGCGCCAAGGATATCGAGCGCTCGCTTGCCGGCGTTCGCGAGTTCGACGGTATGCCCGCCGGCTTTGTCGCGGCGATGAAGGCCAAGGCCCAGGCGGCCGCGGCTGCTGAGGAGGCTGTTGTCGAGGAGACGAAGGCCGCCGAGACCGCCGAGGTCGACGCCGCCGAGGTCGAAGCTGCGGTTGAGGCCGAGGTTGCGGCCGAGCCTGCACCCGCCGAGGATGCCGCCGAGCCTGCGCCTGCCGAGGAACCCGCCCCGGTTCTGCCCGAGGTCACCGTGCTCGACGCTTCCGCCACCCAGGCCATCCTAGACAACGGCCGTGGCTATGCGCAGTTCTGCGATATGGCCGTGCTCGCCTTTGCCTCGTTTACCAATCCGGGCGGCGGCTATATCCAGGGTTATCTGGGCCAGGAGGCGACGCTCTGCGCCGATTCGTACCTGTACAACGTGCTCGACAAGCAGCGCAAGTGGTACGGCGAGAACCGTCGCCGCAACATCAACTGTGAGCTCTACCGTAACCGCGCCCTGGTGGTGCCCGCCGTGCGCTTCGACCGCAATCACGTGCACGCGTATGCCGACGTGATCGTTGCCGCCGCGCCCAACGTCAAACGCGCCCGCCAGGAGTACCGCGTGAGCGACGACGCCCTGCTGGATGCCCTGCGCGACCGCATCCGTTTTGTGCTCGCCATCTGCGACGAGCTGGGTCGCGAGAAGCTCGTGCTGGGCGCTTGGGGCTGCGACAACAACGGCTTTGACGCCGAGGCCGTGGCCGAGCTCTTCCGCAAGGAGCTCGCATCGGGCGACTTTAAGGTCAAGCAGGTCTTCTTTGCCGTGCCTTCTACGCGCTGGGACGAGGATTTTGCCAAGTTCGAGCACGTGCTGGCAAACTTCCCCGAGCGCAACGAGGAGTCCTATGCCCAGGTTGCCGCACGCGCCGCGGCTGCCCGAGCCGCCGAGCAGGCTCAGGCTGCTGCCGAGGATGAAGAGGATGAGGACGATTGGCGCAAGTACCTGTAAACTGTGCGCGCTGACAGATATGTCGAGCCGACGGGAGAGGCTGCTCCTGTCGGCTTTTTACTGAACGAGGGGCTTACGATGAAAAACGTTCTGTGTTTTGGCGACAGCAACACCTATGGCTATGATCCGGCTGGTATGCGCGACGGCACCGCGGTGCGCTATGCGCAAGATGTGCGCTGGTGCGGCGTGGCCCAGCGCGACCTGGGCGAGGGCTGGCATGTAATTGAGGAAGGCCTCAACGGTCGCACGACGGTGCGCGACGACATGTGCCACTTGGACACCAATCTCAACGGCATCCGCGCGTTGCCGATGCTGCTGGAGGCACATAAGCCGCTGGATGCGATTGTGATTATGCTGGGCACCAACGACTGCAAGACGGTCTTTAACGTGACGGCTTCCGATATCGCCCGTGGCGCCATGGCGCTGATTCGTGCCGTCCGTGCGTTTCCCTGGACCGACGTCGCACCGTGCCCGCGCATTCTGCTGATGGCTCCTATCAAGATTAAGCCGCAGATCGCCGAAGTGTATATGACCGACTTTGATGAGCATTCCGTCGAGGCCTCGGAGCATTTTGCCGAGTACTATGCGCATGTGGCCGAGCAATTTGGCTGCGACTTTTTGAACGCTGCCGACTTTGCCGAGCCGGGCGATATCGACTATCTGCACATGATGCCCGAAAGCCACGAGCGTCTGGGCCACGCCGTGGCGTCCAAGCTCCAAGAGATACTCGGTGAGTAGCGCAACCCCAAACCACCACAAAGGGGACAGGCACCTTTGTGGTGGTTTTGGGCTGCGAATCTTAATATTGCCACATGTGGTTGACGGGGCCGGAGCCTTTGCCCATGTCAAAGCCGGCGGCGAGAGCACCGGTTAGGTAGGCCTTGCCGGCGTTGATGGCGTCGGCAAGTTCCATGCCCTGGGCCAGCGCGCAGGCGATGGCGGATGAGAGCGTGCAGCCGGTGCCATGCGTGTTGCCGGTCTCGATGCGCTTGTGGCGGAACCACGTGGTGAGCGGATCGCCCATGTGGTTGCCCTCGTCATCGAGCGGCGCGGGCTCCGCCAGCACGTCGTTGGCCTCGTTGACAAAATGACCGCCCTTAACCAAGGCTGCACAGCCAAAGCGGCGGGTGAGGAGCATGGCAGCGTTTTGCTGCGTGCGCTCGGAATCGACCTCGTAGTCGAGCAGCGCCATGGCCTCGGGAATGTTGGGGGTGATGACCGTTGCCAACGGGAACAGGCGGCGGGTGAGTGCCTCAGCGGCATCCTCGGCAATGAGACGAGCGCCCGAAGTGGCGACCATAACGGGGTCGACGACCACGTTCGTTGCGTTCCATGCGCTCAGGCGGTCGGCGATAACTTCGATAATCTCGGTGGACGAAACCATGCCGATTTTGACCGCGCTGGGGCGAATATCGTCAAAGATGGCGTCAATTTGCGCGGCGACGATATCAGGGGAGATATTCTGCACGGCGGTGACACCGAGCGTGTTTTGTGCGGTGATGGCTGTAATGGCTGTCTCGGCATACAGGCGGTGCGCCGTAATGGTCTTGATGTCGGCCTGAATGCCGGCACCACCGCTGGAATCGGATCCCGCGATGGATAGAACGGCGGGTACCTTACTGCGATCCATGTTCGCTCCCTTGTCCGGTTGGATTCAAATGGGTCTTTAAGCCTGCATTATAAAGATGCCCGGGCCGGCTGTATGCCGATCCCGGGCGGGCGATGCAATCTTTACGCAAATGTTAGCAAATGTTCACACGTCAACAATTGACGGGCGCTGTAGCAGGTTTGCGGGCGATTGCCGCGTAAAGGCTAATCCTCCATGCCAAGATCAATCGTCGTGCCTTCGAACACCTTGTTAACGGTGCGGACAGCACACATCTTGCCGCACATGGTACAAGTACCCTCAGTGGCGGCAGGGGATTCCTCGTAGCGCTTCTTGCCGGTGACCGGGTCGAGAGCACACTTCCACATGGCATCCCAGTCGAGTTTGCGGCGTGCCTGGCCCATCTTGTCGTCCATGTCGCGGGCGTGCGGCACCTTCTTGGCGATATCGGCGGCATGTGCGGCGATCTTAGTGGCCATGAGGCCGTCAAGCACATCCTGGGCGTTAGGCAGGCATAGGTGCTCTGCCGGCGTCACGTAGCACAGGAAGTCGGCGCCGGAGCTTGCGGAGATGGCGCCGCCGATGGCTGCGGTGATGTGGTCGTAACCCACGCCGATATCGGTCACCAGCGGCCCCAGCACATAGAACGGGGCGTTGTGGCACAGGCGCTTCTGCAGCTTCATGTTGGCGGCGATTTCGTCGAGCGCCATGTGGCCCGGTCCCTCGACCATAACCTGGACGCCGGCGGCCCATGCGCGCTTGCACAGCTTGCCCAGCTCGATCATCTCGGCGGTCTCGGTGGCGTCGTTGGAATCGTAGAGGCAGCCCGGGCGGCAGGAATCGCCGAGCGAGATCGTCACGTCGTACTCGTGGCAGATCTCGAGCACCTCGTCGTAGAACTCGTAGAAGGGGTTCTCATTGCCGGTGACCTCCATCCAGCCAAACAGCAGCGAGCCGCCGCGGCTGACGATGTTCATGAGGCGGCCGGTCTCCTTGAAGGTTTTGATGACCGATTTATTGATGCCGCAGTGGATGGTCATAAAGTCCACGCCGTCCTCGGCGTGCGCGCGCACGACCTCGAGCAGGTCATCCTTGGTAAGCTTGACCAGCGGCTTTTCCATGTAGCCGATGGCGTCGTACATGGGGACGGTGCCCACCATGAGCGGCGTCTCGTCGATGAGCTGCTGGCGGAACTGGCGTGTCTTGCCCGAGTTGGAGAGGTCCATGATGGCGTCGGCGCCAAAGTCCTCGGCGATCTTGACCTTCTTCCATTCCTCGGCGGCATCGGCCTTGTCGCCCGAGATGCCCAAGTTCACGTTGACCTTGGTGGACAGTCCCTCACCGACACCAAAGGCGCGCATGCCCTTTTTGATATGCACGATGTTGGCGGGAATGGCGATGCGGCCGTCGGCCACACGCTCGCGGATGTACTCGGGTTCGCGATGCTCGCGCTCGGCGACTTCCTTCATCTGCGGCGTGATCTGCCCGGCGCGGGCGAAGTCGATTTGCGTGACGAGCTTGGGCTCGGTCAGTGTGCTCATTGGCACGGCTCCCTTCGTTGGCATTACCCATATCAGGTTTGCGGGTCAGGGCGGGCGCGCCCAGTCTCAGCCTGCCGTCCCGTCCTGCAAGCTCCCCGTTTATGTGGTGGGCTCAAGTATAGCTCGAATGGGTACGATTGACGCGATGAGCATGCCCGTGGGGAGGCGAACATGGAAGACAAGCATCTATATCGAGAGACACAGTGGGACGTGTCGGCCGAGGAGGGCCGTGCGCACCATGGCCTTGTCGCGATTGGTTTTGCGATCCTTGTCGTGGTGGTGATTGCCTGTTGTATCTGGACGTTTGGTGGTCGCGGCGGCGCTGCATGGGAGTTCGAGGCTGATGATAGCCTACCGATTATGACGGTGAGGAGTACTGGCGGTAATGCCAATACGCTCGCCATTCCGGGCGATTATTGGTACCCGCGCGATGAGTTTGTGCAGTTGCAGCTGAGTGGTGGGTCCATTCCGGGCGAAGAAATCGAACGCGTGACGTTTGACGCGGCGCTCAAAACGCTGACGGTGAAGCTCAAAGATCAAGGAGATGTGCCCACGACCATGGATATCGCCCTGACGGAATGGCGTCTGGAGCCTCCGACGGGTGTTGCGGTTTCCGAGGTTGAGCACGTCAAGA
Source organism: uncultured Collinsella sp. (assembly GCA_900541725.1). Classification (GTDB taxonomy): domain Bacteria; phylum Actinomycetota; class Coriobacteriia; order Coriobacteriales; family Coriobacteriaceae; genus Collinsella. Next base: position 11,084 of record UQLB01000020.1, on the reverse strand, counting down.
TTATCTATCAGGACGGTTCGACAAACGGGATTGCAAAGGCCGACGGTCTAGCAGAATAGGTGTCGAGCCTAGCCAGCCAATTCATAAAAGTTGCGGTGGAATAGTTCCTGATTGTGCGATAAAAGGCTCAAATAGGAACTATTCCACCGCAAGTTATATAGAGAAGGCTGAGCGGGTCAGTTTTGGGTGGCGGGTCTAGAGCATCTGTTCGTTGATGAACACGAGGGTGCCTGGGTATGAGATCTCGGGGGCGTGGCGATGGCCGATGTTGAACTCGGTAAGACCGGCGGCGTCCTCGAGCTTGTTTTCTGCCATCCAGCGCACCATGGAGCCGCGCGCCTTTTTGCTGGCGGTCGAGCGCTGGATGGGCTTGCCGTTGCGGACACCTTCGCCAAAGAGACAAGTGACGGTTGTGGCGTCGCCTGCGAGATGGGGTAGAACGGCCTTGGCGTACTCCGCGCTGGCAAGGTTGACGACCGTGGTGTTGGAGCCGGTCGGCGCAATGGCGCATGCAAGTTTGTCGCCCCAAAACGCATAGAGGTCACGGGCGTTGTTGACGGCGAGCTTGGCTCCCATTTCGAGCCGATAGGGCTCAACGCCATGGAAAGGCCGCACACATCCGTACAATCCGGAGAGGATCCAGAGATGGTTTTGCAGCCAGTCGAGCTGTGCAGCATCCATGACCTCGGGCGCCATGCTTTGGTATTGGATGCCGTGGTAGGACATGACGGCGGGGGAGATTCGGCGCGCGATATCGGGATCGGCGAGGTCGGCATCGCTCAGGGCGGGCATAAATTCGTGAAGCGTATCCAGGCACGTTGTAAGCAGCCTGTCGCTCACGTTCCAAAGGGCCTGAAGACCTGCTGCGCCATCCTCGCGTTCGATGCCCAGCAGTGCCTGATGGAGCCGGGCCGTCTGATGTGCAAAAGGCGGTATGCCCAAAACGTCAAAGGCATCTTGAGCTGTCCGCATCTGTTTGGCGGGCGAAATGACGACCTGTAGCACGGAATCCTCCTCCCGCTAAAAAAGTTGCGGTGAAATACAGACCGCTTTCCCCGTTGGAAGGCCTGATGAATCCGTATTTCACCGCAAGTTACAAGGGTTTGGTTAGGCGCGCTCGATGAAGGCCTTGTAACCGCGATATGCCTCGTAGATGTCGGCCTTGTTGGCGACCTCCCACAGGGCGTGCATGGACAGGACGGCAACGCCGGAGTCGATGACGTTCATGCCGTACTTGGCCATGATGTAGGCGATGGTGCCGCCGCCACCAGCGTTGACGCGGCCGAGCTCGCAGGTCTGGAAGTCCACGCCGGCCTCGTCCATGATGTCGCGGACGAGGGCCACATACTCGGCGTCGGCGTCGTTAGAGCCGCCCTTGCCGCGGCTGCCCGTGTACTTGTTAAAGCACAGGCCGCGACCCATGAAGGCGGCGTTCTTGGTCTCGAACTTGCCGGCATAGCCCGGGTCGAAGCCGGCGGACACGTCGGAGGAGAGCATACGGCTGCGGGCGAGCGCGCGGCGCAGAGCCAGCGGGCTGTCCTCGCCGGCGAGCATCATGATCTCGGCGACGGTGTTCTCGAAGAAGCGACTCGTCATGCCGGTGGCACCCACGGAACCGATCTCCTCCTTGTCGACGATGAGCGTGATGCTCGTGCGCTCCACGTTGGTGACGTTGATCTGGGCGAGCATGGAGGGGTAGGCACAGACGCGGTCGTCATGGCCATAGCCCAGAATCATGGAGCGGTCGAGGCCCATGTCGCGGGCGGGGCCGGCGGGCACGACCTCGATCTCGGCGGAGAGGAAGTCCTCCTCCTCGACGTCGTACTGCTCCTTGAGGATATCCAGGAACATCTGCTTGACGGGCTCCTTGGGGGCGTCCTTGTCGTCCTCATCGAACTTGACGGGGCGGCCGCCCACGATCACGTCGAGAATCTCGGCATCGACGGCGTCCTTGGCAGGCTTGGACATCTGCTCGCTCGAGAGGTGGATCAGCAGGTCGGAGATGGTAAAGACCGGGTCGTCCGCCTTGTCGCCGATATTGATGTCGACGGTGGTACCGTCCTTTTTGCAGATGACGCCCACGAGTGCGAGCGGGGAGGCCACCCAGTGGTAGCTCTTGACGCCACCGTAGTAGTGCGTGTCGAGGTAGGCCATGTCGCCGGCCTCGAAGGCGGGGTTCTGCTTAAGGTCTAGGCGCGGCGAGTCCACGTGGGCGCCCAGGATGTTAAAGCCCTGCTCGAGCGGGGCGTTGCCCAGGTTGACGAGCATGAGGTCCTTGCCGTGATTGGCGGCGTACACCTTGTCGCCTGCCTTGAGCTCGCGGCCTTCGGCGATCACGGTCTCCAGGTCGACGTATCCCGCCTCCTCGGCCATCTTGATGCCGGTCTTGACGCACAGGCGCTCGGTCTTGTTCTCGCTCAAAAACTGCTTATAGCCGCGGCAAAGCTCCTCGAGCTCCTCGACTTGCTGTGGCGTGTACTTTTTCCATGCGCAGGGACGCTCCATGACGCAGGCTCCTTTCGGATCGATCGTGCTGGTTGATGTACCGTGAGCCATCGTATCACGCGCGGGCTCACGGTGGCGGGGGAGCTTGATGTGAGGTGGCCGCGGGGCGGGGAGCGTGTAAACTGGAGTGAGCAAACCGTGCCCAGCCCAAAGCGAGGTATTTAATATGTCTGACAAGCGCCGCACTTTTGCCGTTATCGACGGCAACTCGCTCATGCATCGCGCCTTCCACGCCGTGCCGCCGACTATGAACGCGCCGGACGGTCGCCCCACCAACGCGATCTTCGGCTTCCTGAACATGTTTCTTAAGATGATCGATGCCTTTAACCCCGACGGCGTGGTCGTGGCGTTTGATAAGGGCAAGCCGCGCGTGCGCATGGAGATGCTGCCGCAGTATAAGGCGCAGCGCCCGCCCATGGACCCCGATCTGCATGCGCAGTTCCCTATGATCAAGGAGCTGCTCACCGCGCTCAACGTGCCGATTCTGCAGTCTGAGGGCTGGGAAGGCGACGATATCCTGGGAACCATGGCGCGCCTGGGTGAGGAGGCCGGCTGCGACATGCTGCTGGTGACCGGTGATCGCGATATGTATCAGCTCGTGACCGAGCACGTCAACGTGGTCTCGACCCGCAAGGGCCTGTCCGACGTGGCGATCATGACGCCCGAGAGCGTGGACGATCTGTATCACGGCATCACGCCGGCGCTCGTGCCCGACTTTTATGGTCTGAAGGGCGACACGTCCGATAACATCCCCGGCGTGCCGGGCATCGGCCCCAAAAAGGCGAGCGCGCTCATTGCGCAGTACGGTAGCCTGGACGAGGTCATCGCGCATGCCGACGAGGTCAAGGGCAAGATGGGCGAAAACCTGCGCGCACACATCGACGATGCTCTGCTGAGCCGCAAGGTCGCGACCATCCGCACCGATGCGCCCGTTGAACTCGATTTTGAGGCGACGTCCTTCCCGGCGTATTCTGCCGATGAGGTTTCCGCGGCACTGGGTACGCTCGGCATCACCGCCATGCAGAACCGTTTCTTGGCGCTGATCGGTGACGAGGGTGGCGCTGCTGCCGCTGCTAGAACGTTTGAGATGCCCACGATTGAGCGCACCGCTGCCGGCGATGCCGAGGCGCTTGCTGACGTGGCGTCCGAGGTTTCGCGTGCGATCGAGGCGGGCGAGTGGGTCGCCACCGTGGTGGACGATGACAAGGAAGAGGGCGCGCTCTTTGGACTGACGCGCACGCTGTGGTTGGCGACGTCCAAGGGCCTCTTCGCGCTCGAGGAGGGCGACAGCTGCGCGGCGGCTGAGGTTGAGGGCTTCAACTTCGTCCACGGCGTGATTGCTGGCGTGCTCGCGCGTCTGTTTATGGAGGGTCGCGTGGCGAGCCCGGATATGAAGGTGCTGTTGCACGAGCTTTCGCCCATCGATTCTTCTGAGCCCGAGCTCATGGATCCGCTGGCAGTCGATTCTACGCGCATCTTCGATACCGTGGTTGCCGCCTATCTGCTGGATTCCGATCGCTCCGAGTTCGATGAGGCATATCTGGCCGATACCTATCTGCAGATGGCGTTGCCTGCGGCGCGCGGTGCAGAGGGTGCTGGTGAGGACGCTCCGGCGCCTGCCGCCCGTACTGCGGCTCTGACGCTGGCGCTCGTGGCGCCGTTGCGCGAGTGCATGGCCCGTGAGAACGCCGCCAACGTGTTCGATGGCATCGAGATGCCGCTCGTTCCGGTACTTGCCAAGATGGAGCGCGCGGGCATGCTCGTGGACCCCGACTGCCTGCACAGTCTGTCCGAGGGTCTGGCGACCCAGATCACCGAGGTCGAACGAAGCATTCGCGACCTTGCCGGTGACGAGACCTTTAACATCGGCAGCCCCATGCAACTTTCGCATGTGCTCTTTGATGTGATGGGCCTTCCGACCAAGGGTCTCAAAAAGACCAAGCGCGGTTACTATTCGACCAATGCCAAGGTACTGAGTGATCTTGCCCGTGACCACGAGATTGTTCGTTTGATCTTAGACTGGCGCGAGAAGTCCAAGATCAAGTCAACCTATCTGGACACGTTGGGCCCGCTACGCCGTGGTGACGGTCGCGTACACACTACGTACAACCAGACCATCACGGCAACGGGGCGTCTGTCCTCGAGCGACCCGAACCTGCAGAACATCCCGACGCGCTCGGAGCTGGGTCGTACCGTCAAGACGGCGTTTTCGGCAGGCGAGGGAAGCGTCTTTTTGGCGGTGGACTACTCGCAGATCGAGCTGCGTCTGCTGGCGCATCTCTCAGGTGACGAGCACTTGGTGCGCGCCTTTAACGAGGGCGAGGACTTCCATGCCGAGACGGCGGCGCGCGTGTTCGGTGTGCCGGTGTCCGAGGTAACGCCCGACCTGCGCAGTCGCGCCAAGGCCGTGAACTTTGGCATCGTGTATGGCCAGCAGGCCTACGGCCTGTCGCAGTCGCTGCATATCTCGATGGCCGAGGCACGCGACATGATCGACCGCTACTACGAGGCCTACCCGGGCGTGCGCACGTTCCTCGACAACGTGGTGGCACGCGCCAAGCAGACGGGCTACGCCGAGACCATGTACGGCCGCCGTCGTCATATTCCGGAGCTCAAGGCCAAAAACCCGCAACTCCGCGGCTTTGGCGAGCGCACGGCCATGAACCATCCCATGCAGGGCACCGCGGCCGACATCATCAAGATCGCCATGGCCCGCGTAAGCCGCCGCCTGGAAGAAGAGGGCTTTGCCGCCCACATGATCTTACAGGTGCACGACGAACTGGACTTTGAGTGCCCCGTCGACGAAGTCGAGCGCCTCACCGCCATGGTCCGCGACGTCATGGAACACGTAGTGGACCTCCGCGTCCCCCTAATCGCCGAAGCCAGCACCGGCATAACCTGGGCCGATGCCAAATAAAGGCATATCAACAACCCCAAAGTAACCAAAAGCAGAAGGGGGCTCCTTGCCAACAAGGAGCCCCCTTCGTTCAATTAAATTCAGCCAAGTATCTAGGTGCCAAGACGCCATCCAGGCGGCAAGCAAGTCAACGTAGCCATGCCCGGGGCCGGCCGTTTGATTTTTGTAGATTCCGCACGAGCCGAAGGCCACTTAATGTGGCCTTCGAGCGAGCCCAGGACCTGACCGAGCAAAAATCAAACGGCCGGCCCCGGGCATGGCGACGAGATAGATTAACGAGCCGCCAAGATGGCGTCGATGAGCGTCAGTACGCCCCCGTCGTTGTTGCTCGGAATGCGCCACTTGGCGTGCGCGTTCATATGCTCCTCGGCATTGTCCACGATAAAGCTGTGACCGACGCGCTCCAGCATGGGGATGTCGTTGTAGGTGTCGCCCACGGCGGCGGCGTCGGCGATATCGATGCCCAGGTGTTCGCACAGGTGCGCGACGCCGGCGCCCTTGTCGACGCCCAGGTTCATAAAGTCGATCCACTCGCGCCCGGCGTTGGTGACGTAGAGCTTGTCCGAGAACTCGGGGCTATAGGTCTCGCGGAAAGCGGGCTCGGCGTCGTAGCCGGGGAAGAAGACCGAAATCTTGTTGGACTCGAAATCAATGCCCTCAAAGCTGTCGACGTAGTTGATTGTGTTGTAGTAGACGCTGATCTCGTCGTGGTATTGATGGTCGCGGGCAAGCACGTAGAACTCGTCGAAGCAGCACAGGACGGGGACAGCGCGCGGATCCTCCGAGGCACGGCTCAAGACCTGCTGATACAGCTCCACGTCAATATTGCTCTTATAGATATAGCTGCCGCGATAGATCACGCACGCTCCGTTGTCGGGACAAAAAGCAAGGCGGTTTTTGATGCCCTCGAACATCTCCTCGAGCTTGGGGGCGGGACGTCCGCTGGCGGGGCAGAATACGATGCCGGCGTCGGCGAGCTTGTCCAGGCGCTCATCAAGACCCTGGGGCAGCACACGCTCGTCGGTCAGCAGCGTCTTGTCCATATCGACGGCGAGAATCTTAATGTTGCCGATGTTGGCGTCCGATTCGTAAGTTTGCATAAAAATGCGCCTTTCGTTTCGAGATTGTTTCAGACGTTATAACCATCAACTAGTAGTCGAGCGTATTTTCGCAGGAATGGTGCGTATTTGCACCACGCTTCACAAAGTAATGAAAAAACTTTTCAGAAATTTGAATTTGTCGCTTGTGCTGCGGGCACTTTAGCGTAATATAGCGACCATCGAAAACGGAGACGGAAAAACAACCGCTTACCGAGTAAAAGGTACCGTTTACGATATTTGAATTGCGCCCGGCGATACGTGAAAGGAGAGGCAGATGCAGTTCGTAAAGATCATCACCACTGCAGACAATGCCATCCGACGCCAGCGCGCAATTTCCCGACGACGATAACAATCGTCTCTGTCCGCATGGGGCGAATTGCCTCAACAGAGTCATTTTGAGGTCGTTGGGTTTTAGCACGACATTGCTGCATGTTTCTAGGGCATGTATGTGCTGATTTTTGCTATTTAACCTGATATTGCACGGTATATGACCTTGAAATGACTTGCAACTGACCGATGTTCTAACTAGCTACCAAGGGCGAAAGGAAACAGCCATGAGCAAGGAAAAAGTCGTTCTCGCATATTCCGGTGGTCTTGATACATCCGTATGTGTCAAGTGGCTCCAGGACGAGAAGAATCTCGATGTCGTTTGCGTCTGCGGCAACGTGGGCCAGGAAGAGACCGGACTGGATGCCAAGAAGCAGAAGGCGCTCGACCTGGGCGTTCTCGATTGCCAGGTGCTCGACCTGCGCGACGAGTTCTCCGATGAGTTCCTGACCAAAGCCATTGCAGCAAACTCCATGTACGAGAACAAGTATCCGCTGCTCTCCGCCCTGTCTCGCCCGCTGCTTGCCAAGAAGCTTGTTGAGGTCGCCCACGAGTTTGGCGCGACCTACGTCGCCCACGGCTGCACCGGCAAGGGTAACGACCAGGTCCGTTTTGAGGCCGCCGTCAAGGCCCTCGACCCCGAGCTCAAGGTTATCGCCCCGGTTCGCGAGTGGGACCTGAAGTGCCGTCCCGACGAGGTCGCCTATGCCCACGCCCACAACGTGCCGGTTCCCGAGGGTGCCAACGACAACCCCTACTCCATCGACGACAACCTGTGGGGTCGTGCCATTGAGTGCGGTCACCTGGAGGATCCCTGGAATGAGCCGCTCGACGACGCTTGGGTTATGACCAAGAACCCCGAGGACACCCCGGACACCCCGACCTACACCGAGATTGAGTTTGAGGCCGGCAAGCCCGTCGCCGTCGACGGCAAGAAGATGAAGCTCTCTGAGATCGTCATCGCCCTCAACAAGATCTCCGGCGACAATGGCTTTGGCCGTCTCGATCTGGTCGAGGATCGCCTGGTGGGCCTTAAGAGCCGCGAGTGCTACGAGGTTCCCGGCGCCCTGACGCTCATCACCGCCCACAAGGCGCTCGAGGACATCTGCGTCGAGGGCGACCTGCTCAAGACCAAGATCAAGCTCGAGCAGGATTGGGCCACCGCCGTGTACAACGGCCAGTGGTACAGCCCGCTCAAAAACGCGCTCGATGCCTTTATGGCCGACACGCAAAAGTTCGTGACCGGCACTGTCCGTCTGAAGTTCTTTAAGGGCAACTGTCATGTCGTCGGCCGCAAGAGCCCCTTCAGCCTCTACGACTACGGTCTGGCTACCTACGACCGCGACACCACGTTTGACGAGAAGGCCAGCGCCGGCTTTATCGAGATCGATACGCTGTCGCTCAAGACGTGGGCAAAGGTCCAGGGCCCCAGCTCTGCTGCTGCCCAGGCCTAGCGCCTCCTTCCCTTGGTATCCGCGCGGCCCATCCGCGTGATACATAACGGGCGCACGGGGTCCCTACCTTTCGTTATGCTTGCTGACACTTCTTAACATCGGTGGCCCCTACGTTCCGCCCGCATATATGATGCCGCGTCTGCGGCTGAGTCCGAGCCCCGCCGGGGTTGTCCGGCGGGGCTCCTTCTATCAATTTGGCGGCTCTGTGCCTATATATATGAGGAGTATCCATTATGTTCAATGCTATCGCGCATGCTTTGCTTGCCCTCGCGCCCGAGTTCGATGCTGTAAGGGTCGAGGACGTTCCTATGAGCCTGAAGGCCTGGATCGATGGTTCGCAGGGCAACATCCGGAGGGAGACGTTGGGCGCCAAGTGCATGGTGCGTCACTTCTTTGCAAATTAGCCACATGGCCCCGCGCGCGGCAGGGAGTGTGTAAAACTAGCGGTTGATAAATCGCTTTAGCGACAGGGCACATTGCTTTGGACGCTTGTTTTGGTATTTGGAGAAAGGAGACGGTTCCATGGCTCTTTGGGGCGGTCGTTTTGAGGCGGGCGTGGCCGAGGTCACGCAGGAGTTTGGCGCGTCGCTGCCGGTCGACAAACATCTCTATAAGCAGGATATCGCCGGCTCTAAGGCGCATGCCAAGATGTTGGCCGCCCAGGGCATCATCAGTGCCGAGGACGAGCAGGCGATTGCCAAGGGCCTGACCGGAATCGAACAGGATATCGATGCCGGCAACTTTACCTTCGACATCAACGATGAGGACATTCATATGTCCATCGAGAGCGAGCTGACGCGTCGCATCGGCGAGGCTGGCAAGCGCTTGCATACTGGGCGTTCGCGCAACGACCAGGTGGCGACCGATACGCGCCTGGGCGTCAAGGCGCTGGCCAAGGAGCTCATGGAGGCCAATCTTGAGCTGCGCCATGTGCTGGTGGATGCGGCCAAGAAGTACGACAAGGTGATTCTGCCGGGCTACACGCATATGCAGCACGCTCAGCCCGTGCTGCTCTCGCATCATCTGCTGGCGTATTTCTGGATGTTCGCGCGCGACTTTACGCGCCTGAAGGCCGCCTTTGATGCCGCCGACAACTGCCCGCTTGGTGCTGCCGCGCTTGCCGGTACGAGCTATCCGCTCGATCGCCAGATGACGGCTGCCGAACTTGGCTTTGCGGGCGTGATCCCCAACTCGCTCGATGCGGTTTCCGACCGTGATTTCCTGCTCGATCTGCATTACGCCGGATCCGTCATGGCGATGCACCTGTCGCGTCTTTCCGAGGAGATCGTGCTGTGGTCGAGCTCCGAATTTGGCTTTATCACGCTTTCAGACTCCTACTCCACCGGCTCGTCTATCATGCCGCAGAAGAAGAACCCCGACTTTGCCGAGCTTATCCGCGGCAAGAGCGGTCGCGTGTACGGCAACCTGGTGCAGCTGCTGGTAACCATGAAGGGCTTGCCGCTTGCTTATAACAAGGACTTGCAGGAGGACAAGGAGGGCGCGCTCGATACCGCCCATACGCTCATGCAGTGCCTGTCCGTTATGGCCGGAATGATTTCGACTTGGACCGTCAACGAGGATGCCATGGCGCGCGAGTGCGGCGTGGGGCACCTTGCCGCCACCGATGTTGCCGATTACCTGGCCAAGCGTGGCCTGCCGTTCCGCGAGGCACATGCCGTGGTGGGCCATCTGGTCCTGATGTGTGAGAAGCGCGGCTGCAATCTTGAGGACCTGCCGTTTGAGGTGTTCCAGGAGGCAAGCCCGCTCTTTGAGCGCGACATTACCGAGGCGCTCGACATCCCGTCGATTGTCGCCGCGCGCACGACCGAGGGCGGCACCGCCCCTGCCGCCGTTGCCGTGCAGCTTGATCGCGCCGAGGCACAGCTCGTGGCTGACGAGGGTGTGTTTGGGTCACTGACTAAGGTCGTCGAGATGGGCCACGGGGCAAAGTAGAGGTTTGGCTGAAGCCGTTTTGGCCATTTATTGAGGAATCGTTTTTGCTTTATGGGCGTCTGCTGTTGTGGGCGTCCGTATTTTGTTGCTATGGGGGAGGGGCTTGTCGAGAACTTCTGTAGGACCTTTGGGCAGGTTGTGAAGGGGGTACGTTCGCGGGCGGCAACCGACCGTCTGCTCTGTTCGATGCGGTTGATGGGCGGTCGGATGGTACTCTAATCGGGCTTCGAAACAGAAGTGACACATATGGAGCGCTTTAATAAATTGCAACGTTTCAATAAACAGCTTTTTGTTTAACTGCAGCTAAAACTCTGTTACGATGCAGTCCAGGCGGGTGCCGGAATGGGACTTGGGCACGCGCGAACCTACTTGAAAGGCTACCTTATGGCTATCGAGAAGACCTTCATCATGATTAAGCCCGACGCCGTGCGCGATCGCAAGATCGGCGAGATTGTTGCTCGCATTGAGCGCAGCGGCCTTGTCATCGAGCGCATGGAGATGACCACGCTCGAGCGCGCTACCGTCGAGGAGCACTACGCCCATCTGGCCGACAAGCCCTTCTTTGGCGGTCTCTGCGACTTTATGACGAGCGGTCCGGTCGTCAAGATGGTCGTATCCGGTCTCTCCGCTGTTGCTAAGATGCGCACCCTCATGGGCGCTACCAACCCGCTTGATGCTGCCCCCGGCACCATCCGCGGCGACTTCGCTGTCGATGTCAACGCCAACGTGATCCACGGCTCCGACTGCCTGGAGAACGCCGAGATCGAGATCAAGCGCTTCTTTGGCTAAACCAGCTTTGACTCCTTAAAGCTGTTAGCGTGTGGCTTA